>MGZO01000118.1:0-1752 GCA_001802655.1 Hydrogenophilales bacterium RIFOXYD1_FULL_62_11
TTTCAGCGGTAATGCCCTGGATCTTGATGTCCATCTGCAGCGCGGTGACGCCTTTTTCAGTGCCCGCAACCTTGAAGTCCATGTCGCCGAGGTGATCTTCGTCGCCGAGGATGTCGGTCAGCACGGCGAACTTGCCGCCTTCCTTGATCAGGCCCATGGCGATGCCGGCGACGTGCGCTTTCAGCGGTGCGCCCGCATCCATCAGCGACAGGCAGCCGCCGCACACCGAGGCCATCGACGACGAGCCGTTGGATTCGGTGATTTCGGACACCACGCGCATGGTGTAGCCGAACTCTTCCTTGGACGGCAACACCGCCATCAGTGCGCGCTTGGCCAGACGGCCGTGGCCCACTTCGCGGCGCTTGGGTGCGCCCACGCGGCCGGTTTCGCCGGTGGCGTAGGGGGGCATGTTGTACTGCATCATGAAACGGTCGGAGTAGCTGCCTTCGAGCGCGTCAATGGTTTGCTCGTCACGGCCGGTGCCGAGCGTGGTGACCACCAGTGCCTGGGTTTCGCCACGGGTAAACAGAGCCGAACCGTGGGTGCGCGGCAACACGCCGGTGCGGATGGTGATCGGGCGTACGGTACGGGTGTCGCGGCCGTCGATACGCGGCTGGCCGGACAGGATGCGGTTACGCACCACGCTGGCCTCCAGGCGGTGGAACGCATCCTTCACGCTGTTGGCAGCGGTGGTGTCCATCCCGGCGGGGATGAGTTCGGCGTACGCCTTGTTGCGGATGTCGTCGACCGCAGTGGTGCGCGCCTGCTTCTGCTTGATGCTGTAAGCCTGCTGCAGGCCGTCTTCGGCCAGCGTCTTCAGGCGTTCCACCATCGCTGCATCTTCAGCAGGAGCCTGCCAATCCCACGCATCGGCACCGGCTTCGTCGGTCAGTTCGTTGATTGCATTGATGACCGCGCGCATCTGGGTATGGCCGAACACCACCGCGCCCAGCATGATGTCTTCCGGCAATTCCATTGCTTCGGACTCGACCATCAGCACGGCGGATTCAGTACCCGCGACGACCAGGTCGAGTGCGGAGTCTTTGAGTTCGGAAAGCGTGGGGTTCAGCACATATTCGCCGTTGATGAAACCGACGCGCGCGGCGCCCACCGGGCCGTCGAACGGCAGGCCGGACAGCGATAGCGCAGCGGAGGCGCCGATCAGCGCAGGAATGTCGGCGCTGATTTCGGGATTGGACGACATCACCGTGGCGATGATTTGCACTTCGTTGAAAAAGCCGTCCGGGAAAAGCGGACGGATCGGGCGGTCGATCAGGCGGCAAATCAGAATTTCAGCGTCGGACGCGCGACTTTCGCGCTTCAGGAAGCCACCCGGGATGCGGCCGGCTGCGTAGGTTTTTTCCTGATAGTCGACAGTCAGCGGGAAGAAGTCCTGGCCGGGTTTGACATCCGTTTTGGCAACGACGGTGACCAGCACCACGGTGTCTTCAATGTTGACGATAACCGCGCCGCCAGCCTGACGGGCGATTTCGCCTGTTTCCAGGGTGACCTGATGGCGGCCATAGGTGAAGGTTTTCTTGATAGCGCTCACACGAGTTCCTTTCAAATGAAAACGCCCCGCGAGTGCGGGGCGTGAGAAATTCAGGGGGTCGAACGACCCGCCAACTGTGCCGATGCAGCATATTGCTGTGTCATCACAGTGGCTTGGCCCGGCTTACTTACGCAGGCTCAGGCGTTCGATCAGGGTCTTGTAGCCTTCGAGGTTGGTGCGCTTCAGGTAATCCAGCAGCT
>MGZO01000118.1:1798-22017 GCA_001802655.1 Hydrogenophilales bacterium RIFOXYD1_FULL_62_11
GTCCTTCATGTTGGCCTTGAAGTGGCCGGTCAGATCATTGATGCGGGCCGTCAGCAGGGCAACCTGAACTTCGGGGGAGCCGGTGTCGGCAGCGGCACGCTGGTAACTGGTGACGATTTCAGCTTTTTGAGCGACGGTAACAGCCATGGTGTACTCCTTCTAAATCGCGTGGCCTGCGGCTGAGCGGGACACGTTCTGGGAAAACCGTGCATTTTACGCGAAAAAGGGGATCTGACTCAAGCGCGTGATCGCGCGTGGACTTGCAGGCGGGCAGGGCAAGACGAATACAGCCAGGAGGGAACATTGCTGGCTGATCTAACCTAATAAAGTCGAAAATACCGGGCCGCCAAAACCGCCCGCTTTCGACCCAAAGCGGAAGCTGGGCGATTTGAAGAACAGATGTTCAACCCCGCCTATCACGCGCGTGCGTTTTCGCGCGTCGCGTGCATGGGCTTATTGGCCCTTTAATTGTTAATGAGTTCACTGACCAATGTCTCAATTTGATCTGTCGACAGCATATAGGCGTTCTCGCCAATCACCGGTGCAAGATCGATGTGTTCTGGCGGCGCTTCACTGGAAATGAAATGCTCTAGAGCACAACGGGCGATCTCGTGACGCAAGCGTACAGAGTCCCACTCATAGGAGCCATTGGAGCCAACGAGCACATGGTGCGGGCTTAGTGGTAAGAAAACGGCCAGCAGTTCGTCTTTGGCTTCAAAGAAAGGTTTAAAAGGTCTTTCTCCTGCAACGTGAAATAGCACCACAGAATCCCCCAAGGGGAAGGAAACGCCATCGGAGCTGGCAACCCGAAATTGAAGGCCCACAAAGCGACTTACTTTGCTCTCTGGCGCCAGTGTCCCCGCTAGCGCCTTGATGTGCCCAGACTTTGCTGCTCCCTTGAGCATTCCTGGCAAGGAACTGCGAAACTGCTTCGCGAACACTGACATCTTGGAAAGCGTCTCCGGGAGCGCCTGTTCCAACAGCGGTTTGCTCATCTCCATAACTTGCGGCAGAAATTGTCGTGGAATGCCGTACTTCTGCATCTCTTTCGCCATCGCATCTTGCATCAATGATGGATCGCGCTGAATCGCGCGGCGGAAGTATCGACCAAACACTTCTTCATCCGAGGCGAACTTCATGAGTCCATCCAAGAGATACGTCCCTGTTTCGAGAAAGCTCTGCCTCAAATGCCTTGTTCGTATTTCGAGATGCGCCAAGAGCTGAGCTATCCGTGCTGGATCGATTGTTGTATATGCTTTCCCAGACCGGAGGTCCGAAATCAACGAATTGAACTCTCCCTCGAAATCTGTAATCGCCCTGTCCAGTTCGGCGTCCTCGCCTTCCGAATAAAAGAAACCCTCGACACCGACGTTCTTTACGTTTGTATTGAATGGCTGGGCTCCTTTTCGATGGGCCCACGTAAACGCTTCATCGCCGACGAAGTGGCTTGCAAAACCTCGCTGCAAGAATTGGGGAACGAAGTGCTGTCGTTTTCCCGCCATCATTCAGCCCAGCAGTAACTCACCAAACCCGCCGGTCATTGCATTGAAATTCGCAGAACATGCTTATGTGCCGAAACTGCTTGATTCATGGTTGGTTCATCGAGATTGTCTGTCCGTATATGTAATGATAATCCGGACCGAATGTCTGCTATCTGAGTAATGCTCGGATGACCACTTCTGGCCGAACTGAGGCGGTCGATTCATTGGCAGACGTTCAATCGGAATAGTGATGGATTTGAGATCGGACGCATTTGCGAATCCATCAGTCTGCTTACAACTTCAATCCGTCGGAACACTGGCTCTTCACGATTAAGGGAGCAACACCGCTTGTATGCCCTGAGAGCAAAAGTGCTCGATTGAATTTGGGGGGCTATCAGGCACCTGCCCGGGCGTGAGCGGCTCGATCTGCTGTATTGCAGAGTCGGCGCGGAACAAGTTGCCCTGCCGTGGTTTCAGCTACGCCAATAAAATCGCTGCCTGGCGCGTATAGGCGAACAAGTTCTTGCTGCTGATGCGTAAACGGCACGCTGCGGCCTTGTATCAGGGTCACCGTATCCTCGGCGGATAAATCGACTACCGGGAGGTGCGTCAGCATGGCATCCAACGGCAGTAAAGCGTTGATGCGTTCGGCGGCAGGCAGGGCTTCCAGCGCAGCCAGGCTGTGTGCTTGCGACAGGTCAAATCCACCGACCCTTGTACGGGTCAGGTTGGTGAGATGGGCACCGCATCCAAGTATCGCGCCGATGTCCTGCGCCAATGTGCGGATGTAGGTGCCGGCGCTGCATTGCACATCGAACACCACAACCGGGGGCTTGCATTCGACGAGATCGAGTGCGTTGATCCGCACTTTGCGGGGAGGGCGATCGATCTCGATGCCGGCACGCGCGTATTCGTAGAGGGGGCGCCCCTGATGCTTGAGTGCCGAGTGCATGGGTGGGATTTGTTCGATTTCACCCCTGAAGCGGAGCAGAACTGCGCTGATGTCAGCACAGCTGGCTGTGACGTCGCGGGTGTTCAGCACGTCGCCTTCCGGATCGCCAGTCGTGGTCGTGATGCCGAGCCGCATGGTTGCGCGGTAGTGCTTGTCGGATTCCAGCAGGTAAGCGGAAAACTTGGTGGCTTCGCCGAAACAGAGCGGCAGCAGGCCGTCGGCGAAAGGATCGAGGGTGCCGGTGTGGCCCGCCTTTTTGGCATTGAGCAGCCACTTGGCTTTTTGCAGGGCAGCGTTGGAGGTGATGCCGACCGGCTTGTTCAGCAGCAGCACGCCGTCTATCGGTTGGCGGGCGGGCTTCACTCGCTGATCGGTTTGGGCGTCACATCTGCGCTATCGCCACCATCTTCTGCTTCTGCGCCCTCCTCTTCTGTGAGAGGGGGGGCATTTTTGGCGTCTTCGGCGACAGCCGCTTCAATCAGGTGGGTGAGTTGCATGCCGTATTCGACCGAGCGGTCGTAAACGAAAGTGAGCTTGGGCACCACGCGCAACTGCATGCGGTGCGACAGCTGCGAACGCAGAAAGCCGCTGGCGCGCTGGAGTCCCTGCAGACAGGCTGCATGCTCGGGCTCACCGCCCAAGGTGGTGAAGAACACCTTGGCAAACTCCATGTCGCGGTTGACCTCCACCTCGGTGATGGTCAGCATGCCGACGCGCGGATCCTTTACTTCCTGCCGGATCAACTCCGGCAGTTCGCGCTGGATCTGGTCGGCAACGCGGCGCGCTCTTGGAAAATCCTTCGGCATTAGAGCGAGCGCGCCACTTCCACAACTTCAAACACTTCCAGATGGTCGCCGACCTGGATGTCGTTGAAGTTTTTCAGGCTCAAGCCACATTCGAAGTTGGCTTTGACTTCTTTCACGTCGTCCTTGAAGCGCTTGAGCGAGTCGAGTTCGCCCTGATGGATCACCGTGTTGTTGCGGATCACGCGGATACCGGCGTTGCGCTTGATGACACCATCGAGCACGTAGCAACCGGCAATCGAACCCACCTTGGAGATCACGAAGACCTGACGGATTTCGACGGTGCCGATCACGCTCTCGCGCTTCTCGGGTGCCAGCATGCCGGACAGCGCGGCTTTCACCTCATCCACGGCTTCGTAGATGATGTTGTAGTAGCGGATGTCCACGCCGCTGGATTCGGCCAGCTTGCGGGCCAATGCATCGGCGCGCACGTTGAAGCCGATCAGCACCGCCTTGGAGGCGAGCGCCAGATTGACGTCGGACTCGGTGATGGCACCGACTGCGCTGTGGATGATGTTGACCTTGACTTCGTCGGTGGACAGCTTGGTCAGTGCATGCGCCAGGCCTTCGTACGAGCCCTGCATGTCGGCCTTGAGGATGATCGGCAGTTGCTGCACTTCTTCCTTGCCAATCTGGCCGAACATCGTTTCCATCTTCGAAGCCTGCTTTTTGGCCAGCAGCACTTCGCGGAATTTGCCCTGACGGAACAACGCGATCTCACGCGCTTTGCGTTCGTCCGGCAATACCATCATGTCTTCGCCTGCCTGCGGCACGTCTGAGAGGCCCTGGACTTCAACCGGGATGGACGGACCTGCTTCGGTCACGGGCTTGCCTGTTTCGTCGAGCATGGCGCGGACGCGGCCGAATACCTGGCCCGCCAGAACCATGTCGCCGCGGCGCAAGGTGCCGGACTGGATCAGCAGCGTGGCAACTGGCCCCTTGCCTTTGTCCAGGCGCGCTTCGATGACGATGCCCTTGGCCGAGCCAGTTGCGGCTGCCTTCAATTCAAGCACCTCGGCCTGCAACTGAATCGCATCGAGCAGGCCATCGATATTGGTGTTGGCTTTGGCCGACACTTCGACGAACTGCGTATCACCGCCCCACTCTTCAGGCGTGATGCCTTGCGCGACCAGTTCCTGGCGAATCCGCTCGGGATTGGCACCGGGTTTGTCGATCTTGTTCACTGCCACGACCAGCGGCACATTGGCGGCCTTGGCGTGGTGGATAGCTTCGATGGTTTGCGGCATGACGCCGTCATCTGCTGCCACAACCAATACCACGATGTCGGTCGCTTTGGCGCCGCGTGCCCGCATGGCGGTAAACGCTTCGTGACCCGGCGTATCGAGGAAGGTAATCATGCCTTTTTCGGTTTCGACGTGATACGCGCCGATGTGCTGGGTGATGCCGCCAGCCTCGCCACTGGCCACACGGGTGCGGCGAATGGTGTCGAGCAGCGAGGTTTTGCCGTGGTCGACGTGACCCATCACGGTCACCACAGGTGCGCGGTTGAGCATTTCATGCTCGACCACCTCGCCCGCATCAATGAGGAAGGCTTCCGGTGTGTCGAGTGCGGCAGGTTTGCCGATGTGACCCATTTCTTCGACCACGATGATCGCGGTTTCCTGGTCAAGCACCTGGTTGATTGAAACCATGCTGCCCAGCTTCATCAGCGCCTTGATGACCTCGGCCGCCTTGACCGACATCTTGTGGGCCAATTCGGCCACGGTGATGGTTTCGGGAATCAGGACTTCGCGCACGACCATTTCGGTCGGTTCGATGAAGTTGCTGTCATCCTGGCCCGAGCGCGATTTGCCTTTACGGCCACGCCAGCCGGTGTCAGGTGCGGCACCGCCACGGGTTTTAAGTCCGCCTTTACGACGCGCGCTGTCGTCTTTCCAGGCGCCCGCAGGTTTTTTATCCGGGCCTTTTGCCGCTTTGGTTACGCTCGGTTTGTCAGGCTTGTGCAGGGTTTTTTCCGTCGGTGCTGCAGGCGCTGCGGGTTCGGCCGCCTTCTGTGCGGCAACCAGTTTGGCGGCTTCACGTGCAGCTTCTGCCTGCTTGCGCATGACGATGAGCTCGGCGCGGGCCTTGGAGTCTGCAGCTTGGCGTTCTTGCAGTGCAGTATGGCGACGTGCCTCGTCTTCGCGCGCTTTGACTTCCGCTTCGTTCAGAATCGAGGCTTTCTTGATGATGCGGGTGGTTTTTTTGACCGCAGGAGCTACTTCAGCTTCTGGCTGCGGGGCAGCTTCAACAGGTGCAGCCTCTGCGACCACTTCGGCGGGGGCGATTTCAGCCACAACAGGTTCAACCGCAACCGGTTCAACCGGCGCTGGCTTCACTTCAGCCTTAACCTCAACCGGTTCGGCAATCGCTTCGGGTTCGGGCGCCGCAACTGGAGCAGCTTCAGCCTGAATTTCGACGACAGGTGGAGCCATCTCCTCGATCAGCGGAGCCGCGAGTGCTTCCTCGACGGTCTCGGCGACTGGCTGAGCCTCGGCGGTAGGCGTACTGGCGTCACGTTTGACGTAGGTACGCGATTTGCGCGTTTCCACCTGAATCGTGCGCGACTTGCCGGTGCTGTCGGTTTTACGGATCTCGCCGGTCTGCTTGCGCGTGATGGTGATTTTGGTTTTGCTGGCTTCAGCTCCACCACCATGTACCTTGCGCAAATAGTCGAGTAAATGCGACTTGTCTGCCTCCGACATGGTATCGGCGATATCGTTTTTGCTGACGCCTGCCGCCTTCAGCTGCTCAAGCAGCAGAAGGGGGGGCAGTTTCAGTTCCTGGGCGAATTGTTCAACGTTCATGCAATCCTCGTGACTCTCAGCCTTGGGCGATCATCGGCGCGCGTGCGGCCATGATCAATTGATTGGCGCGATCGGTATCCATTGCAACCAGCTCGATCAGTTCATCGCTTGCCAGATCCGCCAGGTCTTCGGTGGTGTGAATACCTTTAACTGCAAGCAGACGGGCTGTTTCCGCATCCATGCCTTCGAGCGACAGCAAGTCGCCCGCCGATGCTTCGACTTCTTCTTCGCCCACGATGGCCGCAGTCAGCAGGGCATTGCGTGCCCGGGTGCGCAGTTCGTTGACCAGATCCTGGTCGAACGCATCGATTTCGAGCATCTCGTTCAACGGCACATAAGCGACTTCTTCCAGCGTGGAGAAGCCTTCGTCGACCAGAATCTGCGCCACTTCCTCGTCGACGTCGAGTTTTGCAATAAATAGCGCCAGCGTCTTGCCGCTTTCTGCCGTCTGCTTTTCTTCCGCCGCTGCGCGCGACAGGATGTTGAGATCCCAGCCGGTCAGTTCGGATGCCAGGCGCACGTTCTGGCCGCCACGACCGATGGCCATGGCCAGCTGCTCTTCCTCCACCACCACGTCCATGCTGTGCTTGTCTTCGTCAACCACGATGGAGCTTACTTCAGCGGGTGCCAGTGCGTTGATCACATACTGAGCCGGCTCGGCCGACCAGTGAATGATGTCCACGCGCTCGCCGGCCAGTTCGTTGGTTACCGAGGTGACGCGTGAACCGCGCAGGCCGATGCAGGTGCCGATCGGATCAATGCGCGGGTCGTGGGACACCACTGCGATCTTGGAACGCAGGCCAGGGTCGCGGGCGGCTGCCTTAATTTCCAGCAGGCCTTCCTCAATCTCGGGCACTTCCAGTTCGAACAGTTTCATGATGAATTCGGGCGCGGTGCGCGACAACACCACCTGCGGGCCGCGCACGCCACGATCAATGCGCAGCAGGTAGGCTCGCACGCGGTCGCCGACACGCAGGTTTTCACGCGGGATCATCTGGTCACGGTGCAGGTAACCCTCGACGCGGCCGGATTCGATGATGGCGTTGCCACGGTCGATGCGTTTCACCACGCCATTAACCAGGTGCTCCTTGCGGTCAAGGAAGTCGCTGATGATCTGCTCGCGCTCGGCATCGCGGATTTTTTGCAGAATGACCTGTTTGGCCGCTTGCGCGCCAATACGGCCAAATTCGATGTTTTCAAGCGGCTCTTCGATGTAATCGCCCATCTCGATGTCGGGATGCTTGTCCTGCGCGTCGATCAGCAGGATCTGGTAGCCCTCGGACTCGAGGTCGGCCTCGGACACAACCTGCCAGCGGCGGAAGGATTCGTAATCGCCCGAGTCACGGTCGATCGACACGCGCACGTCGGACTCTTCCTTGAAGCGTTTTTTGGTGGCGGAGGCAAGTGCCTGCTCCAGCGCATCGAAAACGACTTCTTTGTCTACGTTCTTTTCGCGGGCCAGCGCATCGGCCAGCATTAACATTTCACGGCTCATATTTTCTCCAACTCGCTGCACTTAGACCAAGGGCCTGAGGCGGGCAGCATCCACATTTCTTAAATCAACCGATACTTCTATGCCATCGACGATCAACTTCACGGCATCGTTTTCCAGCCCAATTAACTGACCATTGAGGCGACGCCGATTATTCAGCGGCACCCGCAGTTTGAGTGTGACCTGCTCGCCAGCGAACCGGACGTAATCCTGTGGTTTTACCAGTGGACGATCCAGCCCGGGCGAGGACACTTCCAGTCTGTCGTAGTCGATGTTCTCGACTGTGAACAGGTGCGTCAGGTGATTGCTCACCGTGACGCAGTCATCAATCGTGATGCCGCCCGGCTTGTCGATGAACAGGCGCAATTGACCGCGGCCGGCACGCTCAAGCTGGACCAACTCGTATCCGAGTCCGGCAAGCACGGGTTCCAGGCGGGTGGTCAAATCCATTATCAACAATCCACTGTTGTGCCGCTGCGCTAAGCGCTACGACGGGCTGCGTACAAGAAATGCAAATAAAAAATGGGCGAAACGCCCATTGATGCAAAACAACCAAACAAATAATCAAGCGGCAAAATTATACCACTTGAGCTACGCGGCCGAAAGGATGGTGGTGCCCGGAACCGGAATCGAACCGGTACGCCATCACTGGCGAGGGATTTTAAGTCCCTTGTGTCTACCAATTTCACCATCCGGGCGAATCGGCTAGTCGGCTTCGAATCTGGAGGCGCGAGCCGGAGTCGAACCGACCTACACGGATTTGCAATCCGGTGCATAACCGCTTTGCTATCGCGCCAAATACCGCTTAATTCTAATTGCTAATTGAAAAGGGGAAAACGTCCGGACTTGTCCTTCTGTTTTCCCCGGAATGCTGGAGCGGGAAAGGAGGTTCGAACTCCCGACCTCGACCTTGGCAAGGTCGCGCTCTACCAGCTGAGCTATTCCCGCGTTGAAGGCTGCGCATTATGGGGATTCAGGTTTTTTCTGTCAACAGGTTTGCCTGACTATTCGTCAATTATTTTGTAATGCGCGTGTGGCCATCATCAGGTAATACCCCATCGAGACCAATGTCAGCAGCGCAGCGACCCAGATCAGCAGCGTGCCAATGAATGCAATGGGCAGGCCGGCGAATGGGGTGGCATAGAGCAGCAGAACGATAGCGATCATTTGCGCGGCGGTTTTGAGCTTGCCGACAAACGACACCGCCACGCTCGCCGATTTGCCTGCCTTGGCCATCCATTCGCGCAAGGCGGAAATGGTGATTTCACGCCCAATGATGATGAGCGCAATCAGGGGGGTCGCGCGGCCGAGGTCGACCAGCACGATCAATGCAGCTGCGACCATCAGCTTGTCGGCTACCGGGTCGAGAAACGCACCGAACGCCGAGGTTTGGCCAAGCGCGCGGGCCAGATAGCCGTCCAGCCAGTCGGTCAGCGCGGCGATACTAAAAATCAAAGCGGCCAGTACATTCGCCTCAAGCGGGGTTACCCAGCCCTGGGGCAAATAAAAAACGCCCGCCATGACAGGGATGAGAAGGATGCGCAGCCAGGTGAGCAGGTTGGGGAGATTGAGCGGCATTAATGCAGGGTGCGATAAATGGATTCTGCCAATTCTCGACTGATACCGTTGACAGTAGCAAGCGCATCGATCCCGGCATCTCGTACACCCTGCAATCCGCCGAAGTGTTCGAGCAGCTGTTTGCGGCGCTTGGGGCCGATTCCTGCGATGTCTTCCAGTGTCGATTGCATGCGTGTTTTGCCGCGTTTGGCGCGGTGGCCGGTGATGGCGAAGCGGTGTGCTTCGTCGCGTATCTGCTGGATCAGGTGAAAGCCGGGATGGTCTTTGGCGAGTTTCAATTCGCGGCCGTCGGCAAAAACCAGGGTTTCCAGGCCGGGTTTGCGCGCTTCGCCCTTGGCGACACCGAGGAGCAAAACGTCGCCTAGACCGAGTTCATTCATCGCCGCAACCGCCGTGCTGATTTGCCCTTTGCCGCCGTCGATGAGAAGCAAGTCGGGCAGTACGCCGTTTTCTTCGATGCTTTTCTGGAAGCGTTTGATCAGGGCAGCGTGCATCGCGGCGTAGTCGTCGCCCGGGGTAATGCCGCTGATGTTGTAGCGCCGGTAATCGGATTTTTTAAGGTCGTCGCCTTCGTACACCACACACGAGGCGATCGTCGCTTCGCCCAGGGTGTGCGAAATATCAAAACATTCGATTCGTCTGAGGGCTGGAAGGTCGAGCGTATCGCGCAGCGCAGCGAGCCGTTGCGACTGGTTGCTGCGTTCGGTGCTGCGGCGTTCGGCGGACAGGCGCGCATTGGCTTCCGCCATGCTGACCCATACTTTGCGCTGGGCGGTGACGCGATGTTGCAGGCTGATTTTCTTGTGTGCGTGTTCGGACAGCACCACTTCCAGCGCGTCGGTATCGATCGCTTCGCTGATCAAGATGCGCGAGGGAATGGGGTGATCAAGGTAATGCTGGGCAATAAACGCCTCCAGTGCCTCGGCCAGGGGGGCGCCTTCACCATGCTGCGGAAAAAAGCTGCGGTCGCCCAGATGGCGCCCACCACGGATCATGGTCAGGTTGAGCGCGATCACCCCGGCGACCTCTGCAGCCGCGATGACATCGGCATCGGCCTCGCTGCCGGTGGTGTCGACGAACTGCTTTTCGCGCACGGTGGCCAGCATGCGCAGGCGGTCGCGCAGGTGGGCGGCGGTTTCAAAATCGAGCGCGGCGGCGGCGGCGTTCATCTGCGCGGTGATCTGCTCGGTCAGGGTGTTGGCAGCACCGTGCAGCAGTTGGGCTGCGGCTTCGACATCCTGCGCATAGGCTTCCGGTGTGATGAGCTTGACGCACGGCGCGGTGCAGCGCTTGATCTGGTGCAGCAGGCAGGGCCGCGAGCGGTTGGCGAACACCGTGTCTTCGCAACTGCGCAGCTGAAACACTTTTTGCAGCAACTGGATGCTTTCGCGCACCGCATACGAATTGGGGTAGGGGCCAAACGCCTGATCCTGTTTTTTGGGGGTGCCGCGAAAATAGGCCAGGCGTGGAAAGCGATGCCCGGTCAGCAGCAGGTAGGGGTAGGACTTGTCGTCGCGAAACAGGATGTTGAAGCGCGGCTTCAGGCTTTTGATGAGGTTGTTTTCCAGCAGCAGCGCTTCGGCCTCGGTGCGCGTCACCGTAGTGTCGATATGGTCGACCGTTTTCAGCATCAGCCGGATGCGCGGGCTTTGATCGGTCTTTTGAAAATAGCTGGAAACGCGCTTTTTCAGGTCTTTTGCCTTGCCGACATAGAGCACCGCATTTGCGGCGTCGATCATGCGATAGACACCGGGCAGGGTGGGTAGCGAGGCCAGAAAGTCCTTGTCGACGCTCATGCTCTAAAACCGGTTTTGTCCGCGCAGGGCAAGACAATCAGTCCTCATCCAGCAACTTACCTGCAATCGCCCAGTTTTCCTCGGGTAGTTCCTCGAAAGCGATATAGGTGTATGACGCAGGCTTGCCCGCGTGACGCGCCAGCGTGGCAGTGATTTCCTCGGCAACCTTTTGCTTTTGTTCGCGGGTCAGTGTTCCGGCGAGTTTGATGGTGACGACGGGCATGCTCAGTCCTGGGTTTGCAGTAAGCTAAAAATGGCCGCGAACATTTCGGGTGTAAGCCGTCGCGTCTGGGTATTGTAGCGGGAGCAATGGTAGCTGCTGACCAGCCGTCTCCCATTAGGCAAGCGGTAGTCGCTGGCGTGGCTGAAAGGGTAGGACTTGAGTGGCAGACCGAGTGCGCGCAGTATCCCTTGATGGGCGATCTGGCCTAGCGCGAGGATGCGGGCGTTCGTGGGTAAATTGGCCAGTTCGGCTGCCAGAAAGTGATTGCATTCGCGGATTTCGGCGGGTTCGGGCTTGTTGGCGGGCGGCAGGCATTTCACTGCATTGGTGATGCGGCAATCGATCAGCTGCAAGCCGTCATTGGAGGCGACCGATTGCGGCGCGCTGGCATAACCAAACTGGTGCAGGGTCTGATACAGCAGGATTCCGGCATGGTCCCCGGTGAACGGGCGACCACTGCGGTTGGCGCCATGCATCCCCGGGGCGAGGCCGACAATCAACAAGCGCGCTTCCGGGTCGCCGAAGGGCGCCACCGGGCGCGCGTGGTAATCGGGATGCTGAACGCGAACCTCGTCGAGAAAGTGGGCCAGACGTGGACAGGCGCGACAGTCGGGGTCGAAACAGATGGACTTGATGGGGTTGAGCATAAACAAAACCTGATACAGGAGACGTGATTGTAGGGGCTGCGGATCCTGATTGGCTTCGCGCGGGGCGTTGAGGTTTTCATGCCAGGCGAGGCGTTAACTAAAGTGTTGCGCCAGTTTTACCGTTTCATGCTGTGCACTGGCGTCCTGTCGGACGTGAAGAAAATCGGCTGCAAATCCGCCTGGCCGGTTCATGTTTCGCCGCTTTTTTGGGCAATAGGAGCGATTATTGCCCGGCAACATCGGCAAAGTCTGCCCTCGCCCAACCGGATTTTCGCTTCGATTCTGCAAGTCGGACAGGTTGCTAGCGTATATAGATTCAAATCATGGGGTTCAGCCCGGGAGTAAAGATGTCACAGCATTTAAAGGGCCTGGCAGTCTGGCTGGCTTACCTGGGAGAGGCCGATATTCCCGTGCTGAAAAGCAGTGCACGCGAACTCGAGCGACTGCGCGCTGACGAAACGCTGCTCAATCCGCGCAGCATTGCCAATGTGGTGACCGATGATCCGCTGATGACGGTCAAACTGCTGCGTTTCATGCAGACCCACAAACATCGCAACCAGACCTATGAACTGGTCGATGTGAAACAGGCCTTGCTGATGATGGGTCTCGAGCCTTTCTTCCGTGATGTGCCGGCTTCCCCGCTTGTCGAAACCATGCTGCAAGGCCACCTGGATGCCTTGCTGCAACTGCTGCAAACCGTACGCCGCGCCCAACGTTCAGCGTATTACGCGTATGACTGGGCGTTGCGATTGCATGATTTGCATGCGGAAGAAGTCCATGTGTCCACCTTGCTTTCACATGTGGCCGAGATACTGATGTGGTGCTTCAGTCCCGTACAAATGCTCGACATTCACCGGCTCCAGCACGCCGATTCGTCCTTGCGTAGCGCAGACTTGCAAAAACGGGTGCTGGGTTTTACCGGGCTGGAACTGCAGCGTCAGCTGGCCATTGATTGGCATCTGCCGGAGCTGCTGAAAAACCTGCATGATCCTGCCCTTGCGAACACGTCCCGGGTGCGCAATGTCACCCTGGCGGTCAACCTGGCACGCCATTCTGCCGAAGGCTGGGATAATGCGGCCCTGCCAGACGATTATCGTGAAATTGGCAGCTTGCTCAGGATGGAGCCGGAACGGGTGATGGCGTTAGTGAGGACGATCCAAACGCCGTACTGAACGGTCTGCCTGTCGGTTTCATGAAGCGTCCCTGCCGCGTGCTATGCAGGCCGGGGAATGACGCTTTCTTCGAGATTGCGGGCGATCTGGCCAAGCGCCACGCCAGCCGGGCAGCCGGGTGTGGCTTGCATCATGAGCTGACGCCGCATGATGGCCTGGCGAACCTCGGGGTCCAGGGGGATGTCGCCCATGTGAACCAGGCGAATGGGCTGGTTGAGCCCGGCCACTACGAAGCGGTCGAGTACTTGCTGAAGCTGGTTGGTGATGGCCGCACCGCTGCCGGGCCGGGTTGCCTGGTTGATGATGACGCGTATGGTTTGGCGCTGTTGCTGCCCGACCAATACCTTGATCGTGGCATAGGCGTCGGTGAGTGAGGTGGGCTCGGGGGTCGCCACCATCAGCACTTCGGACGCCAGCGAGACAGCGAACAGCACGACGTCGGAAATGCCCGCGCCGGTGTCCAGTATCACAACGTCGTAATTCGGCACCAGGGTGTTCATCACGCGCAAGAACTCGCTGCGCACTTCGGACGTCAGGCGTGAATACTCAACCATCCCCGAACCCGCCAGCAGCACGGAAAACCCACCCGGCGCCGGGAGGATGGCATCTTCCAGCTTGGCCTTGCCGGTAAAAACGTCATGCAAGGTGATTTTAGGGTAGAGGTTGAGCACCACATCGAGATTCGCCAGCCCAAGATCGGCATCGAGCACCAGCACCTTGTGGCCGCGTTTGGCCAGTGCAGCAGCAAGATTGGCCGACACAAAGGTTTTACCTACGCCGCCTTTGCCGCTGGTGACAGCGAGCACCTTGCCCAGGGGCTTGAGCGGAACCTCGGCAAGATCGGAATGGTGCGCGGGGGGACTTAGTACATCGTTCATGCGTTTACTCGGTTTGTTACGTTGCCTGGGCCGAACTCGAACGGGTTCGCCTCGTCTGCGGCCAAGTGGCTGTACAGCAAGCCTTTTTCTTCTGCGCTAACTGAAAGCTCCTGGGGTTGATCGATGCATGCCTGGTTGCGGCCATTGGATTTGGCGCGATAAAGCTGGGTATCCGCACGTTCGATCCACAGCTCGGGGGTGGAGCGCACCCATTCGGGCGCATAGGCCCCCCCGATACTGATCGTGGCCTGAATGTTGAGCAGAGGACTCACCTGGACGCAGAGGTCGGATACCGCCTGCCGAATGCGCTCAGCCAGCGTGCGGCCGAACAACGGTCGGCAGTTGGGCAGGATGATGGCGAATTCTTCTCCGCCGTAGCGAGCGACCGTATCCACCGGACGCACGCAGCGTGCCAGGCAATGCCCGATCGCCCGCAATACCTGATCGCCGGCCAGATGGCCGTGCGTGTCGTTGATGTTTTTGAAATGATCGATGTCGAGCAGCAACAGCAAAACAGACTCGCCAGAGCGCGCAACCGATTCGATCTGGCGTACCAGCGCAGCGTGAAAATGCCGGCGGTTGCCCAAGCCTGTCAACGGATCCTTCAGCGAGAGTTCGCACAGGCTGTCGATCACCCGCTGCAAATAATCAGTGGGCGATTCGTCGTGTTGGGGTTGGCCGTTTCTGGCGTCGTGTGCGAGCAACGCGCGCGCATCGTCGAGCTGCAGGTCAGGCAAGTCAATCAGTGAGGGGCTGGGAGGCGCCAAAGTGGATTTCAATACGCGGTAGCGGAATCGGGCAAAAAATCAGCTGAAAAGTATTCAACTGCCAGTGGGTCGAGTATGTGGGGAATTATGCCTTTGGGCAAGGGGCGGCGCGCGTCCTGTCCCCTTGCCCCGCCTTGGCCAAACAGAACGAACCGGTGGAGCGGTGAGTACGCTGGAGACCCGATTCGTAGCGTGCTTGGGCAGGGCTGCCGTCTTTTGTTGATCCAGCGGATTGCCCGGGCCACGTCGAGCCTGCCTGTAAAAAGGCTGTGCCGTTGTTGAAATATCCGCATCGGGTTCGCGGATAATCCGGCCGCATGAATGCGGTTCCCTACTGGCGACTGTCCGGTTTCTATTTCTTCTATTTCGCCTTCGTCGGCGCAATGTCGCCGTTTTGGGGGCTGTATCTGCAATCGCTGGCGTTCAACGCATTCCAGATCGGCGTGCTGATGTCGCTGCTGCAGGTGATGCGGATATTCGCACCCAATATCTGGGGCCACATTGCGGATCGCACCGGCAGGCGCACTTCCATCGTGCAGATCGCGGCAGCGGGCAGCGTGCTGGTGTTTGCCGGCGTGTTCGTCAGCGACAGCTTCTGGTGGCTGTTCGCGGTGATGGCGGCGTTGAGCTTTTTCTGGAGCGCGTCCTTGCCGCTGGTCGAGGCGATGACGTTGTCGCATCTGGGCGAGCGAAGCGATGCCTACGGCCGCATCCGCCTGTGGGGTTCGGTCGGGTTCATCGTGATGGTGGTGGGGCTGGGTTACGCCTTCGATACGATCTCGATTCGCTGGTTGCCGTGGGCGGTGCTGGTCGTGATGCTGGGTATCGTTGCGTCGGCTCGAACCATCCCCGAAGCCGAGATCCTGCCGCATCCCACCGACCATCATTCGGTCTGGGATATCGTGAAACGCCCCGAAGTGGCCTCGCTGCTGGCCGCCTGCCTGTTGATGGCTGTGACGCACGGGCCGTATTACACCTTCTATTCGATTTATCTGGTGGAGCATGGCTACGACAAGTCCACGGTCGGCTGGTTATGGGCGCTTGGGGTGCTGTGCGAAATCGGCATTTTCCTGATCATTCCGCGCATCTTTGCGCAAGTGACGCCGCGCCAGCTGATTCTGGCGAGCTTCGCGCTGGCGGCGTTGCGCTTTCTGGTCATCGCCTGGGGCGTGGAGTCGGCCTGGCTGGTGTGGGGGGCGCAAACCCTGCACGCGTTCAGCTTCGGCACCTTTCACGCGGCGGCGGTGGCGCTGATCCATCTGCACTTTCGCGGCCGCCATCAGGCGCGCGGGCAGGCGTTGTACACCAGCCTGTCGTATGGTGTCGGCGGCACTATCGGCGGGCTGGCCAGCGGCCTGACCTGGTGTCGCTCGGCTCGGCGTGGACGTTCACGCTGGCCGCCTTGAGCGCGGCGCTGGCGTGGGTGGTGTACGCCGTCTGGGGAAAGTCCAGATAGCCGAAATCAAAATGGCGCCAAACAAAAGCCGTGCCCGCCGCCCTGAACCTATGAAATAATCGTCGTTTAAAGCAACTTAGCCTTATTCCGCATGCCCGGACTCACCTTATTCCAGAAATTGTGGGACGCCCACGTCGTCCACGTCGAAGCCGACGGCACCACGCTGCTTTATATCGACCGCCATCTGGTGCACGAAGTCACCAGCCCGCAGGCATTTGAAGGCCTGAAGCTGGCGCATCGCACGCCGCGCCGGGTCGATGCGGCGATCGCCGTGCCCGACCACAACGTGCCGACGACCGACCGCTCGCAGGGCATCGCCGACCCGATTTCGCGCCTGCAGGTGGAAACGCTCGACGCCAACTGCGCCGAATACGGCATTACCGAATTCAAGATGGACGACATCCGCCAGGGCATCGTCCACGTCATCGGCCCCGAAGAGGGCTTGACCCTGCCCGGCATGACCGTGGTCTGCGGCGATTCGCATACCTCGACGCACGGCGCGTTCGGCGCGCTGGCGTTCGGCATCGGCACCTCCGAAGTCGAGCATGTGCTGGCGACGCAATGCCTGTGGCAGAAACCGTCGAAGACGATGCTGGTGAAAGTCGAAGGCACGCTGGGCCGCGGCGTCACTGCCAAGGACATCGCGCTAGCCATCATCGGCGAAATCGGCACGGCCGGCGGCACCGGCTATGCGCTCGAGTTTGGTGGCAGCGCCATCCGTGCGCTGAGCATGGAAGGCCGCATGACGCTGTGCAACATGGCCATCGAAGCCGGTGCGCGCGCGGGCATGGTGGCAGTCGATCAGACCACGATCGACTACGTCAAGGGCCGCCCTTACTCGCCGAAGGGCGCTGCGTGGGACAAGGCGGTCGCCTGGTGGAACACCCTGCATTCGGATGCCGATGCGGTGTTTGACCGCGTGATTGAACTGGACGCAGGCAAGATCGAGCCGCAGGTGACCTGGGGAACCTCACCCGAGATGGTGACGACAATCAATGGCAGCGTGCCCGATCCGGCGACCGCGCCGAGCGAAACCAAGCAGCATGACTGGACCCGTGCGCTCGAATACATGGGTCTGCAGGCAGGCACGCCGCTGGCCGAGATTCCGGTGGATAAGGTGTTTATCGGTTCCTGCACCAATTCGCGGATCGAAGACCTGCGCGAAGCTGCCAGCGTGGCCAAAGGCCGCAAGGTTGCGCCCAACGTCAAGCTGGCGATGGTGGTGCCGGGTTCCGGGCTGGTCAAACAACAGGCCGAGGCCGAAGGGCTGGACAAGATTTTTGTCGCCGCCGGTTTTGAATGGCGCGAGCCCGGCTGCTCGATGTGCCTGGCGATGAATGCCGACCGGCTGGAGCCGGGCGAGCGCTGCGCCTCCACTTCCAACCGCAATTTTGAAGGCCGGCAGGGGCAGGGCGGACGCACCCATCTGGTGAGCCCGGCGATGGCCGCCGCTGCCGCGTGTGCCGGGCATTTTGTTGATGTACGCAACTTTTAAGGAGAAACCCATGAAACCGATGATTGCTGTTTTGATTGCCGCTGTACTGACCTTGGCAGGTTGCAACACCATGGAGGGATTTGGTCAGGACGTCCAGAAGGCGGGCGAATCCATTGAAGAAGCCGGCAGCAAGGCCGGCAATTAATCGTTATGCAGGCTTTTACTACCCTGGATGGGTTGGTGGTGCCGCTCGACCGTGCCAACGTCGACACCGACGCCATCATTCCCAAGCAGTTCCTGAAATCGATCAAGCGCAGCGGCTTTGGCCCCAATCTGTTCGACGAATGGCGCTATCTCGACCACGGCGAACCCGGCAAGTCGAACCACGACCGGCCGCTTAATCCCGACTTCGTGCTGAACCGGCCGCGCTATCAGGGCGCCTCCGTCTTGCTGGCACGTGAAAATTTCGGTTGCGGATCGAGCCGCGAGCATGCGCCGTGGGCGCTGGAAGATGCGGGCTTTCGCGCCATCATTGCGCCGTCGTTTGCCGACATCTTCTTCAACAACTGCTTCAAGAACGGCATTCTGCCCATCGTGCTGGATGCCGCCGTCGTCGACCGGTTGTTCAGGGAATGCGAAGCCAACGAGGGCTATGCGCTGTCGGTGGATCTGGACCGGCAGACCGTCACCACGCCCACTGGAGATGTCATTCCTTTTGCTGTGGACGCGGGGCGCAAGCATCGCTTGTTCAACGGCCTGGACGATATCGGCTTGACGCTGTTGCAGGCGGACAAGATCGCGACTTACGAAGCACGGCGCAAGATCGAAGCACCGTGGTTGTTTGCTTAACAATAATTCCCCGCAGCGTAGTGCAGTGAGCAAGGTTGATTTATGAAAATTGCAGTTCTCCCCGGCGACGGTATCGGCCCGGAAATTGTCGCCCAGGCGGTCAAGGTGCTCGACGTTCTTAAAAGCGACGGCGCGAAAATCGAAATGGAGACCGCGCCCATCGGCGGCGCAGGCTACGACGCAGCGGGCGATCCGCTGCCGGAAGCCACGCTGAGCCTCGCGCGCGCGGCCGATGCGGTGCTGCTCGGCGCTGTCGGCGGGCCGCAATACGATGCGCTCGACCGTCCGCTGCGCCCCGAGCGCGGACTGCTGCGCATCCGCAAGGAACTCAATCTGTTCGCCAACCTGCGCCCGGCCTTGTTGTATCCCGAACTGGCATCCGCATCGTCGCTGAAACCCGAAGTGGTGTCCGGACTCGACCTGATGATCGTGCGCGAACTGACTGGCGATGTGTACTTCGGCCAGCCGCGCGGGATTGAGATGCGGCCAAGCCCAACCGGGGGGAGCGAGCGCGTCGGCTTCAACACCATGCTCTATTCCGAATCCGAAGTGCGTCGCGTGGCGCACGTGGCATTCGGCATCGCGATGAAACGCGGCAAGAAACTCTGCTCGGTTGAAAAGGCCAACGTGCTGGAATGTTCTGAACTGTGGAAGGAAGTGATGATCGAGGTGTCAAAGGACTACCCCGAAGTCGCGCTCTCCCACATGTATGTCGATAACGCGGCGATGCAGTTGATTCGCGCGCCGAAGCAGTTCGACACCATGGTCACCGGCAATATTTTCGGCGATATCCTGTCCGATGCGGCCTCGATGCTGTCCGGCTCGATCGGCATGTTGCCGTCGGCCTCGCTCGATGAAAACAACAAGGGCATGTACGAGCCGATCCACGGTTCGGCCCCCGATATTTCGGGCAAGAATCTGGCGAACCCGCTGGCGACGATCCTGTCGGTCGCCATGATGTACCGTTACACCTTCGCCGATCTGGCGACCGCTGACCGCATCGAGGGCGCAGTGAAAAAAGTGATCGCAGAGGGTTTGCGCACGGGCGATATCTGGACCGACGGCACGCAAAAAGTGTCGTGCAGCGAGATGGGCGACGCTGTTGTGAAGGCGTTGTGAGCCTTATCCGCACAGGACAAGATTTTCTGGAGACTGAAGAATGATGAAAGTAGGACTGATCGGCTGGCGCGGCATGGTGGGTTCCGTGCTGATGGGACGGATGAAGGAAGAACGTGACTTCGATCTGATCGATCCGGTGTTTTTCACCACTTCCAATGTGGGCGGCAAAGGCCCCGATATCGGCAAGGACGTCCCCGCGCTCAAGGACGCCCTGTCCATCGATGAGTTGAAACAGTGCGATGCCATCATCACCGCGCAGGGCGGCGACTACACTCAGGAGGTCTACCCGAAGCTGCGTGCAGCGGGTTGGAACGGCTACTGGATCGACGCCGCGTCGACGCTGCGGATGAAGGATGACGCCATCATCATCCTCGACCCGGTCAACAAGCAGGTGATTCTGGACGGCATCGCCAACGGCACCAAAACCTACGTCGGCGGCAACTGCACGGTGTCCTTGATGCTGATGGCGATGGGCGGTCTGTTCGACGCCGGGCTGGTCGAATGGGTGTCGCCGATGACCTACCAGGCGGCATCCGGCGCCGGCGCGCGCAACATGCGCGAGCTGATCCAGCAGATGGGCGCGATCAACAGTGAAGTGAAAACCCTGCTCGACGACCCGGCCTCGGCGATTCTCGATATCGACCGCAAGGTGGCAGACTTCATCCGCTCCGACCGCTATCCGACCGATGCTTGGCCGGTGCCGCTGGCCGGCAACCTGATTCCGTGGATCGACGTCGCGCTGGAATCCGGGCAGTCGAAGGAAG
>MGZO01000119.1:0-4304 GCA_001802655.1 Hydrogenophilales bacterium RIFOXYD1_FULL_62_11
TTCGTGGTGCGGCGGGTGGAAGTCGATTACCTGTCGCCCGCGCGTTTCAACGACGCTCTGGACGTGTCGGTCAGCCTCAGGCGCATCGGCGGCGCCAGCCTGATGGTGGAACAAACCGTGGCGCGCGGCGTCACACCCCTGATCGCGGCGCGGGTGACGCTGGCGTGCGTTGATGCCGCGCTTTTCAAACCCGTTAAAATTCCCGCGTTCATCCTTCAAGCCCTGGAACCTGCCACGTGAACCCTGAACTCGGTCAAGACCTGTCCTTGCTGCACCTCATCTGGAATGCCTCGTTGCCGGTTCAGCTCGTCATGCTGCTGCTGCTGGGAGCCTCGCTGATGTCGTGGTGGGTCATTTTCATCAAGCTGTTTGCATTGAAGCGCGCGCGCCAATTGACTGACCAGTTCGAGCAGGAGTTCTGGGGCGGGGGCGACCTCAATGCGCTCTATCAGCGGATATCCAGCGGGCGGGAGAGCGTGTGCGAAATGGGGCGCATCTTCGAAGCCGGGTTTCGCGAATTCATCAAGCTGCGCGGCCAGCCGGGGCAGGCGCTCAGTGTCATTCTCGACGGCACCCGCCGTGCCATGCGCGCCACGTATCAGCGCGAACTCGACAGCCTCGAGTCGCATCTGTCCTTTCTTGCCACGGTCGGTTCGGTGTCGCCCTACGTCGGCCTCTTCGGCACGGTGTGGGGGATCATGATTGCCTTCATCGGGCTGTCGAGCGTGGCACAGGCGACGCTGGCGCAGGTCGCGCCGGGCATCGCCGAGGCGCTGATCGCCACCGCCATGGGACTGTTCGCCGCGATCCCCGCCGTGGTCGGCTACAACCGCTACACCCACGACATCGACCGCCTGGCCAACCGCATGGAAAGCTTCATGGAAGAGTTCTCCAACATCCTGCAGCGTCAGGTCACCAAGGCGGTCTGAGTCATGGCGCGCACCCGCAAGCAGGTTGCCGAGATCAACGTCGTGCCGATGATCGACGTGATGCTGGTGCTGCTGGTCATCTTCATGGTGACCGCGCCCTTCATCAACCCCGCCCAGGTCGAGCTGCCGAGCGTCGGCAAGACCTCGCAAACGCCGTCGCAACCGCTTGAAGTCATCATCAAGGAATCGGGCGAATACGTGCTGAAGAACCGCGCCACCGACAGCGCCGAGCAGGTGGTGACGAAGCGGGAACTGGCGGCCGCAATCGATGAGCTGCACCGCGCATTGCCGGATCAACCGGTGGTCATCGCGGCGGATAAAAATGTCCGCTACGAAGAAGTGATGCATACGATGAACCTCCTGCAGAAGGCGCAGATCACCCGCATCGGCCTGCTTGCCAAACCCGCGCCATGAGGCTTGCGGCAGACACCCCGGTTAGCCGCAATACTGACAAGCGTGTGGCGGGCGCGCTGGCGCTGGGGGTACATGCGCTGTTTGTGCTGTTGTTGGTATTTGGAGTGTCGTGGCAAACCGAGCATCCCGCGCCGGTGATGGTCGATTTGTGGCAGAGCTTGCCAGCGGAAACGTCGTCACCGCGTGCGGTGAGCCATCCCGATCCCGTCAAGCCTGGGCCCAAGCCCGTACCCAAACCTGCACCCGTGCCCAAGCCGGTGGCCGAAGAGCCGCCCCCCAAGGCACCCGATATCGCGCTGGAAAAGAAACGCGCCGAAACCGAACGGCAGAAAAAGCTGAAAGCGATCCAGCAAGCCGAGGCAAAGGCGCGGGAAGCGTCTGCGCGGGCCGAGGCAGACGCGTTGCAGAAGGCGCGTGACAAGCAAACCGAGCAGAAAAAACAGGCCATGCTGCGCCAAATGGAAGCCGACGAGTTGAAACAAAGCATGGTGAATGAGGCATCAGCGAATGCTGCCCGGGCGGCCAAACAGGCCGAAGCGCAGGCGGCGGGCGCGCGCCAGGCTGCGCTGTCACAGACCATTGGAAAATACCGCGACCTGATCAGCGCCACGGTGCGGGGCAATACCCGGCTGCCCGACAACCTGAAAGGCAATCCGCAAGTGCGCTGTCTGGTGAAGGTGTTGCCCACGGGTGACGTGGTGAGCGTGCGGGTGACGCAGTCGAGCGGCAATGCGGCGTATGACGCTGCCGTGGTGCGCGCCATCGAAAAATCCTCGCCGCTGCCGTTGCCAACTGAGCGCGAGGCGCGCGCTGCATTTGTTCCGGAACTTTCCTTTACCCATCGCCCCCAAGAGTGAGCGTGGTTGTTGACGCTTTAGCGGCTTTACAAACACGGCCGGCCCTTCGCGGGTCGAGCCCGAATATGGGCTTGTCGCAGTCGGCTATACTCGACCGGCATCCAGCTATTTAATTTGAGACTTCCGCCCATGTTGCGTGCTGCCTTGCTGTTCCCCCTGTTTTTTCTGGCGATGCTGTGTGCACCGTTCACCGCGCGCGCTGCGATGGAAATCGAAGTAGTCGGCGGAGCGGCCAACAAGATTGCAATCGCCCTGTTGCCGTTTGGAACCGCACAAAACCAGCCCGTACCGGCGTTGGCCCAAATTGTGGGCGATGATCTCAAGCGCAGTGGGCAGTTTGCGTTTCTGGACACGGGCGGTACTCCGCCACCGGCCGATATCGCACGCGTCAATGCTGGCGTGTGGCGCAGCCAGGGCGCCGAGGCGGTGGTGGTGGGTCAGGTGGTGGCCTTGCCCGGCGGGCGCTTTGAAGTGAAATTCCGCTTGCTGGATGCCGTCAAACAGACGCAGCTGGCGGGCTTCAGCTACACCATTACGGCTGGACAATGGCGCACCACCGCCCACCAGATCGCCGACATCATTTACGAAAAACTTACCGGAACGCGCGGCGCGTTCAGCAGCCGCATCGCCTATGTGCAAAAGCAGGGAAAACGCTTTGAATTAAAGGTGGCCGATGCCGACGGACAGAATCCGCGCACCGTGGTGCGTTCTGGCGAGCCGTTGATTTCACCGGCGTTTTCGCCCGATGGCACGAGTCTGGTTTACGTGTCGTTCGAAGACAAAAAGCCGATTGTCTATGTGCAGTCATTACGTGATGGCGGCCGTCGCAAGGCCGCAGCGTTCAAGGGTTCCAATTCAGCCCCTGCGTGGGCGCCCGATGGCAAGCGGCTGGCCGTGGTGCTGACACGTGATCAGGCATCGCAGATCTATCTCATCAATGTCGATGGCAGCGGCTTGACCCGTCTCACCCGGGGCGGCAACATCGATACCGAACCGGTGTTTTCGCCGGATGGCCAGATGCTTTACTTCACCTCGGACCGTGGCGGCAGCCCGCAGATTTATCGCGTGTCGGCCAGCGGTGGCGAGCCTAAACGCCTGAGCTTCAACGGCAGCTACAATGTGTCGCCGACGGTCAGTCCGGATGGCCGTTATCTGGCCTATATTGGTCGGGAAGGTGGCCGCTTTCGCGTGGTGCTGCAGGAGCAGGCAAATGGGCAAACCCGTGTGCTGACCGATAGCGCACGCGATGAATCGCCCAGCTTCGCACCCAACGGGCAGTCGGTGTTGTATGCCACCGTTCAGGGTGGACGTGGGGTGTTGGGTACGGTGAGCCTGGATGGGAAAACCCGTGCCCGGCTGTCTGAATCAGGTGTCGATGCACGCGAGCCCGACTGGGGTCCATGAGCATCATTTGGTGCGTTGTTTTTTTTATCAACAGGAGAGATCAACATGAACAAGATTTTGGGCGCATTACTGCTTGCTTTAACCCTTTCTGCCTGCAGCACCACCGGCAAGGAAGCCACCGTCGAGGACCGCACCAGCAGCGGCGCCACGCAATCAGCAAGCGGCACGCCCGCGGGCACGGGGACTGAAACCAGTGGACTGGGTACGGATAGTGCGACCGGCAGTTCGCTTGATGGCAGCGGCAAATATGCTGGCGACCCCCGCAAAGACCCTGCAAGCCCGCTCTCCAAGCGCAGCGTCTATTTTGATTTCGACAGTTTCGTGGTGAAAGACGAATTCAGCCCGGTGCTTGAAGCGCATGCCGCCTACCTGGCGTCCAAGCGTGACTCCCGCGTGATTCTGCAGGGCAATGCCGACGAGCGTGGCAGTCGTGAATACAACCTGGCTTTGGGCCAAAAGCGTGCCGAAGCGGTTCGCAAAGCCTTGATGGCGCTGGGCGCGACCGATGCGCAACTGGAAGCAGTGAGCTTTGGCGAAGAAAAGCCGCGTGACGAGGCCGATACTGAAGCGGCCTATGCCGAGAACCGTCGCGTCGATGTCGTGTACGGAGACGAGTAACGCGTGATGAAGTCGGTGTTGAATTGGATGGTTGTGGCGGGGGTGTCGTTGGCGGCACCCCTTCATTTGGCGCAGGCGGCGG
>MGZO01000119.1:4344-13575 GCA_001802655.1 Hydrogenophilales bacterium RIFOXYD1_FULL_62_11
CTGAACCTGCTGCGGGAAATCGAGACGCTCAAGGCCGAGGTGGCCAAGCTGCGTGGCTTGACTGAGGTGCAGGCGCACCAACTGGATACGCTGGACAAGCGGCAAACCGATTTGTATGCCGACCTCGACCAGCGTCTGACCGAGCTCGCCAAAGAGGCCAAGGCCGCCGTGCCCGTGGCACCTGATGCCGCCACGGTTGCGCCCCCTGATGCCCAGGTGGAATCGGCCGCCTACGAAGCCGCGCTCAAGCTGTTTCGCGAGGACAGCTACACAGCCGCCATCGCGGCATTCAAGACGTTTCTCAAAACCTATCCGGACAGCGCGCTGGCACCCAACGCGCAATACTGGATCGGCTATTCGTATTACGCATTGAAGGACTACAAGACTTCTCTGGCCCAGCAGCAAAAGCTGGTGGTGGTTTACCCGACCAGTGCAAAGGTTCCTGATGCGCTGCTCAACATCGCCTCCAACGAGATTGCGCTGAACAAGCTTGCCGCCGCGCGCAAAACGCTGGAGCAACTGGTTGCCCGCTATCCCGGCACGCCTGCTGCAGATCTGGCGAGCCGTCGGCTGGCCACGCTGAAGTAAGCATGTCCGATGTCTTGACGCTGCACCCGCAAGGAGTAGGCCGTGGTTGCGCCCGCGAGCACCCGGAAGGGCATAAAGGGGAGGCCGTGATTGTGGAGCCGATAAATCGGCAACAACCACGCACTCAAGCCGATGAGTCGACAACAACCACGCTGCGTTTAACCGAGGTTTTTCTGTCGTTGCAGGGTGAAACCAGCCGCGCCGGCTTGCCGACCGTGTTTGTTCGCCTGACCGGCTGCCCGTTGCGCTGTCGCTGGTGCGATACGCCCTACAGTTTTCAGGGCGGCGAAACCGTCACGCTGAATGCCCTGCTGGCGCAAATTGCGGCGTTTGGCGTGCCGACCGTGTGCGTGACCGGTGGCGAACCGCTGGCGCAAAAAAGCTGCCCGGCATTGCTGACGGCCTTGTGCGACGCCGGTTATTCCGTCTCGCTCGAAACCAGCGGCGCGCTCGATGTCAGCCCGGTCGACCCGAGGGTATCGCGCATCGTCGACATCAAGGCGCCGGAGTCGGGCGAGGAGGCGCGCAATCGCTGGGAGAACCTTGCCCACCTCACGCCGAATGATGAAATCAAGTTTGTTCTGGCCAGTCGCGCCGACTACGATTGGGCGCGCGAAGTCATCCGCGCGCAGAACCTGATCCGCATCTGTCCGGTGCTGGTGTCGCCGGTTCAGGGGGAGCTGCAACCGGCGCAACTGGCCGACTGGGTGCTCGCCGACCGGCTGCCCGTGCGGATGCAGCTGCAACTGCACAAAATACTCTGGGGCAACACGCCGGGAAAATGAAGCCTGCTGTCATTCTGCTATCGGGCGGGCTCGATTCCGCTACCGTGCTGGCCATCGCGCGCGAAGCCGGCTATGCCTGTCACACCTTGAGTCTCGATTACGGCCAGCGCCACAACGCCGAACTGGCTGCCGCCGCGCGTCTGGCACGGAGTCTGGGCGCAGTCGAGCATCGGGTCGTGAAACTCGGCCTGGGGGATTTTGGCGGCTCGGCGTTGACCGATGCCTCCATCGCCGTGCCCGAAACGCCCACCAGCGGCATTCCCGCCACCTATGTGCCGGCCCGCAACACCGTGATGCTGTCCCTGGCGCTGGCCTGGACCGAGGTGCTGGGCGGGCGCGACATCTTTATCGGCGTCAACGCGGTTGATTATTCGGGCTACCCTGATTGCCGGGCTGAATTCATCGCAGCCTTTGAGCATATGGCCAACCTGGCCACCCGTGCCGGGGTCGAAGGCGCGCAGTTGCGCGTTCATGCGCCGCTGCAATATCTGTCCAAGGCAGAAATCATCCAGCGCGGCATTCAACTGGGCGTGGATTACGCGCAAACCGTAAGTTGTTATCAGGCCGACCTTGAAGGCCGCGCCTGCGGACGCTGTGATTCCTGTCGCCTGCGACGTGAGGGCTTTCTCAACGCAGGCATTCCCGATCCGACACACTACTACTCAGTCGCCGACTGAGCCGGGCGCGACGCGCATGCGGCCACGCCGCACCGTACGACATCATGTGTTTTCCTCTCACAGGCACGCAAGCCCGGCTTTGCCCAAGCGCCCCAATGGTATTTATTGGTCAGCCTGGCTTGTGCGCAAACATATTATGATTCTCTAATTTTTCCGGGCGCCCGCAGCGGCCCGGCATTCTGTTCCCGAGGAGAAATAGCCGAATGACTTATGAAGATTTCGCCAGTGCGCACTCGTTTTTTCTGTGGTCGACCTTTGCGATCGCGATGATCTTTGGCGCCGTGGTCAACAAGACCAACTTCTGCACCATGGGCGCGGTGTCCGACTGGGTCAACATGGGCGACACTGGACGCATGCGCGCCTGGATACTCGCCATCGCGGTCGGCGTGCTGGGCGTGACGGGCCTCGAGGCTGCCGGCCTGGTCAACGTCAGCAGCACCTTCCCGCCCTACCGCCAGAACAGCTTGCCCTGGCTGGAATACGCACTCGGCGGCGTCCTGTTCGGCATCGGCATGACGCTCGCCTCCGGTTGCGGCAACAAGACCCTGATCCGCATCGGCGGCGGCAACCTCAAGTCGATCATGGTGCTGTTGGTCATCGCCCTGATCGCCTACTTCATGATCAATCCCTTTCCGGGCAGCGACAAGACGCTTTATTCCACCCTGTTCTATCCCTGGACCAATCCCACCGCAATCGCCTTGAGCACCAACCAGGACCTGGGCGCCATACTCTTCAGCGACGATGTCGCAACCGGCCGCATGGTGGCGGGAGGCGTCGTCGGCATCGTGCTGCTGGCATGGGCCTTCAAATCGGCAGATTTCCGCACCAACTTCGACAACGTCCTCGGCGGTCTCGTGGTCGGCCTCGTGGTGCTCGCCGCCTGGTATCTCACCAGCAACATCATGGTCAACGCTGACGGCGAAGTGATGTCGCTGCAAGCCTACGTGCAGAGCTGGGATTTCTACGCGCCCGCTGACGCCGTTCGCCCCGATGTCGCCCCGCTTGCCGCGCAGTCCTTCACCTTCATCAACCCCATGGGCCAAACCCTTGGTTACGCGGCCAGCGGTTTCGATCACACCTTGCTGACCTTCGGCATCATGGCGCTGGCCGGGGTGATCTCAGGCTCCCTGCTGTGGACGCTGATTTCGCGCAGCTTCCGCATCGAGTGGTTCGCCTCCGGCGGCGACTTCGTCAATCACTTGGCCGGCGCCATCCTCATGGGCTTTGGCGGCGTGCTGGCGATGGGCTGCACCATTGGGCAGGGCATCACCGGCTTTTCCACCCTGGCGCTGGGCTCCATCCTGACCTTCGTCGCGATTGTGGTCGGCAGCGCGGTCACCATGAAGGTGCAGTACATCCTGATGATGCGAGCCGAAGGGTAAAACGCGCCTGACGACATTTTGCCCGTGTCGAATGCGCCCGGTTCTTCAAAAAACCGTCATAAGCCTTTACCCGGGCGTACCGATTCGGCTATAATTTCGCGCTTTCACGGATAGGGCTTCAGCCACTCAGGCTTGAGTCAAATCCACGGGTCGGTAGCTCAGCCGGTAGAGCAGCGGACTTTTAATCCGTTGGTCCCGAGTTCGAATCTCGGCCGACCCACCAACAATGCAAAGCGCCACAGAAAACCGTGGCGCTGTACCAAACGAAAAGCCACGGGAGACCGTGGCTTTTTGCATTGTTGCGGCAATATCGATGGGATTTAAATCCATGAGTTCCTGCAAATCGCCTTCTGCCCGCTCGGTACAATAGCAGGCATGCAGGCGTGAGCCTACAATGCCTGCACGTGATAGCACAAAAGGAGAATGAAATGGCTAACCTAAGCATCCGCAAGCTGGACGACGACACCATCCAGCGCCTACGTATCCGTGCGGCCCATCACCAGATATCAATGGAGGAAGAAGCGCGGCGCATTCTTCGGCAGGCGGTCAACACGCCCAAGCGGCTGGGCGACCTATCCGTGCGGTTTTTTGGGGCCGAGTCCGGGGTTGATTTGGAACTTACCCAACACGCTCCACATGATCCGCTGGATTTCGACCGATGATCGTCGTTGATACCAACGTGATTTCAGAAGTCATGCGCCCGCAGCCTTCATCGCAGGTTCTGAGTTGGTTAAATACCCAGGACAGCAACCAACTATTCATCACCACCGTGACACTGGCAGAAATCGGCTATGGCCTGCGTGTTTTGCCAGAAGGTCAACGCCGGTGGCAGTTACATAGCCGTTTCGAACAATTTGTCGCGCAAGCATTTGAGGAGCGGGTACTTGATTTTACTGGCGCTGCCGCCCGTGCTTATGCCGAAATTCAGGGGCATCGCAAAGAGCTTGGCCGCCCCATGAGCCTGCCGGATGCACAAATTGCGAGCATTGCCCACACCCATGGGTTTGCCTTTGCCACCCGAAACATCAAGGGCTTTGAGGACTGTGGTCTTGAGTTGATCAATCCGTTCGAATTTGAACATTAAGATTAAGAGCGAGGACGCCGTGGCTCGTTTCCAGGCTGACAAAATACGGCACATCCTGCCCGGCAAGGGCGTTGCGATTGCGTCTGTTTGGCGCAGCCGGAAGCCGTCGACTAATCGGCGGGAGTCCGCAAACCCCTCGTCGCACAAGGCCTGCAGCGTGAATGGATGAATTTAACGCGAGCTTGCCTAAAGTTGGCACGGTCGCTGCACGTTAATGTGCCAGACACAGCGAACGCGTGTTCACATTCATCAACTTAAGGAGCTCTAAAATGGAAATGAAAATGATGGCACGTAAGGCACAAAGCGGTTTCACCCTGATCGAATTGATGATCGTGGTGGCGATTATTGGTATTTTGGCTGCAGTGGCGATTCCGGCCTATAAGGACTACACCATCAAAGCAAATGCTTCAACAGCGGTTGCCAGCCTTGATGGCCAGAAAGTGAAAGTTGGCTTGGCTTACAATCAGACTGGTACAGCAAATCTGTGCAAAGAAGATGGTGACGCAGCAGGAGCAACAATCCCGAACTGTACAGGTGCTGGCGTTTTGGCTTACACATCCGGCGTGGCAACTGCAACCTTGACGCCTGACTTTACTACTAAACCTGGTGAAATCGCTTGGGGTTGTGTACTTACTGGTACAAACAACGTGACAATCAAAGGCTGCACGGCAACTTAAGCCCTCGTTGATTTCAAGTCAGTGTTTGGCCTGAAATTGATGTGCAGAATGAACAAAACCTCCTGCTGGAGGTTTTGTTCATTCTGCAGGGCCATTAGTCATCATTGTGAAGGTCTCATCCTGAATATCGCCTCAATGACTTTGCTGCGAATCGTTACAAAATATTGACCACAAGATGACGAATCTATCCCGCCAGTTTCACCTGCTTTTCCTGTTTGCGCTAACCTTGCTCATCGGGGTGGCTGTGGATCTTAGCGGAAAAATAAGTTGGCATGACCAGCAACGAATGGGGCAGATTGCCTTGTTGGTTATCACCATGTTGGGTAGCGCAACCATTTGGCGTGCGGATTTGGCTGGCATGCTGGCGCGCTTGCCAACCTGGGTTAAATGGTCCTGGGTGTGTGCTTTTGGAATTGGCCTGGTTTCTGCAGTCCGGTCTGACTACCCTCGCTTCGCCTTGATTGAATGGGCGAGTTTTTTGCTGTTGCTTTGGTTGACGTTGTTGTGGGCGGGGCAAGTTAGCAAGGCGAATAATCTGGATAAGTGGATACAACGTCTGATTATTGCGGTAGCTGTCATTATTGCAGTAAAGATTTTGGCGAGTTATCTGGGTAGCATCATCCCTAAAATAAAACTGGACACCACTATTCTGTTCACAGATGGCTTCTCGAACCGTCGGTTTTTTGGCCAAATAGCCAGCCTACTTATTCCGTTATTGGCCTTTCCCTTGCTGCATGGAAAGCTCGGAAAAATTAAACGAACAAGTTTTTTTCTGCTGTTATCAATTTGGTGGACGCTGGCGATAGCTTCTGGAACGCGAGGTACTTGGCTGGCCTTAGCTTTGTCGTCTGGAGTCTTGATGGCTGGCGCATGGCGATCGAGCCTGCCTTGGCTTTATGTTCAAGTTAAAGCATTCATGCTGGGGATGGCCTTGTTTGTGCTTTTGTTTGTATGGGCACCGCAGCTATCGCAGTTGGACGCATCTGTAGAAAACCGATTTTCCAACATAACGACGCTGAGCGGACGCGAAATACTTTGGGACACCGCGGTGGACCAGGTTCGAACTCATCCACTGCTGGGTATTGGCCCCATGCATTTAGCGGCAACAAAGAACCATATTGCCGCACACCCCCATAACTCAGCTTTGCAGTTGATGGCAGAGTGGGGAATTCCTGCTAGTTTGGCATTAGCCATGCCTTTGGCCATTGGACTAGTCTCGCTACTATGCATGGTCAGAAAACCGCCAGATGGTGAGGCTAATTTGCTGGTTTGCTTGCTTGCAGCTCTGCTTGCGGCAACAACACAATCGATGGTCGATGGGGTGATCGTGATGCCATATACCCAACTCTGGCTAGTTGTAATAGGAGGATGGGCTTTAGGTACGTATTACAAAACAGTGCCCCGGAAAATTGATTTAAGACCTTCGCTGCGAATTGTTTTGGTGGCACCGCTGGTTTCAATTATATGTTTGGCCTTACTTTTGGCCAGCATTTCTCCAGAAGTTATGAATTGGCAAGCGTCGATTCAGCGTTATGTGGATGAAGGCTCATTTCTGCCACCCCGTTACTGGGTTAGAGGGTGGATCCCGACGGGGCAGTGAGTGTGCAAAAAGGCGGGGTTTTCTTCCCTTAAATAGCACTGCACGCACCGCGGTTTCAGGTGTGGAAGTTGCCTTATCGAGAAACAACAAGGGCCGCAAATGAGGCCCTTGTTGTTTGTGCATGCGAAGGATTACTTCTTGGCAGTCCGCCGCAGGCGGTTCAACAACCGCCGTGCCAGTTCGCCGAACAGCTCGGTCTGAGTAGGATGCGGGAAGATGGCCCAGGCGACTTGGGTCAGCGTCATGTCGCCCGCGACCATCATCACTGCGGTGCCGATCAGGGTGTCGGTGTGGTCGGCGAGGAAGTGCACGCCGATGATCCGCCCGGTTGCCTTGTCGGCCACCAGCTTGATCATGCCGTCGGTTTCGCCGGTGATCATCGCCTTGGCATCAATGCTCATCGGCATCTTGGCTTCCACCGCGTCGATGCCCTTGGCCTTGGCCTGTGCGACCGACAGACCAACAAAACCGGCCTGCGGGCGCGAGAAAGTGACGCCGCAGTCGCGATCCTGGTCGTATTCGCTGGCATGCCCCAGCAGGTTGTGGGCGGCGACACGGCCTTGCGTGGCGGCGGTGTGGGCGAGCATGTAGCCGCCGATGACGTCGCCGACCGCGTAGATGTGCGGCACGCTGGTCTGGCCGCGCGCATTGACCTTGATCGCGGCGCCGTCGAGTTCGACGCCGACTTTGTCGAGGTTGAGCTTGCGGGTGTCGGGACGCTTGCCGGTGGCCATCAGTACGATGTCGCAGGCAAAGGTGTGCGCTTCGCCGGCGGCATTTTTGTAGGCGACACTCATGCTGCCCGGCGTACCTGTCGCGCCGTCGATCGATGCGTTGGTGACGACGGTGATTTCCTTTTCCAGCAGGCCGATCAGGGTCTTGCCGATCTCGTCCTCGATTTCGGCGAGGATGCGCTCGTTGCGCTCCAGCATGAGGATTTCGGTGCCGAAGTCGCGGAAGATCTGCGCCATCTCGACGCCGATGACGCCGCCGCCGATGATCGCCATTTTCTTCGGCGGTGCGGCCAGGTTCCAGATGGTGTCGGAGGTGACGACACCGCCCGTCGCCAGGTTCTCGCGCGCGCCGGGGATCGGCGGCACGAAAGCGGGCGCGCCGGTGGCGATGACGGCTGCACCGAAGCTGACGGTGTAGGGTTCGCCTTCAACCGGGGTGATTTTCAGGGTGTGGGCGTCGACGAATTCGCCGTAGCCTTCACGCACGTCGATTTTCATGCCCTTGTCGGCCTTGAGCGCCATTTCGCCGCGGCTGCTTTGCACCCAGCGGCGGTGCTTTTCGACCTGTGCCCAGTTGAGCTTGGGCGCCTGCGTGCCGTCGACGCCGATTTCAGCGTCGTGGCTGCGGTTGCGGATGACGTCGGCCGCTGCGCGCCAGGCCTTGGACGGGATGCAGCCGCGCCACAGGCATTCGCCGCCGGGGAAGGGTTCGTTGTTGACCATCATGACCTTGATGCCGTGGTCGGCCAGATCGCGTGCGCAATCCTCGCCGCCGGGGCCGCCGCCGATGACGACGACCGGGAAGTCCCAGTTGCCTTCCGGAATCGGCGACACCGGCGCGGTGTGGGTGGCGGGTGAAGCGACAGTCTCAGCTGCCCCGCCCTGACCCCCGGCCCCTGACCCCTGAATCCAGCTGTCAGGGGCTTCGATGGTTTGCTTCAGGGCATTGAGATACAACGCCACTTCGGCGCCATTCAGCACGCGGTGATCGCAGGTGAGCGTAAAGGGCGTGCCTTGCGGGCCGTTGGCTGCAATCGCCAGAATCGCAGCGATGCCGGGGGTAGGGATGGCGGTGAAATGCGACACGCCCATCATCCCCATGTTGGAGATGGTGAAGGTGGGGTTGGCGTATTCGGCCGGCGCCAGTTTGCGGATGCGGGCGCGTTCGACCAGGCTGCCCCAGTCGCCTTGCAGCGTGGCCAGGGATTTCTTTTCGATGCCGTGCAGGATCGGCACCACCAGGCCGCCGTCGTTCGAGGTGACGGCCACGCCGAAGTCGTGATTGCTGCGCTCGACCAGTTTGTCGATCGGCTGGTAGGCCCAGTTCATGCGCGGGAATTTTTCCATCGCCACCGAACAGGCCTTGGCGATCGCCACCGTGACCGAGACCTTGTTGGTCTTGGCGGCAGCGGTCAGCGCAGTGGTGCTGATGTTCATTGTGGCGTTGAAGGTCGGCAGCGTGAGCGAGGCGGTCATCGCGTGGCTGACAGCTTTTTCCATCGAGCTCATGGCGCGACCCTGGCCCGGTACGTCGACCTGCGGCAGCGAGTGCGCGACTTCCTGCATCGATGGCCGCGCGCGCGCGACGTCGGCTGCAACGATCACGCCGGAGGGGCCGGTGCCGGCCAGGCCGGTGAGGTTCACGCCCAGTTGTGCCGCGACCTTGCGTGCATACGGGCTGGCCTGACGACCCTGCGGCCGTGC
>MGZO01000119.1:13607-18319 GCA_001802655.1 Hydrogenophilales bacterium RIFOXYD1_FULL_62_11
CTTGTGGTCCGAGCCGAGCGTGACGCCGGTGTCGTTGGCCTTGGCAGCGTCGTCAACGATGAAGCCCATCGGGTGGCCGACTTCGACCACGCTGCCGACGTCGGCGATCGGGCCGGACAGGAAGCCCTCTTGGAACACTTCGACGTCCATGATGGCCTTGTCGGTTTCCACCGTGGCGACGATGTCGCCGCGGCGGATGCTGTCACCGGGCTGCTTCTCCCAGGTGACGACGACGCCTTCGGTCATGGTGTCGGACAACTGCGGCATCACGATCGGCGTGCCGGCGTGGTGCGGAATCATTTCGGTCTGCGCCTGTTCCTCCACCACTTCTCCGGCGGCAATCGCCACGTCGCCCGCGGTGTCGGTGATGTAGCCGAGCGCTGCGCCGACGGCGATGGTTGCGCCGACGTCAGCCAGCGGGCCGGCCAGATAACCGGCCTTGAAGACTTCGACGTCCATGATGGCCTTGTCGGTCTCCACCGTGGCGACGATATCGCCGCGCTCGACGCGGTCGCCGGCCTGCTTTTCCCAGGTGACGACGACACCCTCGGTCATGGTGTCCGAGAGTTGTGGCATCGTTATTGCGTAATGTTGGGACATATTTATTCCTGAAAAACTTTCATCCGCGAATACCCTGAGGGGCATAAAGAACGCGGGAAAACGCGAAGAAGGCGAACCGGAAAGACGTTTTCTTCGTGTCCCTTCGCGTCCCTTCGCGGAAAAAAGGGTTTACGCTTTTCCGAACAGTTTCAGAACAGCCTTCACCACATCCTCGTGATCCGGGATCGCCGCTTTTTCCAGCGTGTGGTTATACGGTTGCGGCACCAGCGCCGAGTGCACGCGCACCGGAGCGGCATCGAGTTCAAAGAAGCATTCTTCGTTGATGATGGCGATGATTTCGGAGCCGACGCCGACCGGCGCTTCGTCTTCTTCCGCGATCACCACGCGATGGGTTTTGCTGACCGATTGCTTGATGCCGGCGCGATCCAGCGGGGCCAGCGAATACAGGTCGACGACTTCAGCCGAAATGCCGTATTGCTTGTCGAGGATCTCGGCAGCCTTCAGGCACCAGTGCACCGAGATGTTGTAGCCGAACAGCGTGACATCGGTGCCGGAGCGTGCGATGTCGGAGCCTTCCAGCGGGTGGAAATATTCCGCATCCGGCACTTCGCCTTTCATGTTGTACATGAGTTCGTGTTCGTTGATGAACACCGGGTCGTTGCTGCGGATGGCCGATTTCAGCAGGCCATAAGCCTGTTTGGGATTGGACGGCGTGACGACGCGCAAACCGGCCACGCCCATGAACACTTTTTCCATCCGTGCCGAGTGCTGCGCGCCGAGCTGGTGCGCCGCGCCGCCGGCCGAGCGGAACACGCAGGGCGCTTCGATCTGGCCGCCCGACATGTAGCGGATTTTGGCGGCGGAGTTGAACATCTGGTCCATCGCCAGCCAGGCAAAGTTGACCGACATGATTTCAACAATGGGCCGCACGCCGAGGAACGACGCGCCGATGGCCAGACCGGTGAAACCGCCTTCCGAAATCGGGGTGTCCATTACGCGCAGCGGGCCGTATTTTTCGAACAGACCTTTGGTCGCCTTGTAGGTGCCACCGGCCACGCCGATGTCTTCACCCATACAGATGACCAGCGGGTCACGCGACATTTCTTCGTCGTGGGCGCGCTGGATCGCTTCCCACAGCATGATTTGAGCCATTTTGTTTCCTTTAATTCAGTGTCGCGTCAGCGCCGTGATTGAACAGTCCGCGTTTCAAGCAGCTTTGCCGGTAAGCCAGGGCTGCTGGCTTGCACGGTCGGCGAGAACGTATTTTTCGAGGTCTTCGACACGCGGTTCGGGCGACTCTTCGGCGAACTTGATGACTTCGTTTTCGATGTAGGCGTCGGTTTCTTTTTCCATGGCTTCGTAGTCGGCCATGGTGAGCGCGCCTGCCGTGATCAGGCGGTCGCGCAGCATGAAGATGGGGTCGCGCTGCTTCCATTCTTCTTCTTCTTCGCGCGAACGGTAGCCGCGCGAGTCCGACATGGAATGGCCGCGATAGCGGTAGGTCATCAGTTCCAGGAAGTAGGGGCCGTTGCCTGCGCGCACGTGGTCAACCGCCTTGCGCGCGTGTTCGTAAACGATATCGATGTCCTGGCCGTCGCATTCTGCAGACGGGATGTTGTAGGCTGCCACGCGCTTGTGCTGATGGACCACGGCGGTGGAACGCTCGATCGAGGTGCCGATGCCGTAGAGGTTGTTTTCGCAGACGAACAACACCGGCAGTTTCCACAGCGCGGCCATGTTCAGGGTTTCGTGGAACACGCCCTGGTTGTTGGCGGCATCGCCGAGGAAACAGATGGCAATTTCGTCGCCGCCCTTGAGCTGGATCGCCTTAGCGATGCCGGCAGCCAGCGGGAAGGGGCCGCCCACCAATGCGTAGCCGCCCATGAAATGATGCGCTGCATCAAAGATGTGCATCGAGCCGCCGCGTCCCTTGGAGGAGCCGGTTTCCTTGCCGTACAGCTCGGCCATGACTTCTTTCGGATCAGCGCCGCACTTGATCGCGTGGACGTGGTCGCGGTAGCCGGTGATCACGTAATCCTGACCGGGGCGGGCCGCTTCCATCACGCCGTTGCAGCAGGCTTCCTGACCGGGATAGAGGTGGAGGAAACCGCCAATTTTGCGTTCGATATAGGCCTGGTAGCAGCGTTCTTCAAAACGACGGTGCAATACCATTTCGCGCAGTACGCGCTTCTTGTCTTCAATCTTCATTCGGTTACCCTGTGTTGGGATAGGCCCGGAAAAGGCGCTGGAAAAATTCAACCGGCCGATTATCCGGGAAACCCTGCCAGCCATCAAGAAAAACGCCACCCCCAAGGACCCCTCATGCTGCCTAAACTCGCTGAAAACAAACAGGAAATCACCGAAAAATCACTGCAATCGGCGACCCACGTCCTGCTGCTGCTGCCGGTATCGAAAGCCTTGCCCGAGCTGCCGGGGAGCGTTGAACTCAAGGCAGTGATGAAGCGGCGTGACCTCAAACCGGACGCGCTGGCCAAGTCGCCGGTGGCCGTGCAGTTGCCCGGCGGCACGCTGGCGGTGTATGCCATGCTCAAGTCCGACGCGAGCACGTTCGAGGCACACGAGCTGGTGCGCAAGGGCTTGGCGCTGCTGCTGGCCGAGCACCCGAAAGCGCTGACGCTGGCCATGTTTGGCGACGCTGAATTCAAGGCGCGCGCAGCCGACGCGGCGGTGTACGCGGCGCTGGTCAATGCGGTGAAGCTGCCGTCAAGAAAATCCAAGCCCGATGCCGCGCTCAAAACGGTGCAGGTGTTGGGTCATGAATCCGCAGACGGCTTTGCCCGCGTGCAGGCGCTGGCCGAAGGCAACAGCCTCACCCGCAGCCTTACCGTGCAGGGACCGGATGAACTGACGCCGGGCGTGTACCGCAAGCGCATCAAGGCACTGGCCAAGCAATACGGCTGGACGGTCGAGGAATACAGTTTCGACAAGCTGAAGAAAATGGGTGCCGGTGCGTTCTGCGCGGTGGCGCAAGGCTCGCCGGCGAAGGATGCTGCCATCGTGCGCATCAGCTACAAAGGCAAAGCCAGCAAGGGCAAGCCAGTCGCTTTCGTCGGCAAGGGCATCTGCTTCGACACCGGCGGCCACAACCTGAAACCGGCCAAATACATGCAGGGCATGCACGAGGACATGAACGGCTCGGCCGTGGTGCTCGGCATCCTGGCGGCAGCCTCAAAGCTGAAACTGCCGGTCGCGCTCGACGGCTGGATGGCGCTCGCCGAAAACCACATCAGCCCCGAAGCGTATCGCCAGAACGAAGTGGTGAAGGCGCTCAACGGCACCACCATCGAAATCGTCCATACCGATGCCGAAGGCCGCATGGTGCTGGCCGATACGCTGACACTGGCCGCGCGCGCCAAGCCGCAACTGATCGCCGACTTCGCGACCTTGACGGGTGCCATGCATTACGCGCTGGGCAGCCGCATGTCCGGCGTGTTCGCCAGCTCCAGCGTGCTCGCGCACCAGGCCTCGCGTGCCGGAATTTCAAGCGGCGAACGCATCGTCGTGTTCCCCTATCCCGAGGACTACGACAGTCAGCTTGATTCGACGGTAGCCGACGTTAAACAATGCAGTATGGAAGGCGAAGCCGACCATATTCTTGCGACGCGCTTCTTGTCGCGCTTCGTCGGTGACACGCCGTGGCTGCACATGGACCTGTCGGCGCACAGCTGCAAGGGTGGGCTGGGCGCGGTGATGAGCGATGCCAATGGCTTTGGCGTGGCATGGGGGATCGCGCTGCTGGAAAGCCTCAAGGCATAACCCCTGCGCTGGGCGTGGCTGCGATGACGGAACCCTCTGTGCCGCGCATCGAGCCGCTATACGCTGACGCCAGCCTGCTGGTGTTCGACAAGCCCAGCGGCCTGCTGGCGGTGCCGGGGCGCGGTGCAGACAAGCAGGACTGCCTGAGTGCGCGGGTGCAGGCGGCTTACCCCGATGCGCTGATCGTGCACCGGCTCGACATGGCTACCTCCGGGCTGATGCTGATGGCGCGTGACGCGGCCACCCAGCGCGCGTTGAGCCAGGCCTTCGCTGCGCGCGAGGTGACGAAGCGCTACATTGCCGTGGTGGCGGGCCGGCTCGATGCACCGCCGGACACGTGGGGGGTGATTGATTTACCCATCATCGTCGACTGG
>MGZO01000119.1:18354-22462 GCA_001802655.1 Hydrogenophilales bacterium RIFOXYD1_FULL_62_11
TGGGCTGCGACGCAAGCGGATCGAACACCCGCGTCGAGCTCGAACCGATCACGGGCCGCTCGCATCAACTGCGCGTCCATCTGCGCGCACTGGGCTACCCGATTCTGGGGGATGCCCTGTATGCGCCGCCGGAGGTGCAGGCGCGGGCGAGCCGCTTGTTGTTGCATGCGGTCTCGCTGGGCTTCGTGCATCCGGTGACGGGGAAGTTTATGACGTTCGAGTCCCCTCCGCCATTCTGATGGGTCAAACTGGACCCATGCGGTTTTCAGCCGCGTCCGCAGCCATGCCGATCACAAACCGGTGCTTGCCGGACCGCGTGCGCGGGATCTCATCCAGGTAATTCACTTCCAGCGTCATCCGCGCATCGACGTCGCGGTGGAGGTGCGCTTGCAAGGTCGCGAGGGCAGCCTCATCGAGCCGCTCGGCTGCGACCAGATTGAGCGTGATGCGGTCGGGCGCGCGCTGCACCCACTGGTATTGCCGGACCTGTTTCAGGCCAGCCAGCAGGCGGTTGAAATAGGCGGGGTGGAGGCGTTTGCCGCCCGACGTGTGGATGTGGTCGTTGTGCCGGCACATGCCCATTTCCATCAGCGGGAACGGCAGGCCACAGCCACATTCGCCGTTGAGCAGGCGGCCGCTGTCGCCGATGTCATAGCGGATCATCGGCATCAGGCGATTGGTCAGCGAGGTGACCAGCAGCCGGTTGTCGCTTTCGCCCGCTGCCTTTTCCGGCGCCACTGATTCGAGATAGACCATGTCGGTGAAGACGTGCATGTTGCCAAGCAGGCATTCGCAGGCGATGTTGGGGATTTCGCGGCTGCCGTACTGGTTGAAAACCTTGCAGCGAAAGGCCTGTTGCATGCGTTGGCGCTGGCTGTCGGTGAGCACTTCGGCGGTGGAATAGACGCCGATCAGGGTCTTCGGCATCGGTAGGTTATTTTCGATCACCACGCGCGCGACTTCACTCAATACCGACGCGTAGCCCTGCAGCAACACAGGCCGGTAGGACTGGATGAACCGCGCCCATTCGACGAGTTGCGCTTCAGTGTATTCATAAGCAGCGAGGGTGTGCTCGGCGGCGATGAAATCGAACAGCCCGCTACCGAACACGCCTCCGGGGACAACGTCCTGTCGCGCCCCCCAGAAATTAAGGATTTTTTGCCCCGGCCGCCAGCCGGACAATCTATAGCTGCGCATCATGCCTGCGCGCATCAGCTCGTGTTTGGCATCGTCGTAGTAAAACGCCAGAGGTTTTCCGGTCGATCCGCCGGTGTGGCCGGTTTTGACCTGGCTGCGGTCAGCGGTGTGCGCGAGCAAGTCGTCAAGTCGGCAGATGACGTCGTCTTTTTTCAGGATCGGCAGGACGTTGAAGGTGGGCGGGTGGCCGCCGCTGAGCAGCGGGCCGAGCGTCTCGGCGTAATAGGGGGTGTGGGTAGCGGCGAAGGCGACGATATCGGCGAGGTCGCGCTGTTGCTCGGCAAGCAGTTGCGTGCGGTCGAGTGTTTGGGTTTTCAGCAGTTGGTTGAGATGGGCGTAACGCTGCGGATAGCGCCAGCGGTGCAGCGCGTGGCGCAGGCGCTCGCTCATGCCTGTCTGAGGGTAGCGAGCGCCTCGTCCCAGGCGCGCAGGTCGGCGTGATAACTGCCGATGGCGTCGAGCTGGCGCTGGCGCCAGGCGGTCCGGTTGGCCGCCGAGTCGATGCGTGCATGGCATGGCGAATCGCTGCCGAAGTTGTGCGCGAGGTTGTCGGCGAATGCTTCAAAGTTTGCGTGAGCACAGGCCAGTGCCTCGTTATGGTCAAGACAGACGCGCGCTTTGTTCAGCAGTGCTTGTAGCTGAGCGTACTTGTCGACGGTGGCCTGATGCTTCGCGCGGTATTGCTCCAGCATCTCGGCTTGCACACTTTTCAGCGTGGTGGCGATCTGTTCGGACGAAACAGGCTGCTGGGGAAATCCATGCTCGGTGAGTCGCTCAATGGAAAACAGCATGACATCGCCGTGAAACTGACGCTCGTATTCATCGCACAGGTCGACGCGCTCGCGTTGAGACACCACGCCGGGGCGAAATTCTGCTTCGCCCGTGGTGTCGACCGTGCGCTTGTGCAGCATCGGCAGGTTGGCCGAGACGAAGCGAGTGCCCAGCCCGGCCCTCATCAACCGTCCGAGCGTAGGGCCGGACATACGCAGGCGCAGAGGTGCAAAGGGGATGAACCAGTTCAAAGCCGTGGGACGGAAGACGGCGTTGCCGGTGTAGACGGTACGCGCGGGCTGCACGCTTTGCATGACGTTGGCATGCCGATACCAGGTGACGCGGGTAGGATGCTCGCCGTGGAAAAAGCGCTTCAGATGTCGAGAGAAGTCGACGAAGCAGTCGGCATTGCTGGGAGTCCCGGGCAACGGACAGCGGTAGCGATAGGCTTTATCCGCCTGCTCGAAACCGAACAGTCCTGCCATGTCGTGATACGCGGCCTCGCCCGATCCCTGCGTGCTGGCGGCAGGCTGCCGATAGGCGGCATCGGGGTCGCAGTCGGCCATCTCGCGCAGAAACCCGGTCACGTCTCCGAGGAAATTGCCCGCCATCACAGCAGGCGAGACAGGCGGGTCGCCGACCACCTTGCCGGTCAGCACTTCGGCGTTGGTGGCGCTGAAAATGGCGTCGAGTTGCGCGAAAAAATTCACCGCGTAGACGTCGTGGGCGCCGTCCGCAGCGGCGATATTCACCTTGAAGGTCTGATCGGCATCAAGGGTGTAAAAGAGCAGGGGAACGTCCGCCGCCTGCATCTGTGCCAGTTTCAGCCAGGCGATGTTGCGCATGATGGCCTGGCCCTTGTGGCTGAAAGCCTCGGGGTGGAATTCACCAATGATGCGCGAGAGTGACGTCGAATCGGGTAGCAAGTCCAGCAGTGCGCGCTGCTCGTCGAGGTCGAAGTAGTCCACGGCCAACCCCTTTGCCTCGAACTCGCGGGCGATGGCTTGGTGCGCGGCGATGCAGACGGGGTCCAGCGTGTCATCGGCAATCATCACCGAGACTTTTTTCCAGCGACTGCCCTGAGCGTCGTCGAGGGGCTGGTCCTGAGTTTCATTGAAGGAACCGCCGTGCTGTCCGCCGTAGCCAAACAGCCTGCAAAGGTCAAGCAGGCTGTCGAGGCAGGCATGCAGTTGCTGCGGGCTATCGGCAACCGGGATAACGAGGACGAAGCGGTGGCGGCGGTCGTCGCCGCGCGCAGCGATCAGCGCTTCAAGTCGTCGCCATGCTGATTGATAGGACTGCAACAACGATTCGTTGAAGCCGCCTTCCCACAACGCCGTTTCAAACCGGGCAATGACGGCGTGTTGCGCCGCGATCTGTTCGTCGAGGCTAGCGAGCCGACAGGTAGCGGGGGAAGGCATGTTTGTCGAGCAGGATTTCGATGAGGTTGATGCCGCCGATCAGGTCGGCGCTGGCAAAAAAACGGTCGAGTTCGGCCTCGGTTTCGACGCGATAGTGCTGGATGCCAAACGACTGCGCCAGCAGGCCAAAGTCGGGGTTCACGAAATCGCAGTCGATGTAGCGTTCGCCATACAGCTGGAACTGGTTTTTGCGGATCAGGCTCATGGTGCCGTTGTTGATGACGACGACATTGAGCGGGGTGCCGTAGTTCACCGCCGTCATGATTTCCATGCAGCACATCTGGAAACCGCCGTCGCCGAGGATGGCGAAGGTTGGGCTGTCCTTGGCAAAGCAGCGTGCGCCGATCGCGGCCGGGATCGCGTGGCCGAGCGAGGAAATGCCGGTGTTGGGAAAGTAATGGTTGCGGTCGGAGACATCGAACCAGCTTTGCGCAAAGACGATGTTGTCGTCGAACACCAGCGCGTTGTGCGGGAAGCGTTGCGCGAGCTGACGGTAAAAAGCCTGCATCAGGCGAAAGGCCTGGTTTGCTCCGTCATCACTGGCGGGTTGTGCCGCGTTGGCCTGATGGCCGTCGAGCAGCGCGCGCGCCTTGGGTGGCGTGCCGTCGGCTTGCAGTGCAGCGAACACGTCATCCAACACCGCGCGAATGTCGCCGCAGATCGCCACGTCCGGCTGGAACACGCGGCCAAGTTGCGCGGCGTCGCGATCGACCTGGGCG
>MGZO01000119.1:22474-23173 GCA_001802655.1 Hydrogenophilales bacterium RIFOXYD1_FULL_62_11
GCCAGCAGTTTGGCGTCCCACAGATAACTGGTGCGTTCGTTGAAGCCCGCACCCAGAAAAACTAGCAGGTCGGCATGATCGACCAGGTAACGGTAGGCGTCGCCGTTGGAGGTGACGCCGAGGCAGCCGAGCGCGAGCGGCGTGCCCTCGGCCACCACGCCCTTGGCCTTGAGGCTGGTGGTGACCGGAATGTTGAAGGTGTCGGACAGGGCCGCAACGATGTCGCGCGCGCCTGCCTGGATGCAGCCGTGGCCGGCGATGATCACCGGCGACTGCGCCGCCCGGATCAGGTCGGCGAGTTCCGCTGTCGACGTGCTGTGGCGGGATGCCACGCGGCTGGGGATATGTACCGCATCGAGCACGCTGTCGTCGACCTGCTCTTTCTGCACGTTGTAGGGGATCGACAGCAGCACCGGCCCCGGCTCGCGCCCCAGCAGCGCTTGCGTCGCCTGGTTCAACACCTGACCCAGATAGTCGGTGCGCTCGATCAGCTTGTGATAGCGCGTGATGCTGGCGAACAGCGCGCCCTGATCGATGGCGCCGCCTTCGCCCGAGCTTTCCTGCAGGCCGCCTTTGCCGAAAATATAGGTCGAGGTTTCACCGGTGATCGCCAGCACCGGCAGCCGCTCGGCGTAGGCATTCGCAATCCCGGTAATCAGATTGGTTGCGCCGGGACCGGCGGTGGCGATGCAGGCCGAC
>MGZO01000119.1:23181-36051 GCA_001802655.1 Hydrogenophilales bacterium RIFOXYD1_FULL_62_11
CGACACCCGCGCATAGCCGCCCGCCATGAAGGCTGCGCCCTGCTCGTGCTTGACCAGTATGCTCTTCACGCTGGAATCGCGCAGGCAATCGTAGATTGGCAGAACGTGTGCGCCGGGCATGCCGAAAAGGGTGTCGATGCCCAGGCGTTGCAGATACCGGACGAGCAGTTCGCTGACAGAAATATTCATGCTGATTTATTGATCCTTGCGGTCTCGCTCCAATCCGGCGGCTCTGGCGGCGCGCTCGGATGCACTGGATTGGAGCATAAGACGCGGCGCAGGGAAACCATGTTGACGACGCTTTGCCATGCAGTTCGCAACATACGCAAACGTCACAGCAGCGTCGGTGGGTCGCCGGGTTGCCAGGGATCAAGCCTGGGCATGATCGAAACAAACAGTGCGGAGTGCGTCCATGCGTCCAGCCAGCGGCGCAAGGCGGGGAAGGGCGCGGCCAGGAACCAGCCCGGATTGACCCCGGCAAACTGGCGGATAAACGGCACAATCGCCAGGTCAGCCAGGGCCGCTGCCTCGCCCAGAAAATAGGGTGTCTGGCTCAGGCGCTGGTTCAGCGGCGCAATAAACAGATCGACGGCTTCGTCGCGATAGTGTCCAGCCGGGTGCGTCGATTGAGGGTTGGCATATTTGTAGTCGTCGAGCAGACCTTTGAACGCGCCGTCGTTCAGTGCAATCAGGGCTTGTCCGGTTGCGTCATCCATGCGCCAGATTTCCGAATCAGCCTGGCCGAGCGCCCAGTGCATGATGTCCAGGCTTTGTTCCAGCACGCGGCCATCGGGCAATTGCAACACCGGCACCGTGCCTTTGGGCGACAGCGCCAGCATGGCGGCCGGCTTGTCCCGCAGGGTGACCTCGCGCACTTCGAGCGCGATCCCGGCAAGCTTCAACGCCAGCCGGGCGCGGATGGCATAGGGGCAGCGGCGAAAGCTGTAGAGCACCGGCAGCGTGGAGTTCATTGCCTGCGGGCCATGCGCTGCTGGCCGGGCAGGCGCGCCAGCCGATGCTTCCGGACTTTCACCCGGCTCAGGCGAACGCGTTCTCGACCATGACCTGATCCAGCGTCAACTGGCCGCCACGTGGCCAGGCCGGCGCGGTGGCTTTACCCACTGCCAGCATCATGGCCATGACGTGATCGTCGGGCAGGCGGATGAGCTTGCCTACTGCCTCGAAATCGTAACCATCCATCGGGCAAGAGTCGTAGCCCAGGCTTTTGGCGCCGAGCATGAGCGTCTGCGCGAGGATGCCGCACGAGCGCATGGCTTCGTCGCGCTGCACCTGATCACGGTCGCGGTAATAGGCATCGATGGCCGGCAGCATGAAATCGCGCACGCCGTCGGATGCGTTGCGCCAGTAGCGCGCAGGCTCCCTTTCCCAGGCGTTGAGGTCGGCGCACAGCACCAGCAGCAGCGACGCATCGGTGACCTGCGCCTGGTCCCAGGCGTGGGCGCGAATCTGCTGCCGCAGCGCCGGGTCGCGCACGGCCACCAGCCGCCAGTTCTGGATGTTGAACGCCGTGGGCGAGAGCAGGGCCGCTGATAACAGGCGCGCTTCCTCCGCCTCGCTCAGGCGATGGCTGGGGTCGAATTGCTTGATTGCGCGGCGTTGTTCAATGGCGTCGAAAGTGTGCATGGGGTGTCCGTGGTGTAAGGGCTTGGGGAAAGGCGGGCGTTAAGCCGGCGCCAGGCTGGGGTAGTCGGTGTAGCCGTGCGCATCGCCGCCGTAGAAGGTGGCCGGGTCGGGCGTGTTGAGCGGCGCGTTTGCCTGCAGCCGCGCCGGCAGGTCGGGGTTGGCGATGAAGGGTTTGCCGAACGCCACCAGGTCGGCATGGCCATCGGCGATGGCTGCGCGCGCCTTGGCGCCATCGTAGCCATCGCAGACCAGCAGCGTGCCCTCGAACAAGGGGCGGAACTCGCGGCTGGGCACGCAGATCGCGCCATGATCCTGGTCGGCCTGGTTGGGTTCGATCAGGTGCAGATAGGCCAGGCGGTGGCGGTTGAGGCTGCTGATGATTTCGCCGAAGTGGCTGCGCGGATCGGAGTCGCGCATGTCGTTGAAGCTGGTCGAGGGCGACAACCGCAGGCCAACCTGGTTTGACGGCCATACCGTACACACCGCGTCGAGTACCTCGTGCAGCAGGCGCGCGCGGTTGGCGACGCTGCCGCCGTAGACGTCGGTGCGCAGGTTGGTGCCGTCGCGCAGGAACTCGTCGATCAAATAGCCGTTGGCGCCGTGCACCTCGATGCCGTCGAAGCCCGCTTTCAGAGCGTTTTCGGCGGCATGGCGGTAGTCGGCGACGATGCCGGGAATCTCCTGCGTTTCCAGCGCGCGCGGGGTGACGTAGCGCTGCATCCCCTGGTAGGTGACGGCTTCGCCTTTGGGCTGGATCGCGCTCGGTGCAACCGGCAGGGCTCCTTCGGGCTGCAGGCTGGGGTGGGAGATGCGGCCGACGTGCCACAGCTGCAAAAAGATGCGGCCACCTGCCGCATGCACGGCATCGGTGACACCACGCCAGCCGGCGACCTGTTCGTTGCTGTGGATGCCGGGGGTCAGCGGATAACCGACGCCCTGCGGCGAAATCTGCGTTGCCTCGGTGAGGATCAATCCGGCGCTGGCGCGCTGCACGTAGTACTCGATGTTCATGGGGCCCGGCACGTTTCCGGCACTGGCGCGGTTACGCGTGAGCGGCGCCATGACGATGCGGTTGGGCAGCAGAAGCGGGCCCAGCTGGAAGGGTTCAAACAGATCGGGAGGGGACGGGGTCATGGGGTTGCCTCGAAACAAAAGGGATTCAGCGGCTGGACAGCGCGCTGGCATGAAACGCCAGATGCTCGCCGATGAAGGTCGCAATGAAGTGATAGCTGTGGTCGTAGCCGTCCTGCATCCGCAACTTGAGCGGAATGTCGCGCGCGGCGCAGGCCGCTTGCAGATTTTGCGGGAACAGTTGTTCGGCGAGAAACTCGTCGCCGGTGCCATGGTCGATCAGCGCCGGTGGCAGCGGCGCGCCGGCCTGGATCAGGCAGGTGGCGTCCCAGGCTTCCCAGGCCTTTTTGTCGTCGCCGAGATAGGCGCTGAAACAGCCTTGTCCCCACGGACTGATCGCCGGGTTGCAGATCGGCGCGAAGGCCGAAACTGAGACATACAGGCCGGGATTTTTCAGCGCGCAGATCAGCGCGCCGTGGCCGCCCATCGAGTGGCCGCTGATGGCGCGCTTGCCGGGCGTCGCGGGAAACTGTGCCTCGATCAGCGCGGGCAGTTCGCGGGTGACGTAGTCGTACATTTGATAGTGCGTCGCCCACGGCGACTGCGTGGCGTTGACGTAGAAGCCGGCGCCCTTGCCGAGGTCGTAGCGCTCGGGCACATCGGGCACGTCGTCGCCGCGCGGGCTGGTGTCGGGCATCACCAGAATCAGCCCGAGCTCGGCCGCGTAACGTTGCGCCCCGGCTTTCGTCCGCACATTGTCGTCGGTGCAGGTGAGGCCGGACAACCAGTAGATCACCGGGCAGGCCTGTGTGGCGGCCTGCGGCGGCAGATAGATTGAAAACGTCATCGTGCAATGACAGCTGGCCGATTCGTGCTGCCAGCGTTCGAGCCAGCCGCCGAATTCCTTGATGGACTCAATTTTCTTGGCGCGTTCAACTTGTTTCATGAGTCAGTCTCAGAAAATGATGACCGAGCGGATGCTCTTGCCTTCGTGCATCAGGTCGAACGCGCGATTGATGTCTTCCAGCGGCATGGTGTGGGTGACCAGCTTGTCGAGTTCGATCTTGCCGTTCATGTAGTTCTCGACGTAGCCCGGCAGCTGGCTGCGACCCTTGACGCCACCGAATGCGGTGCCTTTCCAGGTGCGGCCGACCACCAGGTTGAACGGGCGGGTGCAGATTTCCTGCCCGGCGCCAGCCACGCCGATCACGGTGGCCACGCCCCAGCCCATGTGGGTACATTCGAGTGCGTCGCGCATCACATTCACATTGCCGATGCACTCGAACGAGTAATCGACGCCGCCCCGTGTCAGATCGCGGATGTATTCCGACACCGAGCCGTTGACGTCCCTGGGATTGAGGAAGTCGGTCGCGCCGAGCATCCGTGCCATCTCGAATTTGTCCGGGTTTAAATCAATCGCAATGATGCGTCCGGCGCCCGCCATCACCGCGCCCTGGATGCACGACAGGCCGATGCCGCCGAGGCCGAACACCGCGACGGTGGAACCGGGTTCGACCTTGGCCGTGTTCAGCACGGCGCCGATGCCGGTGGTGACGCCGCAGCCGAGCAGGCACACTTTATCCAGCGGTGCGGCGGGGTTGATTTTGGCAAGCGCGATTTCCGGCACCACGGTGTATTCGGAAAAAGTCGAGCAGCCCATGTAGTGGAAAATCGGTTGGCCGTTTTTCGAGAAGCGTCGCGTGCCGTCGGGCATGTAGCCGGTCCATACCGTCGAGGCAATCGACTGGCACAGATTGGTCTTGGGCGAGGCGCAATATTCGCAGTGGCCGCACTCGGGAATATAGAGCGGGATGACGTGGTCGCCGGGCTTCAGGCTTTTGACCCCGGGGCCGCACTCGACCACGATGCAGCCGCCTTCGTGGCCGAGGATGCAGGGAAACGCGCCTTCCGGATCGTCGCCCGACAGGGTAAACGCGTCGGTGTGGCAGACGCCGCTGGCGACGACCTGCAACAGGACTTCGCCCTCGCGCGGGCCTTCTACGTCGACCTCTTCGATCGACAGCGGTTTTTTGGGTTCCCAGGCTACGGCGGCACGTGCTTTCATGGTTGGCTTCCTTCTATAGGGTGAGGGGGTTACGGCGTGGCCGAGGCCGGGATATCCAGGTCTCGGCCGCGCCGCATGGGACGAAAGGGAAGGCTCAGGCTGTTTGCTGCAGCAGTTTCTGGAAGGCGGCCTCGAAGGACTGGACGCCTTCGCCCTGCAGGATCAGGCCGACCTGGTCCAGGTCGATGCCGAGTCGCGCCAGTGCGGCCAGTTGCGCCGTGGACTGGTCGATATCGGCCTCCACCTGCAACGCCGGCTGGCCATGCTCGGCCAATGCGGCGAGGGTCTTGTCCGGCAGGGTGTTGATGGTTTCCTTGCCGATCAACGGCTCGACATACAGCAGGTCGGAATAGTCCGGGTTTTTTACGCCAGTGCTCGCCCACAGCAAAAACTGCGGCGCGGCACCCTGTTGAGCAAGCGCGGCAAACGGCTCACCGTGAAAAATGGCCTGATAGCGCTGGTAGGCGAGCTTGGCCATGGCCACTGCTGCCTTGCCGCGCAGCGCAAGTGCGTCGGACGTGCCGATGGCCGTCAGTTGCTTGTCCACCAGGGTGTCGACGCGCGACAGGAACAGGCTGGCCACCGCCTTGCTGTGGCGCACATCGGCGCCGGCCTGCGCGCGCGCGGTGAGTCCGCGAATATAGGCGTTGAATACCGCTTCGCTCTGCGCGATCGAAAACAGCAACGTGACGTTGACGTTGATGCCCAGCGCCGTGAGGGCTTCGAACGCCTGCACGCCTTCGGCGGTGCCCGGCACCTTAACCAGCAGGTTGCGGCGATTGACGGCAACGGACAGCCGCTTGGCCTCTTCCACGGTTTGCGTCGTGTCGTAGGCCCACTTTGGCGCGACTTCGAGGCTGACATAGCCATCCCGGCCACCGCTGCGCTCAAATGTGGGCAGCAGCAAATCGCAGGCGGCCTGGATGTCGGGAATCACCAGCGCTTCGTAGCGGCGCTCGGGTTCCGGTTCGCTGGCGCGCAGCGTCGTCAGGTCGTCGGCGTAATACGGGCTGCTGGCGAGCGCATTCTGGAAAATCGACGGGTTCGAGGTCACACCCGTTATGCCGTTCTCGGCAATGTGGTGCGCCAGCATGCCGTCGCGGATCAGGCTGCGTGACAGGTTGTCGAGCCAGAGGCTCTGGCCGAGCGCGGCGGTGCGTTGAGCTGCATTCATGGAGATTCCTCGCAGGTTGAGTAGATAAGCATAGCCCGTAAGCATGGCGCGGGGTGTGACAGCGCATGCCGGGAAAAGTGCCCGCTGCTGCGGCGAAGCGCTGCCACGCCATGCTAGACTTCGATGCCTTATTTTCGCCCTTTTCCAGGTTATTTCCATGTCTGGCAGCACTCTCGGCAAGCTCTTTTGTGTCACCGTTTTTGGCGAATCGCACGGCCCTGCCATCGGCTGCGTGGTAGATGGCTGCCCCCCGGGCATGGCGCTGTGCGAAATCGATATCCAGCATGATCTCGACCGCCGCAAGCCCGGCACCTCGCGCCATGTCACCCAGCGCCGCGAATCCGATACGGTGGAAATCCTCTCCGGGCTGTATGAAGGCAAAACTACCGGCACGCCGATTGCGCTTCTGATTCGCAACGAAGACCAGCGCAGCAAGGATTACGGCAACATCGGCGAGACCTTCCGCCCCGGCCACGCCGACTACACCTACACGCAAAAATACGGCTTCCGCGACCCGCGCGGCGGCGGACGTTCTTCCGCCCGGCTGACCGCGCCCATCGTCGGCGCCGGCGCCATCGCCAAGAAATGGCTGGCTGAGCACTACGGCATCGTGATTCGCGGCTACATGAGCGCGCTGGGCACGATCGACATTCCCTTCGAGTCGTGGGACGAAGTGAACAACAACGCTTTCTTCTCGCCCAATGCCGCCATCGTGCCGCAGCTCGAAGCCTACATGGACGAACTGCGCAAATCGGGCGATTCGGTCGGCGCCCGGATCAGCGTGGTGGCCGACAACGTGCCGCCGGGCTGGGGCGAGCCACTGTACGACAAACTCGATGCCGACCTCGCGCACGCGTTGATGGGCCTGAATGCGGTCAAGGGCGTGGAGATCGGTGACGGCATGGATGCCGCGCGGCAGAAAGGCACCGAGCACCGCGACGAAATCACCCCCGAGGGGTTCCTCTCCAATCACGCCGGCGGCGTGCTCGGCGGCATCTCGTCGGGCCAGGCAGTCGTCGCCCACATTGCGATCAAGCCCACTTCGTCGCTGCGCCTGCCGGGTCGCTCGATCGACCTGCACGGCCAGCCGATCGAGGTCGTCACCCACGGTCGCCACGATCCCTGCGTCGGTATTCGCGCCACGCCGATTGCCGAAGCCCTGATGGCGATCGTGCTGATGGATCACGCGTTGCGTCACCGTGCGCAGTGCGGCCATGTGTTGCGCAGTACGCCGGTGGTGCCGGGCCAGGCCGGCTGAGTTCACCTCCCATGCTGCGCCGCTGCACGCTGCGGGTCCGGTTGTGTTTGCTGGCGCTGTTGTTGTGCGGCAGCGTCTGGCGTCCGGCCATCGCATCGATGGCTTTCATCGACGGCCAGATCGCCGCGCATCCGGGCGAGACCGGCGTGGTCGTGCTGGACACCGGCGAGGCGGCGCTGCGCGCACGTGCCTGGCTGGCCGACCACGCGCAGCGCTCGATCGAAGTGCAATACTTCATCTGGAGCAGTGACAACATCGGCATCCTCGCCACCGAAGCGCTGTTGCGTGCGGCGGAACACGGGGTGAAGGTGCGCGTCATCGTCGACGACATCCTGATCAACGCGCCCGACAAGACGCTGCTCGCGCTGGCCAGGCATCCCAACGTCGACATCCGCATCTACAACCCCAGGCATCAGGTCGGCACGCCGTTCTACAAGCGCGCGCTCAACGTGCTGACCGATTTCCGCGGCGTCAACCAGCGCATGCACGACAAGACCTTCATCGTTGACGGCAAGGTCGCAATCACCGGCGGCCGCAACATGGCCGACGAGTATTTCGACTACGACAGTGAGTACACCTTCCGCGACCGTGATGCGCTGCTGGTGGGCGACGCGGCACAGGCCATGCGGGCGAATTTCGATGCATTCTGGGCCAGCAGGCTCGCCGTGCCGGTGGAATCGCTCTACGACGGCTGGGGCCTGATGCAGAAGAACGTCAAGGTCGACGCTGCCGAGGTGCAGAAGATTTACCGCGAACTGCATGCGTATGCCAACCAGCCGGAAAACTTCGCGCCGGACGTGCGCGCCGCCATCGACGCCACGCCTGCCGCGTTCGAGCGTCTGGCGCGCGAGATGGCCTGGGGCCGGGTCGACTTCATCCATGACGAACCCGGCAAGAACGGTCGCCGCTGGACGCTGGGCGGCGGCGGCCAGAGCTCGGCTGCGCTGGCGAAGCTGGTGGCCGAGTCCACGGAATCCATCGTCATCCAGTCGCCCTACCTGGTGATGTCGGACACGGCCATGGCGCTGTTCAGGGCGGCAGTCGCACGCGGTGTCAAGGTGCGCATCCTCACCAACTCGCTCGCCTCCACCGACAACCTGCAGGCCTTCTCCGGCTACCGCAACCAGCGCAAACAGCTGCTGAAAATGGGCCTCGACATCCGCGAATACAAGCCCGACCCCGCCAACCGCAATGCCCTGTTCTCGCGCGCCAATCCGCCTGCCGTGCCGCCGGTGTTTGCGCTGCACGCCAAGAGCATGGTGGTCGACGGAAAAATCGCTTACATCGGCACCTTCAATTTCGACCCGCGTTCAGAAAACCTCAACACCGAAGTCGGCGCGATCGTCCGCCATGCCGGACTGGCGCAGCAGCTGCTGGGGATCATGGAGGCCGACATGCGCCCGGAAAACAGCTGGCGCGCCACAGACGAACCCGACCAGTACGTGCCGTTGACCCGGCGCGGCCAGGTGCGGCTGTGGCAGCTGCTGCCGCTGAAGCCCCTGCTGTAAGCCATGCACGTGCGCCCGGGGGTTTGACGAATCGGCGGCGTGCGCTAGGGTTCAGATTCCTGCGCTCCGCGGACTGACCCATGCGACTCCCCATCAGCCTGAAAATCTTCAGCATCACCACCGCCCTGCTGGCGCTGATGGTGGTCGTCACCTGGCTGTCGGTGCTCAACTTCCACCAGCTGAACAATCAGGTGCGCGCGCTTGCCGACTATTACCTGCCCCTGCAGCAGCAGGTGGCCAGCGTGGAAATCCTCATCCGCCAGCAGATCGTGCACATGGAGCGGGTGATGGCGGGCATGGAGGTGGCGCGCCCCGATCCCGAATTCCTCGCCAAGGAATCGAACGGCTTCGACATGCGTGGGGTCAACGCCGACCAGATCGTCGATTCCTCGCTGCGCATGCTGGGCGAAGCCGAAGCGGAGAAGGGCATCGAACTCGATCGCGTGACGCTCGCCGTGCTGGGCAAGCAGCTGCCCGCGATCCAGACCGCACGCCAGCACTTTCACATGACCTTCCGCCTGTTCCAGATCGAGGCGCAGGAAGGCACCGCGCGCTCACAAAAAATTGTCCGCGAAACCCTGCTGCGCGAGAAGGACACCGTCGACGTCGAAATCGGCAAGACCATCGACATCCTCAACAAGCTGACCCAGGACACTGCGGTCCAGGCCAAGAAGGAGGAGAAACGCGCCACCACGCTCAACTGGATCGTCACTGCCATCGCCACCACGCTCGGACTGATCTTCGCCGGCTTCGTCACGCGCTCGCTGGTCGATCCGGTCAAGCGCCTGGTGGGCGGCACGCGCGCGGTCGAGGCCGGCGATCTCGACGTGGAAATCCTGGTGCACACCCACGACGAACTGGCCACGCTGGCCACCTCGTTCAACCACATGGTGGTCGGGCTGCGCGAGAAGGAACGCATCCGCGACACCTTCGGCCAGTACGTCGACCCGCGCATCGTGAAGAGCCTGCTGGAAAACCGCATCCCGGCCGAACGTGGCGAGCGCCAGGTGATGACGGTGTTCTTCTCCGACCTGCAGGACTTCACCCGCCTGTGCGAGGGCCTGACGCCGGATGCCGCGGTGCGTTTCCTCAACCGTTATTTTTCGCTGATGTCCGAGGTGATCCGGACCCGGCAGGGCATCGTCGACAAGTACATCGGCGACTCGGTCATGGCGTTCTGGGGTCCGCCCTTTACCGATGCCGCCGACCACGCCACCCTGTGCTGCCTCGCCGCGCTCGAACAGATGGCCCGCATGGAAGCCTTCCGCGCCTGGCTGCCCGAGATGTTCGGCATTTCCCACGGCTTGCCCGTGGTCAACGTCCGCATGGGCATCGCCAGCGGCGACGTGACGGTGGGCAACATCGGCTCTGAAACCTCGCGCGGCTACACCGTCATCGGCGACACCGTGAACCTCGCGTCACGGCTGGAGCAGGCTAACAAGTTCTACGGCACGCGGATTCTCGTCAGCGAAGCGACGCGGAATCTGGCGGGCGACACCCTGGCCTTCCGCGAAATCGACAGCCTGCGCGTCGCCGGCAAGCAGGAAACGGTGCGGGTGTATGAATTGCTGGGGCTGGCAGCGGAGTTGAGCGAAAGCGACCGGCAGCGGGTGCAGGCCTACGAGGCCGGGCTGGCGCGCTACCGTGCGCAGGAGTGGGATGCGGCCGAAGCGGCGTTCCGTGAGTGTCTGATCATTAAACCGAAGGATCAGCCCAGCCAAGTCATGCTGGAGCGGGTTGCGGCGTTCCGGCAGACGCAGCCGGAGGCGGGGTGGGATGGGGTTTGGGTGGCACTGAGTAAGTGAAGAGTTACCTTGTTTTCTATAACGAATTGAATTCAGTGGCTGCCGAGGCGGTCCGTTAGAACGAACGGCTAGTCGCGTTTATCGGATTCAATTATTACGAGAGGCACAGCGATACTTTCTTTAAAGTCAGTACTTGCTGGATATGCTCGTACAAGCGCCCTGACGTGAAGCTTGTGCGCACCGAGTACAGTCTCGTATAGCCTTATAAAAGACCCCAATCCAGAGGTGAAGTACTCGGGCGTTGCCAGTAAAGCTAGTTTCAATCCATCCGCCCGGTGGATTCCGAAATACTTTTCAGACGCAACTATCTTTTCGTGTGTTTCAGGTGGCTCCCGGCGGCGAAGGTTGACCATAAAAACACCCATGTCGCCTTCTACCCAGCTAACCATTGAGCGTTGCCCGACTTGAACACCTGTTGAAGGAATATCCGAAAATCCCGTTAACTTTGGCAGGATTTCCTTGAACATCGCAGCGGAAGATAGAGAGAAGGTTCTGGTTTCACCCGCGCTGATTTCCGCTGAGAAAATGGGAATGGCTGTTCCAGCTTTTTTTCCCTCAGCTTTTGTGATCTGCGTCATCGCAGGCGTTCCAGTAACAGCCTCGTAAACATCAGCAACGTAATCACGATCTAGGTAGATGAGACGATGAAGGAGGTCTAGTTCTTTCATGTTGCGAAATTGGCTAACGTAATTTAGACAGGATGTCTTTTGAACGGGCGATGTCGCACAGAGCGCGGGCGATGCCAGCGGCGTCGTCAGGAGCCTCTTTCAGCCAGGCGTCGAGATAGGCGGCCATTTCCTCGGGAGTGCGCAGCTGCTCGGCCACGTCGTAGGGCACGGTCTTGGTCTTGACGGTTGTGTGAACTGTTTTGGTCATTCCACGAATTCCACTTGTTATTCGACGACTCCCTCATCCCCATGACACGTACACCCCGGCTCCTTGCTGGTGGAGTTGTCGCAGCACACGATCTTGCCGGCGCGGCAGCCGCAGATGCCTTTGTGGGCCTTGCAGCAGGCTGTCTGGATCTGGGCGAGTTGCATGCCCTTGGCATTGGCATTCGCAATACAGGCCTCGGGTGAAATCGATGTCTGCAGCGCGGCGGCAGGCGGGGTGTCCGCGCTTGAATCGGCGGCGACCGGGAGTGCGAAGCCGGTGGCGACGAATGCAAGCGTGGCGAGCAAAGATGAGATACGCATGACAGTCTCCTTGGGAGAAATAGGCTGCCTCACTATAGCCGATCAGGCGCGGCCTCAGGCATCGCGCAGCAGCATCCCCAGCATCAGCGCGGCCGCCACCAGGATCGTCGCCAGCAGGGTGAAGGCGCTGCCGTAGCCAGCCACGCCGACCATAAAACCGGTGAGCACCGGGCCGATCGACTGGCCGACGTCCATCACCGTGCGCAGCACGCCCATCGAGGAGCCATAGCGGCCGTCCTTCGTGAGGTCGGCGACGAGCGCGGCGGTGGATGAGGTGACGGTGGCGAAGCCGAGGCCGAACAGCAGGCTCAGCACCGACAGACCGAAGACGTTGGGAAAGTAGGGCAGCAGCACGACGCTCGCCGCGCCGATCAGCAGACCCGGCAGGATGACGCGGCGGCGGCCGACGCGGTCCGACACCTTGCCCATCAGCGGTTTGGCGAAGACGATGCTGATGAGCTGCACGCCGAGGATGATGCCGATCTGCCACGCGGGGATGCCAAGCGAGGACGCGTACAGCGCGAGGAAGGCTTCGATGGCGCCGAACACCAGGTATTGCGCGGCCTCGACCAGGCTCACCAGCATGATTCTGCGGTCGCGCAGCACGGTTTTCAGGCTCGCCCAGAAATGCGGCAGCTCCCGTTTCTTTGTGGAGGGCGGCGGCGAATCGTCGCGCAGCAGCAGGCCGGCCGCCAGCGCCAGCACGCCGCTGACGGCGCAGGCGATGTAGACCGCGTCGAAGCTCGCTAGCGAAATCAGGGTGCCGCCCAGAAACGGCGCGATGGAGCGCCCGACAATGGTGACCGAGGAATAGGTGGAGAGCCGCGCCGCGCGGTCGGCCGTGTAGCGCTCGGCAATCGCCGCGCTCGCCACGGTGCCGAAAATCGCGGTGGCGAAGCCGTGGTAGAAGCGCACCGCCATCAGCTGCCAGGCAGTTTCGATCACCAGATAGAGGAAGGGTGCGGTGGCGAACACGACCAGCGAGGCAAGCAGCAGGCGCCGCTTGCCCAGACGGTCCGACAGTGCGCCGGCGGGGTAGCTGATGAGGATGCCGGGAACCGTCGAGGCCATGACGATCCAGCCGATTTCTGCCGGCGTGGCGTTGAGCGATAGCGCGAACAGCGGCAGCACCGGGGTCTTCGACAGGGT
>MGZO01000119.1:36103-43167 GCA_001802655.1 Hydrogenophilales bacterium RIFOXYD1_FULL_62_11
CGCTGGGCAGATTTCATGGAGCGATGCACGATGGGGGTTTTTCGAATGTAATGCGAAAGCGTGAAGCGTGCGAATGCAAGGAAACCCCCCGATGGACCCAATCGCCACAACGGAGCCGCGCAGAAAATGAAACCGCCTGCCACCTCCCCGCTGATCCTGTTTGGCGCTTTCGACCGCCACAACTTTGGCGACCTGCTGTTTCCGCATCTGATGGCCGCCTTGTTACCGGAGCGGTCGTTCGGGTTCGCGGGTTTGGCGGCGCGCGACTTGCGGGCTTTCGGCGGGCACCGGGTGAAGCCGCTGGCCTCGTTGAGTGGCACGGGGCCCGCCCACCTGATTCACGCCGGTGGCGAGTTGTTGACCTGCAGCGCCTGGCAGGCCGCTGTCATGCTGCTCGATCCGCTTGAAGCCGTCGCGGCCATCGCGCGCTACGACGACGATCCAGCCGCCGCCGAGTGGGCCGCCCGGCAACTGGGTACGTCGCGGACCATTCCGTATGTGGTGGGGCGAGACGTCCTGGCAGCGCCGGGTCGGTTGATTTTCAATGCCGTTGGCGGCGTGGAGTGGAATGCCTTGTCCGCCGTGCAGCGGGGCGAAGTGAAGGCGGCGCTGCGGCAGGCGGACTGGCTCAGCGTGCGCGACCACGTTACCCAGGCCGCGCTGCGGGCGGAAGGCATCGACGTCCCGCTGTGTCCCGACCCGGCGGTGATGGTGGAACAGTGCTTCGGCGAAGTGATCCGCCAGCGCCAGCAGCAGGGCGCGGTGAAGGCGATGCGCGACGCGTTCCCGCAAGGCTATCTCGCATGCCAGTTCAGTGCGGATTTTGCGGATGACGCCAGCCTGGATTCGCTGGCGCAGGGCTTGTCGCGGGTGGCTGCCGCAACCGGCCTGGGGCTGGCGCTGTTCCGGGCCGGTGCGGCGCCGTGGCATGACGATCCGGCGCTCTACGAAAAACTGCAGGGCCGCCTGCCGCCCGGCATGGCACAGCTGTTTCCGTCGCTGCATCTGTGGGACATCTGCGCCCTTATTGCCGCCAGCCGGGGCGTGGTCGGCAGCAGTCTGCACGGCCGGATCGTCGCGCTGGCCTATGGCTTGCCGCGGGTCAGCCTGCTGCCGCCGCAACGGGGTATGCACCCCGACAAACGAATCGCCTTTGCCGAAACCTGGGAGCCGGAATCGCTCCCCCGCGCTGTGGGAGTAAGCCAGGTCGAGCGTGCGGTGAGGCAAGCGCTGGGCGTGCCCGTCAGCGTGTTGCAGGAAAACGCAGCCTCGTTGCGCGAGCAGTATCTGCAAAGCCAGGCGCAGTGGGCCGGCCTGCTCATGCCCAGAATCAGGCCGTTCAACCGGTCTTGCGCAATAATCAGGTAACCCACCACAGGCCTGAACCCCTACCATGCCGATTGTTTCACTGTCCCCCTCTGACCTCCGCCTGACCATCGATCCCGCTTCGCTGGGATTTGCCGATACCTCTGAATTGCAACAGGAACCGCTGCCGTGGATCGGCCAGGAGCGCGCCCAGACGGCCGCCCGATTCGGCCTGGGGATGGATCAGCCCAACTACAACCTGTTCGTGCTGGGCGAGGTGGGCAGCGGCCGTTCGTCGCTGCTCAAGCAGGCGATGCACGAAGTGGCGGCAAGCAAACGGGTGCCCCCCGATCTCTGTTATCTGCACAACTTCGACGCACCCGAACGGCCGCTGGCATTGCGCCTGCCTGCTGGCGAGGGGCGGTTGCTGCGGCAGTTACTGGCGAATGCCGTCAAGGCGCTGCAAGACGAAATTCCGCAGCGGCTGGAAGGGCAGGACTACAAGGCCGAGAGCGAGCGTATCGAGCAAGCCTGGAAAGCCGATATTGCGGGTCACTATGCCGCGCTGACGGCGTTTTCCGAGGCCCGCAGCTTTTCGCTGCATCGCGATGCCGGACGCATGATGTTCACGCTGACCGGCAAGAAAGGTCAGGCGCTCACCGAGGACGAGGTGCTGGCGCTGCCGAAGGCGCGGCGTGCCGAGATTGAGCAGGCCGAGCAGGAGTTGCGCGCCGAAATCACCCGCTATATCGAGCAAACCCAGCCGCTGGAGCGTGCGATGAACGAGGCGCTGGCGGCGCTGCGACGGCAGATGGTGAAGCCGTTGCTGGAACGCGAAAAACAGGCGATCCGCGCCGGATTGAAGAAGCAGATCAAGGATGCAGCCAAGCTCAACGCCTGGCTCGATGCGATTGGCCAGGATGTGTTCGACAACCTTGAGCTGTTTCACGGCGGAGAGGGGGTGGAAGGCCAGCAGGAAGCGCTGCAAAGCGTGCTGACGCGCTACCGCGTCAATCTGGTGGTGGACAACAGCAGGCTTGCCGGTGCGCCGGTGATCGTTGAGGACAACCCCTTGTTCCGCGCCTTGTTCGGCAGCATCGAATACCAGTCCGAGAACGATGTGCTGATGACCGATTTTTCGCGCATCCGCGCCGGCAGCCTGCTGCAGGCGCACGGCGGTTTTCTGATGCTGCATCTGCGCGACGTGCTTGCTGACCCGCTGGTGTGGGAAAAGCTGCGGCGCTTCCTGCGCAGTGGCCGGCTGCAGATCGAGGAGCCGGGCGTGTCATTTTCGCCGATCGCGGCGGTGTCGCTGACGCCGGAGGCGGTCGACGTCGAAGTCAAGCTGGTGTTAATCGGCTCACGTGAAGAGTATTACCTGTTGCAGGAGGCCGCGCCGGAAATCGCCCGGCACTTTCGTGCCAAGGTGGACTTCGCCGAAAGCTTCGTGGCCAGTGCGGACACGCATCGCGCCTCGTCCATTTTCGTCGCCCATGCCTGCCGTGAGCATGGCCTGCCGCATTTTTCGGCGGCGGCGGTGGCGCGCCTGCTCGAGGAATCGCATCGCGAGGCGGGCGACCAGACGCGTGAGAGCGCAGTTTTTGCGCGCACCGAAGCGCTGGTGATGGAAAGTGCCGCCATTTGCCAGGCCCGTGGACCGGAGCGGGTGACCGCGGCGGATGTCGAGGCCGCCCTGCAGGCGCATACCGCGCGCCACGATTACCCGGAACAGCTGCTGCGTGAAGATATCGCCAACGGCGATGTGCTGATCGACTTTCAGGGCGAGCGGGTTGGGCAGATCAATGGCCTCACCCAGATCGACCTCGGCGATTACCGTTTCGGTCTGCCGGTGCGGCTGACTGCGCACACCTACGCAGGCGAGGACGGCCTGCTCAATATCGAGCGCGAGGTGGAACTGTCCGGCCCGATTCACGACAAGGGCGTGTTCATTCTGCAGAACTATCTGGCGGCGCTGTTTGCCCATCTCGCACCGCTTTCGCTCAACGCATCGATCGTCTTCGAGCAGCAATACCATGGCGTGGAAGGGGATTCCGCTTCGTGCGCCGAGCTCTATGTGTTGTTGTCGGCCTTGTCCGGCCTGCCGCTCAAGCAGGGCATTGCCGTCACCGGCGCAGTCAACCAGCACGGCGAAGTGTTGCCTGTGGGCGGTCTCAACGAAAAAATCGAAGGCTGGTTCCGCGTGTGCGAGCGCGCCGGACTGGATGGAAGTCACGGCGTGCTGATCCCACGACGCAATCAGCGCCATTTGATGCTGGCACCGCAGCTGGTGGATGCGGTGGCCCAGGGACGCTTTCATATCCATGCCGCAGAACGCGTCTCCGAGGGCATGGAATTGCTGACCGGGGTGGTGATGGGCGAGTTGAACGGGTCGGGACACTACCCGCATGACAGTGTGCTGGGACATGCGCAGGATGCCTTGATGGCGTTTCGCCGCGCCTGCCAGCAGCAGGAGCACCCGCGACCGCCACGCCGTCATTTTCGCGCGGGCGATCCCTCCAAACGCCGCTAGCGGGCGGATAGGGTTGGACTATATTTAGAGTCAATCAACCGTTACGCAAGGAGACGATCATGAACGCACTGCATCGCATGGAACGTTATCTCGATCAGCATATGATTCCGTTCGACCTGGTTGCTCACCCGCATACGCAAACCAGCGCTGAAACAGCCCGCGCCTCCGGCGTCACGCTTGACCGGCTGGCCAAGGGCGTGCTGCTGGATGGCATGGGGTGCCAGATGGTGGCGATGATCCCTTCCGACCAGGAAGTGCATCTGGGCAGACTGGGTCTCGACAATGGCGTGGAATTCAGTCTGGCCGACGAGGACAGCGTGAGCCAGTTGTTCAGCGAATGCGATCCTGGTGTGGTGCCAGGGTTGCCGAATGCCTGGGGGGTGGAAATGGTGTGGGACGACGCGCTGATGGCGCATCCTGACATCTATCTGGAGGCGGGCGACCACGAGCGACTGCTGCACATCGAAACCCGTTATCTGCGCGAGGCCTTTGGCGATGCGCCGCACTGCCGCTTCAGTCAATCGCGCATGCGGTAATTTTGAAGACTCACGGTGGGCTTGTTGCATGCAGGGGGAGACGGTTCCATACGGGAGTGATTTGCATTAGGCTCGACTCTCCGGCACGCCGATGTTTTTGATCATGGGCGCGCTGAACGAATATTGGCCCAATCAGTCTCCCTGCTGTGAACTCAAACCCATCCGATTCCCCGCCTGACAACCCGCACCGCAATATGGGGCGAGGGATGGCATGGTTGGCCAGCGTGGCGTTGCTGGGCGTGCTGTATCTGTTTTTTGACAGCAATCTTCAGGCGCGCAACAACCCTAACCGTGAACTGCAAATCGCGCCGGGCGCCGAACTGATTCTTCAGCGCAGCCGGGATGGTCATTATGTGTTTCCGGGCGAAATAAACGGACGACCTGTAACTTTTTTGCTGGACACCGGCGCGACCCTGGTGTCCGTGCCCGCCCATCTGGCAGCAGGGCTTGGGCTGGAGGCGGGCGCACCGCAGCAGTCGATCACCGCAAATGGAACCGTGATGACACGTGCCGCGCAAATCCGCATGCTGGCGTTCGGTCCGTTCAAACTGAGCGATGTGCGTGCCAGCCTCAACCCCGGCATGAGGGACGATCAGATCTTGCTGGGCATGAGCGTTTTAAAGCAATTGGAGTTCACCCAACGAGGCGATACGCTGGAGTTGCGACCGATGGATGGAAAAAAAGAATTTTGACATCCTGATTTTTTGTGATATTTATACGGTGTCAATTGGATTCAAGCTTTAAATTGCGGTACCTCTGGTAAGCGTTTTCCTTGAAATTCGATCGATAGAGCATGTTGCTCAATTTTTTTTTGATAGATAGGAAACAAGATGGAAACGGGTACTGTTAAGTGGTTTAACGACGCAAAAGGTTTTGGCTTTATTACCCCGGACAACGGCGGCGAAGACCTCTTTGCACACTTCTCTGCAATTAACTCCAACGGCTTCAAATCCCTGCAGGAAAACCAGAAAGTCAGCTTCGAAGTGACGACTGGCCCCAAGGGCAAGCAAGCATCGAACATTCAGGTTGTGTCGTAATTCTTCCGACCTGATGTAATTAAAACCCCGGTTCGCCGGGGTTTTTTTATGGCTGATCGCCGCATTCCGGGCGCTACAATTCGCCGCCCCATTCGAGAATGAATCACATGGCGCTTAAAGCCACCATTTACAAAGCAGACCTGCAAATTGCCGACATGGATCGGCATGTCTACGGTGACTATCCGCTGACCATCGCCCGTCACCCGTCTGAAACCGACGAGCGCATGATGGCGCGCGTGCTGGCCTATGCGTTGTATGCAGAAGAGGGCATCGCGTTTACCAAGGGCCTGTTCGATGTCGATGAGCCGGAGGTCTGGGTCAAGAATCTGGTAGGCGAGATTACGCTGTGGATTGATCTGGGGCAGCCCGACGACGCGCGCATTCGTCGCGCCTGCAGCCGCGCTGATCAGGTGGTCGTGCTGTGCTATGGAACGGGCTGTGACGTGTGGTGGAAGCTGATTGCCAGCAAGCTCACGCGCTTTACCAATCTGACCGTGCTGCAATTGCCCGCCGCCACCAGCCAGGCGCTTGCCGCACTGGCTGCGCGCAGCATGCGCCTGCAATGCATGGTGCAGGACGGTGAAATCTGGCTCAACAGCGAAACCGAGAGCGTTCCGGTCGTGCTGACGCGCCTGCAAGCGCCACGTTAAGACTCAAGGGGCGCGAGAAAGCGCGCTTCCAGTTCCTGCAAATTCAATTCCTGCAAAATCTGCTGCAAGCGTTCGCGGGCGTTGCCGCGCGGTGCGCCAGTGTGGGTGGCGATGATGAGTTCGTTCTTCATCGAATGCTCCCAGCCGACCAGCTCGGTGACGGTGAGCTGGTAACCGTGCGATTCCAGTTGCAGGCAGCGCAGCACGTTGGTGAGCTGGCTGCCGAACTCGCGGGTGTGGATGGGATGGCGCCAGATTTCAGACAGCGGCGTTTTACCGAATGAATCGTTTTTATGTTTGCGTAGCACCGAGGCGACCTCGGCCTGGCAGCACGGCACCAGCACGATGTGGCGTGCCCTTTTGGCCAACGCGAATTGAATCGCATCGTCGGTTGCCGTGTTGCAGGCGTGCAGCGCGGTGACGATGTCGATGGTGGCGGGCAGCTGCGCCGATTGCGTTGATTCCGCCACCGTGGTGTTGATGAAGCTCATGCGCGAAAAGCCCAGCTTTGCCGCCAGCGTACGCGATTTTTCCACCAGCTCGTCGCGCGTTTCGATGCCGTAGATGTGGCTGCCGGGTCGCTCTTTCAGATACAGGTCGTAGAGGATGAAGCCGAGATAGGATTTGCCCGCGCCGTGGTCGGCCAGGGTCAGCGTGTCCTGCCGGCTCAGTACCTCATTCAACAGCGGTTCGATGAAATTGCACAGGTGGGTGACCTGCTTCAGCTTGCGGCGACTGTCCTGGTTGAGCTTGCCGTCGCGCGTCAGGATATGCAGCTCCTTCAGCAGCTCGATCGACTGGCCGGGGCGCAGCACATCGGCCAGCGGGTCGACGAAGGCGGGTTTGGTGATGGGCTGGCGGGTGTTTTTCATGCTGCATCCTGCCGCGTCGGATCAGGCAGGCGCACGTGCTGTGGGGAGGGAGTCGCTTTGTCCATGAGGGGCTGCAGTTAAAGAGGATGCGCGAAGAGTATCAAAGCCCGCGTTGGATTAATCCTGTGTGCCCG
>MGZO01000119.1:43192-44446 GCA_001802655.1 Hydrogenophilales bacterium RIFOXYD1_FULL_62_11
GAAAGGGTTTTGCCGTGTCCGTCGTCAATATTTCCTGCTACAAATTCGTCACCTTGACCGACCGCGAGGCCTTGAAGGCCGACCTCACGGCGCGCTGTCTGGCGCTCGGCCTCAAGGGCACCATCCTGCTCGCGCCCGAAGGCATCAACGTCTTTCTTGCCGGTTCGCGTGAAGCCATCGACGCCATCGTCGCCCACCTGCGCGCCGATCCGCGCTTCGCCGATCTCGCACCCAAGGAAAGCCTCTCAGCCGAGCCGCCGTTCCATCGCATGCGGGTGCGGCTGAAACAGGAAATCATCACCATGAAAATGCCGGTGATCCGGCCCGAAGAGGGCCGCGCGCCATCGGTGTCTGCCGTCACGCTGAAACAGTGGCTGGATCGCGGCTGCGATGACGCCGGCCGTCCGCTGGTGATGCTCGACACCCGTAACGACTATGAAGTCGAAGCCGGCACCTTCGACAACGCCGTCGATTATCACATCGGCATCTTCAGCGAATTTCCGCCTCAGCTCGCTGCGCATCGCGCCGACTTCGCGGGGAAGACTGTCGTCTCATTCTGTACCGGCGGCATCCGCTGCGAAAAAGCCGCCATCCACATGAAGGCCATCGGCATCGAGCATGTGTATCAGCTTGAAGGCGGCATCCTCAAGTATTTCGAGGAAGTGGGCGGTGCGTATTACCACGGCGATTGCTTCGTGTTCGACGAGCGCGAGGCAGTGAGCGCCGATTTGCAGCCGGCCGCGGGCAGGCTGCATCGCTAGGGCCGGCACCTGTTCAACTGCGCTCTCCAGGGTTGCCAGAAAGCCCACGCTCGCTCCATCGGTCTGTCTACGAAAACCAGCGCAGGAAGGCTGCCGCCGTCAGGGCCGTGACACCCAGCGCGGCCAGACTCTGGAAGGTGCGTTTCACGCTCAAGCGGCTCCATTGCCTGCCACGGTAGAGGTAGAAGGCGGCCAGGAAAAATCCCGTTATCGCCGCTGCCACTTTGATTGCAAGAGCCGCCATGGCAATGCGGCTCAAATCCGGTGTCTCGCCGTAGTAGTAGAAGCTGGTGAGTCCGAACAATCCGCCGCTGGCTATTTGCGCGCCCCAGGCAACGAGGATCAGCCAGGCGAATAGGCGCCCGTATTCCAGCCTGAACGCGGGCCATAGCATGAAGACTGCTCCACCCAGCACGGCGGCGGCGCCGAAGTTATGCACCACCTGGGTCAGGGCATAAGCAAGGTTTTCCGAGCCCACGCCTTATTTCACCGT
>MGZO01000119.1:44463-44698 GCA_001802655.1 Hydrogenophilales bacterium RIFOXYD1_FULL_62_11
CGATGCCGACAGGCACGTGGGCCTTGTTCACGACCTTGACGCAGATGTTGCGCTTGCCGGAGGACAGGGTTTCCAGCAAATAGTCGCCCTTGAGCTTGCGCAATATCCCGACTTCCTTGGTGTCGACGTAGACGTGGACGTGATCCCCGCGCGGACCGGGATCCACCTCATAGACCAGCCGGTTTTCTTCCATCGCGTCGAGGGTGGCACCGTCTGCTGGGGAGGTGATCAGCAC
>MGZO01000119.1:44708-48643 GCA_001802655.1 Hydrogenophilales bacterium RIFOXYD1_FULL_62_11
AGTCCCAATGACAGGGTGGCGAGAAAATGTTTTCGGGTCATGACGATCTCCTTTTCGATGGTGAAAAACCTTCATAAGCGATTCCATTCATGGCGAGAACGCGGACAAAACCAAGCCCGGTAAAAACTAGCTTATAGCCGTGCGAGATCGGGTGCCTCGGGGCCGACCCAGGCCTGGGTGAATTGATTGCGCGCGGCCGCGGCCGCGCCCGGCTTGCCGAGGCGCTGGTAGGTTGCGTTCAGGCCGTGAAGCGCCCAGCCGTTGTTGGGCGCGCGCAGCAGGCTCTGGCGGAACGCCGCCTCGGCCTCATCCAGCCTGCCGGCGGCCAGCAGCACGGCCCCCAGCGACTGGCGCACCGGGTAGTACCAGTAGGGCGGTTCCGAGTAGGCGATCTTGTCCTGCAGCGCCACTGCCTGCTCGAACTCGGCACGTGCGAGCGGCCAGTCGCCGGCGGACTGGGCAATGCGCCCCAGCACCACATGCTGTGCCAGTTCGATCACCTCCGGCGCGGGCACGCCGCCCTCCACCAGAGCGGAAAAATCGCCGCTTTGCGCCAGGCGCCGCATTGCGTCGACCTCTGTGCGGGCGGCTGCCTGCTCGCCGCGCCAGGCATGCGCCACGCCGCGCGCGTAGTGCCACATGGCCTTGACGTAGGGCAACTCGTCGCCGGGGTCGGGCAGGGCGAGCGTCGTGGCGGGATGGCTGAACTGAACATGGGTGAAGTAGGGCGCCACCAGGATGGGCTGCACCCAGGCGATGCTGCGCCCGGCGTCCTGGCTGACCACGCGCGCGAGCTTTTCCGCTGCGGCGATGGCGCTGTTTCCGTCGCCCGCCATTTGCGCCGACGTCATCAGGGAATGGATGTTGTGCGGGTAGTAGGCGAGTGGGTAGATGCCCTCGGGACGGCCCTGGGCTAGGTAGGCCTCGTCCGCCGCCACCGCGCGCCGGTTCGCCTCAATGGCGTCCTTGTATCGGCCCACGCGGTAGTAGATATGAAACGGCATGTGCACCAGATGGCCCGCGCCGGGCATCTGGCTGCCGAGTTTGTCGGCGTAGGGCAGCGCGCGGCCGGGGTCGCTGGAAGCTTCCACCATGTGGATGTAGAAATGGATGGCGCCGGGGTGATCCGGCTGGCGTTGCAGCACCTTTTCCAGCGCGGCGAGGATCTCGGCCGTGCGCCCCTTGGGACGCGCGCCTGCTGCCTCCCAGTAATCCCAGGGCGACAGGTTCATCAAGGCCTCGGCATAAAGCAGCGTGATGTCCGCATCGTTCGGGTAGCGTGCCGCCACCGTCCCCATGGCCTCGGCATAGTCCGCATTCAGCGCGGCTCGCTCGGCCTTGGGGTCGCTGGCGTAGCGGCGGGCGAGCGCCGCGATGAGCGCGCGTTCGCGGGCGCTGGCTTTGGGCGCCAACGTCTGGGCGCGGGCGAGCGCGGCCAGCGCAGTGGCATTGGCCGATGGCTCCATGGGGGCATTGATGTTCGGCCCCAGCACCAGTGCCTCGCCCCAGTGGCACATCGCGCAGGCTGGATCGAGGCTTTGCGCCTGGCGGAACGCCCGCGCCGCTTCGGCGTGGTTGAACGCGTAGGACAGCTTCAGGCCCTGGTCAAAATAACGCTGGGCGAGCGGATCGGTCGTACTGACCGCGAAATGCAGGCGACCGAGGTTGTCCCACAGCGGTGGCGCTTTGAACGCGGTTTCCGCGCCGGTCGGCACATGGGTCGGGAAGGGCCGCACCTCGGTTTTGGCGGCGGCAAGCTTCTGGTAATAGCCCATGAGGCGTTGGGCCTTGTCGTCGCCGGGCGCACAGGCAAGGCCGGGCGCCTGCAGCAACGGGTCGTAATCGGGCGTCACCGCAGCGGGCCCGGTGGATTGTGCCGAGAGCAGGCCCGCCGCCAGCAGGCTTGCGCTTGTCAGCGCGGAAGAAAGAAATGGGATGGGCATCATGAAGCCTCCTTTGCCAAAGACTGACAGGGGAAACTGAGCCGGCTCGGCCAGATTTTTCTGTTTAGTCCAGCATGGCAATGAAATCAAGCTGCCCGGAAGCGCCGTCGCCTCCGGACCCACGCTATCGGCAGTGCGCTATTTCCGGACGGCGCGCTTGCCCCACAACTCCTCCAGGCGCTGGTCGCGGCCGCACTGGTAGCGGTAGAACTTGTAGCGCAGGGGGTTCTTCAGATAGTAGTCTTGGTGGTACGCCTCGGCCGGGGTGAAGACGCCGGCCGCCACGATTTCCGTCACGATCGGCTGGGGAAACGGCTTGGACTTTTCCAGCGCCACCTTCGACTGTTCCGCGAGGCGTTGCTGTTCCGCGTCGTGATAGAAAATGGCGCTGCGATACTGATCGCCGACGTCGCAGAATTGCCGGTTGCGCACGGTCGGGTCGATGTTGCGCCAGAACACATCGAGCAACTTCGCGTAGCTGATTCGGGCGGGGTCATAGGCGACCTCGATCGCCTCGGCGTGGCCGGTGCCGCCGGCGGACACCGCCTCGTAGGTCGGGGTTTTCGTGTGGCCGTCGATATAACCTGAAGTCGTCGACACCACCCCGTCGAACTTGTCGTACGGCGGCTCCATGCACCAGAAGCAGCCGCCCGCGAAAGTCGCCTTGGCGAGCGCGCCACTGGACGCTGCAGCAGCGGTGTCCGCCGCATTTGCAAGGCCCGGCATGGCAAGTGCTGCCAGCATCAATATGGTGAATAGCCTGTCTTTCATCATGATGCACTCCTCAATGAATTGACTCGAATTTGACCGTGCCGCAGGACGTTTGTTTCCGGCCGCAACGGTTTCGGCTGCAAGTGGAATTATGTGCAGGCCCGCCGGTCTCATTCCAGTCGGACAGCAAGGAAGCGAGGCTCATCATGCAACGGCGAACTTTTCTCGGGGCGGTCGTGGTTGCGCCGCTGGCCATGGCAGGCGTAGGCTGCGACAGCTCGGCACGGCCGGCAGCCACGGCCAACGAACAGGAGGTTGCGGCGATGCGACGCGACTGGAAGGTGCTGCTGGCGCCGGGCGCGGATGTGACGCTCTCCACCGAGCCGCTGCAGCGTTCTGAAACGGAGTGGAAAAAGATCCTCGGCCCTGCGCAGTTCGACGTGCTGCGTGAAGACGGCACCGAGCGCGCATTTTCCAGCCCGCTCGACCGCGAGAAACGGCCGGGCGTCTACGTCTGCGCCGGCTGCGGCCTGCCGCTGTTCACCTCGCGCATGAAGTACGACAGCGGCACCGGCTGGCCCAGCTTCATCACCCACATTTCCGGCCACCTCGGCACCAAAAAGGATTTCAAGCTGATCCTGCCGCGTACCGAATACCACTGCATCCGTTGCGGCGGGCATCAGGGCCACGTGTTCGACGACGGCCCGCCGCCGACCAGGCAACGCTGGTGCAACAACGGCGTCGCGCTCAGGTTCATCCCGGCGAAACCTGGCTAGCGCCAGTCCTGCGGCAGGTGGACGAGGTCGGCCGCGCGGTCGATGTCGTGCAGCGTCTCGCCCTCTCGCCACGACCATCCCAGTTCGCGTAGGCGTTCCCGGGTGGTCGTCATGACCGCCGCCGTGCTCCAAGGAACCGCCTCGAACAGGCGCGGATCAAACCGGCGCAGCCCGAGCAGCACATAGCCGCCGTCAAATGCCGGCTGCAGCACCGCGTCGTGGCGCTGCAGGGCCTGCGCGGCCTGCTGCAGATGCTCGGCTGAAAGCGATGGGCAATCGGTGCCGACGACGAGCGGCGCCTCGTCGGCGGCGAGCACCCGGCGCGCGATCCGCGCCATGCGTTCGCCGAGGTCGCCTTCGCCCTGATCGCTGAGCGTCGCGCCGGCCCGTTCGGCGGCCGCGCGCACGGCGGGATGTTGGGTGTCGGGGGTGACGCACAGTTCGATCGCCCCGATGGCAGCCAGCCGCGCTGTCTCCAGCGTGCGTTCCAGCATGCGGGCGGCGA
>MGZO01000119.1:48719-50252 GCA_001802655.1 Hydrogenophilales bacterium RIFOXYD1_FULL_62_11
GGCGGCGGGCTCCGCCGTCGCAGTCGGTGCCGCCTCGTCCGTGGCCGGGGCCTCGTCCTCCGCGGTCGGCGCGGCGTGGTTGTCGTCGCAGTCGGCGGCGGCGGGCTCGGCCTCCGCGGGGACCTTCACGCACCACTCGCAGGTGCAGCCCTCGCGGCAGTCCTCGCCCCCGGCGGAACCGCAGACCGGGCAACGGTCGGGGTCGTCCGGGTAGCTGTCGTCCGTGGCGGTCTCCTCGACGACGGGCTCCGCGGCGTCCTCGCCGGCGTCGGTCGTCCCGTCGCCGTCCAGGTCGCCCGCGGGCTCCGTGCCGTCGGGCACCCCGAGCAGGCGCAGGAACTCGACCCGCCCGACACCCTCCGTGGCCTCGTTGAGCGCCTCGGCGACGTTGGACGAGGAGACCAGGTGGGTCGGGCCGTCCCCGATCGTGACGCGGTACTGCAAGCCCTGGCGCTCGATGCCGATCCCGTGGTCGGCGCCGAACGCATCCTCGAGCATCGACGCAAACGGGTTGCTGCTCACGGTGTTCCTCCTGGTCCCTTGGGCCGCTCCCCAGCGGCGCCCCCAAGGTAGCGCGGGCGGATGGGCTTGTCAATGAAATAACGCATGGGCAAACGGGAGTCAGTCGCTCGGCTTCGCGGCAGGCTCGAACTCCTGCTGCGGCGCGTCCAGGGCTTCCCGGCCGGCCTCGTCGGCGGCGGGGCGATGGGCCTCGGGGTACTTCCAGGCGCGCAGTCCACCGGCGGCGCAGACGCGGCACAGCGGAGCCGTCGCGACATCGATGGTCTCGTGGAGCGGCAGTCGGCAGCGGTCGCAGCGGCGGGCCTCGCTCACGGGCGGCCTCCTCGTAGGCGCTGGGCCAGCCAGGCGGCGGACCGTGCGCGCTCGGCCTCGCACCAACTTGCGACTGCGGCGACGCCCCCGCCGACCGTGGCGGTGAGAGCAGGGGTCGGCGCGCCGGTCGCGGTCCACCACGCCCCGGCGGCGACGGCGACGATCGCCAGGGCGAGCAGGGCCAGGGACCACAGGCGGTGTCGGCGGACGGTTGTCATCGGCCGCCCCCGAAGCCCCGGCTGCCGTAGCAGACGGTCTGCCGGCCGAAGCCGAAGGACTCCGGCGCCGGGGTGTCTCCGCAGCGTTCCGGCACTCGTCCGGGCGGCGTGCGGGCGGTGCGCGACCCAGCCGGGAAGACGTGCCCGCAGCCGCAGCGGATCGTACCGTCCGCCTCGCGCGCCACGATGCGGTGCCAACTCGTGCGCCCGAGCAGGACCCACTCGTCCTGGCTGGTGTCCCGCGGCGGCTCCTGCCCGAGGGCGCGGGTCTCCTCCTCCGAGAGCCCGAGTAGCGCGGCGATCTGGGGCAGGGTCTTGCCGGGCATGGTCTCCCCGGCGAGCAGCGCGCTTGCCGACCAGCGGGTACAGTCCAGGCGCCGCGCGAGCTCCGCCGGGCTCAGGATTCCGCGGGTGCGGCACTCGGCGTGGAAGGCGCGGCCCCAAGCCAGCTTGGAGGCGGCGCGGGCCGCGGTGTCACCGT
>MGZO01000119.1:50298-51191 GCA_001802655.1 Hydrogenophilales bacterium RIFOXYD1_FULL_62_11
GCTTCGTCCTCGGGCTCGTCAGTGCCCGGGTCGACGGACGGCAGGTCCGGGGCCTTCCAGGCGTCGGCGACACCGCGGACGAGACCGCCCACAGGGTCGTGGTCCCTGCCGCAGTGCGGGCACTTCGCACACTGCACGGCCAGCGCGGCTTCGTCGTCGGCGTAGATGCGCACGAGGGCCCACGCCGTTGGTTCGATCTCCGGCAGGAAGTCGCCGAACAGCTCCCGCAACAGGCTCGACGCCTCGTGCCCCGGGATGTCGTCCCGGCTCGCCTTCTCGCGCCAGCCGCGCAGACCTTCCTGGCGCTCCTCTTCGGTTTCGTCGTTCATCGGTAGCGTTCCTCCTCGCGGTATTCAGGGGCCGGGTCCTCGAACCGCACAAGGCTCTGGTTGAACCGCAGGCGGACGGTCCCCAACTCCCCGTTTCTGGCCTTCTTCACGAACACCTTGGCCTCACCGCTTTCCTCGTCGCGGTGCAAAAACCAGATGTTGTCGGCGGCCTGTTCGATGCCGCCCGACTCTCGCAGGTCGCTCATGATGGGCTCGCGCTCGGCCCCCCCGCGCTTCTCCAGGTTGCGGTTGAGCTGCGCCAGGGCAACGACCGGGATCCGAAGGGCCTTGGCGATGTCCTTGAGACCCTCCGCGACCTCGGTCACTTCCTGGTCGCGGTTTCCGTTTCGCCCGTAACGGTTGGTCCCGTTGACCTTCTGCAGGTAGTCGACGATCAGGACGTCGCAGCGCCCGGCGGCGTGCGCTCGGCGGGCGTCGGCCTGGATGTCCGCGATCGTGATCGGGGACTCGTCGTCGATCTCGATGGGCAGCGGGGTCAGGGACGTCGCCGCCGCCGTGAGCCGGTCCCACTCGTGAGGCGTCGAGATCTTGCCGGAGCGCAGC
>MGZO01000119.1:51281-51933 GCA_001802655.1 Hydrogenophilales bacterium RIFOXYD1_FULL_62_11
GCGCCGAACACGGTCTTCCCGACCCCGGGTCGCGCCGCGATGATGACCAGGTCGGCCGCGAACAACCCCAACGTCTTCGTTTGCAGACTCGGCCAGGGGAGCGCCACGGACGGATCTTCGCCCCGACAAGCGGCCTTGATCTCGTCCATGGCCTGTTTGACGGCTGCCGCGATGGACGTGTCCCGCTTTCTGCCGCCGCGCTTCGTCAGGTCGATGAGCCGTTGCAGGGCCTTCGCCTCGGTCGTCGCGACGTGGTCTTCCGCGGACGCGGCCAGTTCGGCTATCGCGTGCCCGACGTTGCGCAGTTGGCGCCGACGCGCCAGATCGAGCACGCTCGTGATGGCGTCCTCAATCACGGCCTCCTTGTGGAAGTGGTCCGGAATCAACGCGAGACCGGCGATTTCCTCCTGCTCCGGGGGGAGACTTCCCGTCGCTTCCAGGTCGCGCGTGATGGCGCTGGCGGCGAGCAGTTCTCCGGTCGCCGCGCGCCGCTGTACCTCGCCCCACAGAATGCGGTACAGCGGCAGGGCGAAGTCCTCCGTTCGGATCCGTTCGCCCAACTCGAGCGCGCGGTCGGCGCCGCACATGGCGGCCGAGATCAGGCGGCCCTCAGCGCATAGGTCGTCCAGGTTCACAGGGCATCTCCTGCCGC
>MGZO01000120.1:0-4391 GCA_001802655.1 Hydrogenophilales bacterium RIFOXYD1_FULL_62_11
CAGGCGTAGGCCAGGTCACGATCATGCGGGAACAGCAGCCGCAGGTTTTTGTGGATGGCCAGCAAATGCCCGGCGCGCTCCAGCAGGTCACGCGAGTTGGCCAGCGGTTCGCCCTTGCGGTAACGCGCCAGCGCCGGGCGGTTGCCTGCCGACAGTCCGAGCAGCGCAAGCTGGTCGTTGCTGCTCAGCTTCCAGTACTCGAACAGCGTGGTCACCATTCGAGCCAAGGCACCACGGGTGTCGGGTTCTTCCTGGTTTGAGTGGGCTGAAATTTGAGCGGCTTGGTTCATGGAGAGCAGCCTTGTGATTGTTTGATATAAATATAACAAACATCGGTGCAATTGCAACCATTTTTACGGCGCGGGTGCCGCCCCATCAGCGAGCCATCAAGGCGGCGGTCGCCGATTACGGTTGGCGTTGGCGCGCGAAGGCGTGTCCTGCGCGTCGTCTTCAACCGACATGGCCCGAGCTTTCACTGTCTTGCCCTTGATCTTGCCGGTCGCCAGCCAGCGCAAAGCCTTTTGCACGATCTCGCGCGCCACCGCCACATAGGTGTGGAATTCGGTGATGTTGATCTTGCCAATCTGGGCGCTGCTGAAACCGGCCTCGCCGGTGAGCGCGCCCAGCACGTCGCCGGGGCGGATTTTTTCCTTGCGGCCGCCGAGAATCTGCAAGGTCACCATCGGCGGCAGCAGCGGTTCGTCGCTGGCAGGCGCCAGCTCGGCGATGGGGTGCCATTCCACTTCGGTGCCGGTCTCCTTGGCGATGTTGTCGACGCGCCGCATCTGGTTGCTGCTGGCGAGGCTCAACGCCCAGCCGTCCTGGTCGGCGCGCCCGGTGCGGCCGATGCGGTGGATGTAGACCTCGGGGTCGGGCGTGACGTCGACGTTGATCACCGCTTCGAGCTGGGCGATGTCGAGCCCGCGCGCGGCGACGTCGGTCGCCACCAGCACCGAACAACTGCGGTTGGCGAACTGGATCAACACCTGATCGCGTTCGCGCTGTTCCAGTTCGCCGTGCAGGGCCAGCGCCTCGAAACCCTGCTCGCGCAGCACTGCCAGCAAATCGCGGCATTGCTGGCGGGTGTTGCAAAACGCCAGCGTGCTGACCGGCCGGTAGTGGCGCAGCAGCGTGGCCACCGCCTGCAGCCGATCCTCGTTGGCCACTTCGTAGAACCGCTGGCGGATCTTGTCGCTCTCGTGCTGCTCCAGCAGTTTGACGGTGCGCGGCTGGTGCAAGAACTGCCGCCCCAGTTTCTCGATGCCTTCGGGATAAGTGGCGGAAAACAGCAGGGTCTGGCGCTTCTGCGGACACTGCCGCGCGATAAACACCATGTCGTCGTAAAAACCCATGTCCAGCATGCGGTCGGCTTCGTCGAACACCAGCGTGTTGAGCGCGTCCAGATTCAGGCTGCCGCGTTGCAGGTGATCCATGATGCGGCCCGGCGTGCCCACCACAATGTGCGCGCCGTGTTCCAGGCTGGCCAGCTGCGGGCGCATCGTGCTGCCGCCCACCAAGGAGAGCACCTTGATGTTGTCCTCGGCGCGCGCCAGGCGGCGAATCTCCTGCGTCACCTGATCGGCCAGTTCGCGCGTCGGACACAGCACCAGCGCCTGCACGTCAAAGTAGCGCAAGTCCAGATTCGCCAGCAGCGTCAACGCGAAGGCCGCGGTCTTGCCGCTGCCGGTCTTGGCCTGCGCGATCAGGTCATGACCTTCCAGCGTGATCGGCAGGCTGGCTGCCTGGATCGGTGTCATGTTGAGGTAGCCCAGCGACCGCAGGTTTGCCAGTATGGCGGGCGGCAGCGGCAGCTGATCGAAGGCGGTACTGAACGGATCGGCCGTTTCAGCGGATGCGGGAGGCGAGTCGGGGACGGGCGGGTGGGGATGGGTCATGCCGGATTATAAGCGTTTGCGCATATTGCCGTGGCGGCATCACTCATTCAGCTCTTGCAAGCGCAACAATCTTGCCGCCTCAGCCTCACGCGCGTCGTCGATCTCCCGTATCACGCCTTCCAGATCGACTGGCGGCAGGGTGGATTCGAAATGGCCGGTGAGTTTGACATCCGGATTCAATTCACCGTGTTCATAGAGTGACCAGATTTCTTCGGCATATTGCGTGGTCAGCAGCGCAGGGTCGAACTGGCCGAAGTAGGTGGTCAGGTTGTTGACGTCGCGCGTCAACATGGCCTTGGCGTGGTTGTTGCCGGCGGCGTCTACCGCTTGCGGCAGGTCGATGATGACCGGACCGTCTGCGCTGACGAGGATGTTGTATTCGGACAGGTCGCCGTGGATGATGCCGGCGCACAACATGCGCACGACTTCCATCATCAGGGTGTGATGGTGCTGACGGGCTTCGTCGGCGGTGAACGACACATCGTTGAGCCGGGGCGCGGCGTTGCCATCGGCGTCACACACCAGTTCCATCAGCAGCACGCCTTCGTGAAAGTTGTACGGCGTGGGTACGCGCACGCCAGCGGCGGCCAGCCGGTACAGTGCATCGACTTCGGCACTTTGCCAGGCTTCTTCCTGCTTCTCGCGGCCGAATTTGGTGCCCTTGGCCATCGCGCGTGCCTGGCGGCTGTTCTTGGTTTTGCGGTTTTCGGTGTAGTCGACAGCCTGGCGAAAGCTGCGTTTGTTGGCTTCCTTGTAAACCTTGGCACAGCGGATGTCGTCGCCACAGCGCACCACGAACACCATCGCCTCCTTGCCGCTCATGAGCTGGCGCACGACTTCGTCGATCAGGCCGTCTTCGATCAGGGGTTCGAGTCTTTTATGGGGTTTCATCAGCCTGCTCCACCGCCGCTGCCGACACCGTGCGCGGCATGCAGCACCAGAGCATCAAAGTCGGCGGCGTGCATCAGTCCGCGCTCGGCGACGATGTCGCGCACCGGGCGCCCGGATTTTTCCGATTCCTTGGCGACTTCGGCGGCCTGGTTGTAGCCGATCTGAGTGTTCAAGAGCGTGGCGAGCGCGACGCTCTGGTGAATGAAGAACGCACAGCGTTCGCGGTTGACGACGATGCCCTTGAGGTTCTTCTCGGTAGCAGCGTTCATCGCGTTGGTCAGCCAGTCCATGGCGTCGAACAACGCGCTGCCCAGCGCCGGCATCATCACATTCAACTCCATCTGTCCGGCCTGCACCATGTAGGAGACGGCAGCATCCTGTCCCAGCACCTGGAAGCAGACCTGGTTGAGCATTTCGAACATCACCGGGTTGACCTTGCCTGGCATGATGCTGGAGCCAGGTTGCACCGGCGGCAGCTGAATTTCGCCGAGTCCGGTGCGCGGGCCGCTGGCGAGCAGACGCAGGTCGTTGGAGATGCGCGTGAGTTCCAGCGCCAGGTTGCGGATCTCGCCCGACAGTCGCGCCAGATCGTTCATCGATTGCATCTGCGCGACCAGCTGGCCGACGCGGATCGGCTCGCCGGTGAGCGTGGCCAATTCGGCGGCCACGCGTGCCGGGTAGTCGGGCGAGGTGTTGAGCCCTGTGCCGGCGGCCGAGCCGCCCAGTCCGGTTTCGCACAGCGCCGGGCGTACCGCTTCGAGCGCGCCCGCACAGCGGCCGAGTGTCCAGGCGTAGCCGGCGAATTCCTGCCCGAGCGTGGTCGGCACGGCATCCTGCAAGTGGGTGCGGCCGGATTTCACCGTGTCCTTTTCGCGCTCGGCCAGGCGCGTGAACTCGGCGGCCATGGCGTGAACGGCGGCGACCAGGCGTGGCAGCTTGGCCAGCAGCGTGAGGCGGATGGCGGTAGGAATGGTGTCGTTGGTCGATTGCCCCATGTTGACGTCGTCATTGGGGTTGATGGGCTTGTAGGTGCCTTTGTCAAAACCCAGCGCCACGTTGGCGAGGTTGGCGATGACTTCGTTGCTGTTCATGTTGTGGCTGGTGCCTGCACCGGCCTGAAAACGGTCGACCACGAACTGATCGAGATGCGCGCCGCCGATGATTTTTTCGCAGGCAGCGACGATGGCATCGCGCTTGTCGGCACCCAGCCAGCCCGGCTGGCAGTTGGCGCGCGCGGCTGCCAGTTTGATGCGCACATGGGCTAGTACGAAATCCTTATCCGGAAGCCGTCCGGAAATGGGAAAATTGGCCACCGCACGCGCGGTTTGTGCGCCGTACCAGGCCTGTTGGGGAACCTGGACCTCGCCCAGCGAGTCTTTCTCGATACGATATTCATTCATGGTGAAACACTCGATGCAGATGTTACAAAGACGGCGATTTTATCCGATGTGGCTGGCCGGGCTGGTGCTGGCGCTGGCAGCGTCGTGGGCGCAGGCGGATTTCAAGATGACCGATACCGACGGCAAGCTGCATTCGCTGTCCGGCTACAAGGGAAAATGGGTTCTGGTGAACTACTGGGCGACTTGGTGCCCGCCTTGCTTGGAG
>MGZO01000120.1:4404-4546 GCA_001802655.1 Hydrogenophilales bacterium RIFOXYD1_FULL_62_11
CTGATCGCGCTGCATGAGAACAAGAAAAACAATCTGGTCGTGCTGGGCGTGGCGCTGGATTACCGTAATGCCAAGCAGGTAACCGATTTTGCCGATGGCCTGCTGGTGAATTATCCCATCGTGCTGGGTACCCCCAAAATCA
>MGZO01000120.1:4654-5187 GCA_001802655.1 Hydrogenophilales bacterium RIFOXYD1_FULL_62_11
CGTTCCTTGCCGGCCAGAAAAAAGTCAGCAAAAAATAATCAGCTTTGAACCGGGAGACACGATATGCGCCATATCCTGATTGCATTTTTGATGCTGTTTTCAGCATCCACCTGGGCGGAAACGCGCGATCCCGGGACGCATTTTTTCCAGTCGAATTTCGGCGACCTCAAGGCTGAGCTGGCGACCGCAAAAGCGCAGGGCAAGAAAGGCGTCTTCCTGTTTTTCGAGATGGATGACTGCCCCTTCTGTGCCCGCATGAAATCCACCATCCTCAATCAGTCCGACGCGCAGGATGCGTATCGCGCAGCGTTTCTGGTGTACACCATCGACGTCAACGGCGATTCCGCGTTGACCGATTTCCAGGGCAAGGAAACTACCGAGAAGGCCTTTGCGCTGGAAAACCGGGTGCGCGCCACGCCGACACTGCTGTTCTTCAATCTCGACGGCAAGCTGGTAACGCGGTTTACCGGCCCGACCAAAGACAAGGCCGAGTTCTTGTTGCTTGCTCGCTACGTCAGCGAGGGCGCGTATGC
>MGZO01000120.1:5248-5348 GCA_001802655.1 Hydrogenophilales bacterium RIFOXYD1_FULL_62_11
TGGCATGGACATGGCTCGCATCCGCTTCGGCCGAGCCGCTGACACTGGAAGAAGCCCTGGCGACGGTGGCGGCGCCCCATCCCGACCGCCAGATCGCGGA
>MGZO01000121.1:0-133 GCA_001802655.1 Hydrogenophilales bacterium RIFOXYD1_FULL_62_11
AAGGTTGGCCATCCCACCATCGCCAAAACTATCAGACGCTGTATTGAGCTTCCGGGTTATGAGTTGTTTCAATATATTGAAGAAGACGGCAGTAAACACACCGTTACATCTGAAGATGTAAATCATTTTTTAA
>MGZO01000121.1:261-378 GCA_001802655.1 Hydrogenophilales bacterium RIFOXYD1_FULL_62_11
GCTGCTGTAAAAAAAGTATCAACTCATTTAAACAATACCGCCAAGATTTGCAGAAATTATTACATTCACCCTACAGTGATTGAGACATATCAAACAAATATCTTAGTGCCACATTTT
>MGZO01000121.1:472-4339 GCA_001802655.1 Hydrogenophilales bacterium RIFOXYD1_FULL_62_11
CGCATTTTGCCGGCTTCTTTGGCACCCTGCTCGCCCTTGCAGGCAATGAAGTCTTCAAAGGCAATTGTCTGGGCTCGAATGAAACCACGCTCAAAGTCAGTATGAATCACGCCCGCAGCCTGCGGCGCGGTGTCGCCCTTGTGGATCGTCCAGGCACGCACCTCTTTTACCCCGGCGGTAAAGTAGGTCTCCAGCCCAAGCAGATCGTAGGCTGCGCGAATAAGGCGATTCAGCCCGGGCTCATCCCAGCCCAGCTCTTTCAGATACTCGACACGCTCAGTCTCCTCCAGCTCCTGCAATTCGGCTTCCAGCGCAGCGCACACCGGCACGACCGGGGCCCCCTCTTTTTCGGCGAACGCCTTCAGCGCATCAAGCATGGGGTTGTCGTGGAATCCCTCTTCACTGACGTTGGCCACATATAGCGTGGGCTTGACCGTCAGCAAACACAGCGGCTTAATCGCCTCCAGCCCTTCTGCATCAAGTCCTGCTGCGCGGGCAGGGCGACCCTCATTGAGCGCAGCCAGTACTGGCCTCAAGGCTTCGGCGATCAGCTTCGCCTCTTTATCGCCTCCGCGTGCCGCTTTTTCATAGCGGATCAACGCTTTTTCGGTGCTCGCCAAGTCAGCCAGTGCCAGCTCGGTCGCAATGGTTTCGATATCCGACAGGGGATCAACCCTGCCTGCGACGTGAATCACGTTTTCATCGTGAAAACAGCGCACTACATGACAGATCGCGTCGGTTTCGCGGATCGTGGCCAGAAACTGGTTGCCCAGGCCCTCACCTTTGGATGCTCCCGCCACCAGGCCGGCGATATCGACAAACTCAACAATCGCCGGGACGACTCTCTGCGGCTTGATGATCTCGGCAAGCTGCTTCAAGCGCGGATCGGGCACTTCGACCACACCGGTATTGGGCTCGATGGTGCAAAAAGGGTAGTTTTCAGCGGCGATTCCCGCCTGGGTCAGCGCATTGAAAAGCGTGGATTTTCCGACGTTGGGCAAGCCAACAATGCCGCATTTTAGACTCATGTTTTTTCCTGGGTTCTGGGTGGGGCGGGTTTGGTATTGGCTCGCTGGACAGCCGCGTTCCAGTCATCTTTTTCGATCAACGGCATCAGGTCGATCGCACGCTCAATGGCAATATCGATGTCAGCCTGCTCGTCGCGGTGCGGTGGCTTCAACACATAATTCACCACCTCATTGCGGTCACCGGGGTGCCCAATACCGATACGTAGCCGCCAGTAATCCTGCGTACCCAGATGCGACGTGATGTCTTTGAGGCCGTTGTGCCCGCCCATACCACCGCCAAATTTAAGGCGCAACTGGCCGGGCGGAATATCAAGCTCATCGTGCACCACCAGAATCTCGGCCGGCTCGATGCGATGAAAGCGCGCGAGCGCGCCGACCGCCTGGCCAGAGCGATTCATGAAGGTTTGTGGCAGCAACATCCACATATTGCGGGCGCTTTTTCCAACGATGCCATGAAAGCGCGATTCCATCGCAAGCGACGCCCCCCACGTTTGCGCAAGCCGCGCGCAAAACCAAAACCCGGCGTTATGCCGGGTTTCTTCGTAGTCGCGCCCCGGGTTACCGAGGCCGACAATCAGGCGAGGCGCCGCCGTCATGGCGATTCAGAGCGCAACAACAGACTGCTACGCAATCACTCAGGCTGCGGGTGCAGCAGCCCCGGGCGCAGGCTCATCGGACTTCATGCCCTTGGGCAGGGTGACCGACGCTACAGCGGGGTTCTCATGCAGAACATGTGCAACGAGTTCCACCCCCTCGGGCAACGTGAGCTCGGACACATGGATAGAATGCCCCAGTTCCAGACCACTCAAGTCCACGGCGATGAATTCGGGCAGATTGCCAGGCAAACAGCTTACGTCGATTTCAGTCATCACATGGCTGACCTTGCCGCCCCCGGTTTTAACGCCAGGCGCAACGTCTGCATTGAGGAAATGCAGCGGCACCTTGACGTGAATTTTGTGGGTTTTGTCGACGCGCTGAAAGTCAACGTGCAGCACTTGCTGCTTGAAGGGATGCCATTGCGCATCGCGCAGCAGCACGGATTCCTTGGCGCCGTCGATATTCATCGTCAGCACGGACGCGTGAAATGCCTCTTTGCGCAGCGAGTGATACAACGCGTTGTGATCCAGCTCGATCTGCACGGGAGCAGCGGTGCCGCCGTAGACGATGCCGGGAACCTTGCCCGCGTGACGCAGACGGCGGCTCGCACCCGTACCTTGCAGTTCACGCTTGGCAGCAATAATTTCGATTTCCATAGTGTTTCTCCAATTTTCACAACATAAGTAAATAAAACCCACCCCCGCGACCAGGGGCATTCGCCATTCGCTACTCGATAAAGAGCGAACTGACAGAATCTTCATTGCTGATGCGACGGATGGTTTCCGCCAGCAACTCAGCCACCGACAACTGCCGGATTTTCTTGCACGCCAGCGCATCCTCGCGCAGCGGAATGGTATCGGTAATCACCAGCTCATCCAGCGCGGAGTTCGTCACGCGCTCGGCCGCCGTGCCCGACAGCACGGCATGGGTGCAATACGCCATCACCTGCCTCGCGCCATGCTCTTTCAGCGCGTTGGCCGCCTCGCACAGCGTGTTTGCGGTGTCGACCATGTCATCCATGATGATGCAGGTGCGGTCCTTCACGTCGCCAATGATGTTCATCACCTTGGCGACATTCGGCTTGGGCCGGCGCTTGTCGATAATCGCCAACTCGCATTCGAGGCGTTTGGCGATTGCCCGTGCCCGCACCACCCCGCCCACATCGGGCGATACCACCATCAGATTCGGATAATTGCGTTTCCAGATATCACCCAGCAGGATCGGGCTGGAATAAATGTTGTCGACCGGGACATCGAAAAATCCCTGGATCTGATCCGAGTGCAAATCCATCGTCATCAAGCGGTCGATGCCGGCAACCTGCAGCATATTGGCGACCACCTTGGCGGTGATCGCCACGCGTGCCGAACGGGTCCGACGATCCTGACGGGCATACCCATAATAAGGAATCGCGGCAGTAATGCGACCAGCCGATGCGCGCTTCAATGCGTCGACCATCACCATCACTTCCATCAGGGTGTCGTTGGTCGGCTGACAGGTCGATTGCAGCACAAAGACATCCTTGCCGCGCACGTTCTCGAGAATCTCGACCATCACTTCGCCATCCGAAAACCGCGACACCGTCGCGCGGCCAAGGCGAATATTGAGATGACGCCCCACATCGCTGGCTAGGCGCGGGTTGGCATTCCCACTAAACACCATCAAGTTGTCTATGGACACGCGCGTCTCCGGCGATTGGACTCAAACACCAAAACAAAAACAGCCGCCACCGGCGGCTGTCTGCATATTCTTGGCTGGGGAGGTAGGGATCGAACCTACGAATGTCGGAATCAAAATCCGATGCCTTACCACTTGGCGACTCCCCAACGGACACTACTTACTTAACTGACCAACTCAGGCACAGCACTCGAACAAGGGATGCCTGTCGAGACCCTGCGCCACAAAACCCTGCATTGTTTCGGGCAGTTGACGCAACACGCCCCATGCCGCTTCTTCCGTCTCAAATGCTGCAAATATGCAAGCGCCCGAACCGGTCATCTGCGCTGCGCCAAATTGCGCCAGCCATTCGATAGAGCGGGCCACTTCGGGATAGCGACTGACGACCACCGGCTGCAGGTCATTTCGACCCATGCCTGCGGAAAAGCGCGCTATTTTAAGGGCTGGCGTGTTGCGCGTCAATTCCGGCGCAGCAAAAATTGACGCAGTCGGTACCTGCACCGGCGGCATGAGCACCACATACCAGGCTGGCGGCACATTCACCGGACTCAGAATCTCGCCCACACCT
>MGZO01000121.1:4356-7380 GCA_001802655.1 Hydrogenophilales bacterium RIFOXYD1_FULL_62_11
AACGCAGTCTGGCCATACACGAACATCGGCACATCGGCACCCAGTTGCAGCGCAAGCTGTTGCAATGTGTCGCGCGACAGGTTGACCTGCCACAGACGGTTGAGCGCCAGCAGCACCGTGGCGGCGTCCGAACTGCCCCCGCCCAGCCCACCCCCCATCGGCAGGATTTTTTCCAGCCGGATGCGCACGCCCACGCCTTCCGGAGCATGCGCTTGCAGCAGACGCGCGGCGCGCACCGTCAGGTCATCGTCTTCGGCCACGCCCGGCAGGTCACCCACGCGCACCACCTGGCCGTCATCGCTGAGTTCAAGATGCACGGTATCGGCGCGATCAATCAAGCGGAACACACTTTGCAACAGATGGTAGCCGTCGGCACGACGGCCGACCACATGCAAAAACAGATTGAGTTTGGCGGGGGCGGGGTAGGCGTGGCTCATTCGATTGTCCAGTTATCCGCTATCAGGCGAATTTCCAGTCCTTCGCGCGCCACCAGAAGTTTGCGCGGGCGCATGGAAGTGTCGTTGGCATAGTGATAATCGATCACCCAGCCGTCCTGTTTGAGTTGCGCTGGGCGCCCTGCCGCATCAAGCCGGGTTTCAAAAACACGATCAGGCGCGGGCAGCGCCTGTACCCACCAGACCAACCCTGAAACCGGGAGTGAATAACCCAGCGTTTCGCGCGTCAAGGATTCGACGTCCGCAGCCTGCCGGACGGGCTGATTCGGCATGTCGAGCACCGCACCTGCAGCGCTGACCACGATGCGGGCGACACCTTGCCCGAGGGGGGAAGTCAGCAGCAGCTCGTCCGAATGCTCGCGGTGTTGCCAGTAAATCGACCCTGACGCATTTTGCTCGCCGCTTTGGATGCCGATGCGCCCCTGCAAGGTCCAGTTGGCTGCTGCCAGCACCTGTACCGGCGCAACTGGAATGGAAACTGTCGAGGCACATCCGCTCATGACCAGCGCCAGCCACAATACTGCGATCCCGCGCGACATCAGGGTTTCAGCCGACGCAGCGTCTCCAGCAGCACTTCATTCTGGGGGTGGGTTTGCAGACTGGTTTGCCACAACTTTCCCGCTTCGTCTCGCTGTCCGCGCGCCCATAACACTTCGCCCAGATGGGCTGCGATTTCGGGATCGGGGCGCAATCTATAGGCGCGCTCCAGATACGCCTGGGCTTTTGCCAAATCACCCGCACGGAATTGCGCCCAGCCGACGCTATCCAGAATATAGGCATCGTTCGGTGCCAGCGACAACGCCTTGTCCAGCAAGGTGATCGATTCGGCCAGGCGATTGGTGCGATCCGCCAGCGTATACCCCAGTGCGTTGTAGGCTTGCGCATTGTCCGGACGCAACGCGATCACGCGGCGCAAATCCTTTTCCAGCAGATGCAGCTTGCCCAGCTTCTCGGCCACCATGGCACGGTCATAGTACAAATCGGGCGCGTTCGGATAACGCTTGATGCCGTCCGACAGCGTCTCAAATGCCTGCGCATATTGCTTGCTGTCGCCCAACAGCTCAGCCTGCGCCTGAATCAAGCGCAGGCTTTGCGCCTCGTTTTCGCCGTGGGTGAACGCCAGCAGCGCCTGCGCTTCGTCTGGCTTGCCGGCCTGAACCAGTAACCTGGCCTGACGCGCACGTGCTGGAACCAGGTAATTACCCGTTTTGACCTCACCGTAATGGCTTGCGGCCACCTCGGGCTGCTTCATCTGTTCGGCCACCTGCCCCAGGTAGTACTGCACCATGTCGGGATCACGCGGCTCAAATTCCAGCGTGTCCGTGAGCAGGCCACGCGCCACCTCAAGATCGCCCACTTGCAGCGCCAGCAAACCGGCCGCCAGCGTCACCTCGGCATTACGCGGCATTTCCTGGGTCAATCGGGTGAATTCGGCACGTGCCTCGGTGATCTGGTTGGCACTGACCAGCGAACGCGCATAGGCCAGACGCACTTCGCGCGCATCCGGATAGGTCACCAGAAACGCGCGCATGAAGGTCAGCGCGTCGGTTAAGGAGGTCTTGGCCAGAATCTGCGCATGCATCAACGCTGCCGGCTCCCACCCCGGACGCAGCATATCGGCCTGCTTCAGTTCGGCCAGGGCAAGGTCCTGGCGTCCGCCATGCGCCGCCGCCTGCGCCACGGCGAAATGCGCTTCAGGAAGAGCCGGGTAATCCGCCGCCAGCCGCCCGGTCATGGCCAATGCAGCCTGATGGTCGTTCAGCTTGCCCATCAACGCCGACATCTGCAAAAACACGTTTGCCGGGTCTTGTTTCAGCAAACTGCGCAGGATGGGTTCAGCCTCGTCGAGCTTGCCCTCGTTCAGCAACAAGCCCACCACGGTTTGCTGTGCACGCTCCGAATCCGGTTCGGCCGCCGACCACAAACGGGCGGCTTCCAGCGCCCCAGCCTGATTGCGCGAAAACATGGAGATTTCGGCCGCGCGCCGCGCAATGCGCGGGTCGCGCGTCTGCCGTGCCAAATCCATGTAGGCCGGCTGTGCCACGCCCAGTGCGCCACGCTGCCCGGCCACTTCCGCCACCAGAAACTTGAACAGGATGTCCGGCGTGAGCGGCTGCTTGGGCAGCTCCTCCTCAGCCTTGGCTTTGGCGACCTTGGCCGCCTCCTCCGCTGCCGCGTCTGCAGCCGCCTGCTGCGCAGCTTGCGTCGCCACCGCATCGGGCTGCGTCGCTTTAACACTCGGCTGGGTGCATGCGGTCACCAGCAGCAGTGCGGCGTAAAGAGGAAGAAGTTTGAACTGCGTCATGCTGGATACCTTGCTAAAAGGGTGGCGTGTGATGATTCTAAGCGTTCGGAGCCTGCCCGCAAGTCGCTGCGGCTATTGCGCGCGCAGCGCCTCGATCGGGTCGAGCCCGGCGGCGCTGCGCGCGGGATAAAAACCAAAAAACACACCAATGAGGAAGGACACGCCGACCGCCATCAGCACCGAGGCCGGCGTCACCGCGACCGGCAGGCCCGCCAGGTTGCCAACCAGCCACGCCCCGCCAATGCCCAGCGCCAGACCGATGGC
>MGZO01000122.1:0-179 GCA_001802655.1 Hydrogenophilales bacterium RIFOXYD1_FULL_62_11
AGGCATGCCAGGCGGTGCCGACGGCGGCCGCCGTTTGCTGGGCACCGGCGTAGGCATCGAGCACCTCGCGCTGGATTTGCGGACGCAGCAGCGCGTGGTGCGCATGCTGGCCATGGATGTCGAGCAGGAATTCGGCGGCTTCCTTGAGTTGGCTCAGCGGTGCGGCGCTACCGTTGATG
>MGZO01000122.1:213-8449 GCA_001802655.1 Hydrogenophilales bacterium RIFOXYD1_FULL_62_11
GGCGCAAAATCAGGGTGCCGTCGTCAGCGGCAAAACCGGCTTCGTCCAGCCAGCGAGCCAAGGCAGGCAAGCCATCGATCACAAACTCAGCGGCAATTTCGGCGCGCGGCGCGCCGGCGCGTACCACCCCACCCTCGGCGCGGTCACCCAGCGCCAGCGCCAGGGCATCGATCAGGATGGATTTGCCTGCACCGGTCTCGCCGGTAAGCACGGTCAAGCCCGGCGCGAAATCGAGTTCAACCGATTCGACCAGCAGGTAGTTGCGGATAGACAGATGCGACAGCATGAATCGGCTGCGCGTTAAAGCTTTTTGCCCCAATGCAGCTTTTGCCGCAGGGTGTCGTAGTAGCTGTAGGAATGCGGGTGCAACAGGGTGATCGGACGGTTGGCGCGGGTAATCCAGACGTGGTCACCGCTTTGCAGGTCAAAATGATGCTGGCCGTCGAAATGCACCCGTGCGTCGTCGGCATAAGTCAAATGCAATTCGATGCGCGAATGGCTACTGACCACGATCGGACGCGCAGACAGGGTATGCGGGCAGATCGGTACCAGCGCCACCGCCTCCAGCGTCGGGTGAACGATGGGGCCCCCTGCCGACAGTGCATAGGCGGTCGTGCCGGTCGGCGTGGTGACCACCAGGCCGTCGGCACGCTGGCTGTAGACGAATTCGCTGTTGATGGAAATTTCCAGATCGATCAGTCGGCCCGAACCGCCCTTACCCAGCACCACGTCGTTGAACGCCGTGGCCTCAAACACCTTTTCGCCGTCGCGACGCACCTGGCCGTTGAGCAGGATGCGCTCTTCCGCCACGTACTGGCCGCTGAGGATTTCAGCGACGGCGTCGAACATGTCCTCAACCGTGATGTCGGTCAGAAAACCCAGCCGTCCCTGGTTGATGCCGATCAGCGGCACGCCTTGCGGCGCCAGTTCGCGTGCGATCGACAGCATGGTGCCGTCACCACCCATCACCACCACCACATCGCTCTCGGTTGCCAGGTCATGCAGACTACGCGTCGGGCAATTCTGAAGATTCAGTCGCTCGGCAGTCTGGCTGGCGAGCAGCACGGCATGGCCACGTGTCTGCAAAAACTCGGCCAGCGCGCACACTGAATCGTGCATTTCCGGGTTGTCGTATTTGCCGACGAGGCCGACAGTGTGAAAAGGAGTTTGCATGGGGGGCGATTATAAAGGCTGGAGCAAGATTCAAGATTCATGATTCAAGTTACAAGATTCAAGCAGGGCCGCAGCTTCATGGCAGATCATGCATTCCTTGCCTCTTGTAACGTGTGTCTTGCCTCTATAATCGCCTCATGCTGAACGAGCGCGCTTCCATCCTGCTGAAAACCCTGATCGAACGCTATATCGTCGATGGCGAACCGGTCGGATCGCGCACCCTGTCGAAACACGCCGGGCTGGATTTATCCCCGGCCAGCATCCGCAACATCATGTCCGACCTCGAAGAAATGGGCTTCGTCGCCAGCCCGCATACCTCGGCCGGACGGATTCCCACCCCGCGCGGCTACCGTTTCTTTGTCGACCGGCTGCTCACCATGCGGCCGCTGGCGCAGGTCGAAGTCAACCAGCTGGAACACAGCCTGGCGTCGTCCGACCCGCAGCACCTGATGACCGCAGCGTCCAGCCTGCTTTCCAACCTCAGCCAGTTTGCCGGGCTGGTGATGACGCCGCGCCGCAATCCGGCATTTCGCCAGATCGAATTCATCAGCCTGTCCGAGAAGCGCATCCTGCTCATCATCGTCACCATGGAAGGCGAGGTCGAAAACCGCGTCATCCTCACCGAACAGGCCGTCAGCGCTTCGGTGCTGACCGAGGCCGCCAACTACTTCAACCAGCATTTTTCCGGTCATCGCTTCGACCAGGTGCGCGCCAAGCTGCGCGACGAGCTCGGCCGCGTGCGCGACGACATCAACCGCCTGATGACCGCTGCGGTGGACGCGGGCAGTCAGGCGCACGGTGCCAGCCAGGAAAACGTGGTGGTATCGGGCAGCCGCAATCTGCTCAACGTCAACGAACTTTCCAGCAACATGGGCAACCTGCGCCGCCTGTTCGACGCTTTCGAGCAAAAAACCGGCCTGCTGCAGCTGCTCGACCAGTCGCGCAACGCTGCCGGCGTGCAAATCTTCATCGGTGGTGAGTCCGAGCTGCTGCCGCTCGACGAATGCAGCCTGGTCACCGCGCCCTATTCCGTCGACGGCCAGGTGGTCGGCACGCTCGGTGTGGTCGGCCCCACCCGCATGGCTTACGAACGCGTAGTGCCGATTGTCGACATCACCGCCAAACTCCTGTCGAGCGCGCTTTCCCACCACTGATGAAATACCTTAAAGAACCCGATTACGTCCATGGCCAGCAAGCCCGCACCGGCATCCTGCTGGTCAATCTGGGCACGCCGGCAGCGCCCACCGCGCAGGCGTTGCGGCCTTATCTGAAAGAGTTTCTATCCGACCCGCGCGTGGTCGAAATCCCGCGCCTGGTGTGGTGGCTGATCCTGAACGGCATCATCCTCAACACCCGGCCGAAAAAATCGGCCGAAAAATATGCCTCGATCTGGACTGCAGACGGCTCGCCGCTACGCGTCCACACCGAAAAACAGGCCAAACTGCTGCAAGGCTGGCTGGGTGAAAAAATCACCAGTCCGCTCAAGGTCGAATACGCCATGCGCTACGGTCAACCGTCGATCCCCGCGACCCTGGCGCGGATGAAAGCCGAAGGCTGCGACCGCATCCTGATCCTGCCGGCCTACCCGCAATACGCCGCATCCAGCACCGGAACCGCTTTCGACATGGCGTTTGCCTGGCTGCAAAAAGTCCGCAACCAGCCCGCGCTGCGCACGCTCAAGCATTATCACGATCATCCCGGCTACATCGCCGCGCTGGCCAGCAACATCCGCGACAACTGGCAGAAAAATGGCCGCCCCGACGTGCTCGTGATGAGTTTTCACGGCGTCCCCCGTTACACGCTAGACAAGGGCGACCCCTACCACTGCGAATGCCAGAAAACTGGCCGCCTGCTGGCTGAAGCACTTGGACTGGAAGCGCACCAATTCCGCCTCACGTTTCAATCCCGCTTCGGCCGTGCGGAATGGATCCAGCCCTACACCGACAAGACCCTGGAAGCACTCGGTAAAGAAGGCATCGACCGGGTGGATGTGGTTGCGCCCGGCTTCACCTCGGACTGCCTGGAAACCTTGGAAGAACTGGCCATGGAAGGCCGCGAAACGTTTATAAAAGCGGGCGGCAAGGAATTCCGCTACATCCCCGCGCTCAACGAACACCCACAATGGATCGCCGCGCTCGGACAGATCGCGCTGGAAAATCTGGGTGGCTGGGTCAGTCTGGAGGGGGAGCGCAATGCCGATGAGGCCGACCGGCAAGCCAGCAGAAACCGGGCGTTAAGCCTCGGCGCACGCAACTAGGCTTCAAGCGTTATTTGAGCGGCCCCGGGTTACGGCCTCCGGGGACGAATCTCACGCTTTATTCGGTGCGAATAAAGTGTTCGCGGTAATACTTCATCTCGTCGATCGATTCATAAATATCAGCCAGCGCCTCATGCTTGCTGCCTTTCTTGAACGCTTCGGCCAACCCCGGACGCCAGCGCTTGGCCAACTCCTTCAAGGTGCTGACATCGAGGTTGCGGTAATGAAAGAACGCTTCCAGCTGCGGCATGTAGCGCGCCATGAAACGTCGATCCTGACAAATCGAGTTGCCACACATCGGTGAGGTTCGGGCGTCAATGTGCTGTTTGACGAATTCCAGCATCTGCGCTTCGGCTGCGGCCTCATCCAGCTGCGAGGCCTTGACGCGATCAATCAGCCCGGATTTTCCGTGAGTGCCCTTGTTCCAATTGTCCATGGCGTTCATCACTTCGTCGGACTGATGCACCACCAGCACCGGGCCTTCAGCCACCGTATTGAGGTTGGCATCGGTGACCACGATGGCCAGTTCGATGATGCGGTCGGTATCGGGCGACAGGCCGGTCATTTCCATGTCCAGCCAGAGTAAGTGTGTGGGGTTGAGCGCCATCAGGAGTTCCTCGATTGAATTAGGGCATTTTCGCATAGACCCTGCGCAAAACGGGGTGGCAGAAGCGAACGCTTGCCGCCATAATCCAGCCATACCCAAACTGGAGTTCCGCCATGAAAACCCTGATGGTCTTATTCGCAACAGCCATGCTGTCCACGGCGATCCACGCCGCGCCGGTGACCAAGGGCGATCCCAAGGTCGGCAAGACCCTGCACGACAAATCCTGCACCAGTTGCCACGTCAGCATGTTTGGTGGCGACGGCAGCAAGATTTACACGCGAAACGACCGCAAGACCCAAAGCCTGTCGCAGCTGGCTGCGCGGGTGTCCGGCTGCAATGCCAACTCAGGCGCAGGCTGGTTCCCCGAAGACGAGGCGCACGTAGCCGCCTATCTGAACCAGCAGTACTACAAATTCAAGTAAAACCCGCCCAAACCACGGCCACCCCATACAAGGAACCGCCATGACCACCATCGTTGAAGAACTCGTCCGCAAAAAATGCGCGCCCTGCGAGGGCGGCGTCGCTGCAATGACCGATGCGCAGATTGCGCCGATGCTGAAAGGCCTGGTCGGCTGGCAGCGCGACGGTCTCAAGATCGTCAAGGAATACACATTCAAGGATCACTATCAGGCGCAGGCATTTACCAACGCCGTGATGTGGGTGTCGCACCGTGAAGATCACCACCCCTACCTCCTCGTGGGTTACAACACCGTCAAGGTCGAGTTCTGGACCCACGCGATTGGCGGCCTGTCGGAAAACGATTTCATCTGCGCGGCCAAGGTCGACAGCCTGCTTGAGCTTTGAAATTCAAGTTAATCGCCATTTCATCCGTTTAGCCCCCCGTTATTTTCCAAAGTAAAGATCGGATCAAACATGGACTGGATGGAAGTGATTGGCGCCCACGTCATGTGGAAACAGCGCCTCATCGGATTGTTGGCAGGTAGCAACACGGAAGCACTCGACCCTGCAGCAATCAGGCTGGACAATCGTTGTGCCCTGGGAAAATGGATCTACGGCGACGGCGCATCCATGTCCCAGTTACCCAAATATGATGAAGTCCGCGAATTGCACGCCCAGTTTCATCAGTTTGCCGCGGATATTGTCGATCTGCACCTAGCCGGAAACGCTGCCGATGCCGAAAAACTGCTGCTGGGCGACTACTCTCGACTGTCCGAGAAGCTCAAGCACCGCATTACCGGTCTGTCCCAACAGGTCAAATCGGCTTCCAACGGAATTCCACCATTCTGAACCCGCTAACCGGTCAGGTCGTCGCCGCCTTCAGCCGCCGCTTCATCGTCGCAACCGCTGACGGCCTGCTGCCCTGCCAGGTAAAAGGCCGTCACCTGCGCGTAGTGTGCGGCGACCACGTCGAAATCCAGCATGACGGCGATAGCGGAGTCATCAAGGCAGTATTGCCGCGCGCCAACCTGCTTTACCGCTCCGACGCGTTCAAAACCAAAGCCATCGCCGCCAACGTCACCCAGCTTGCCGTGGTGGTCGCGCCTCGCCCCAGTTTTTCAATGGAACTGGTACAGCGCTGCATCCTCGCCGCCGAAGATCAGGGCATCTCCAGCCTGCTCATCCTCAACAAGACCGACCTGCCGGAAACACCCCGCGCGCTGGAACGGCTGCAACTGCTCACCCAAATCGGCTATCCGCTGGTCAGCCTGTCGGCACTGAACGACATTGCGCCCTTGCTTCCGGCGCTGCACGGCCACACCACGCTGTTGATCGGGCAATCCGGGATGGGTAAATCGACGCTCATCAATGCGCTGTTTCCCGATGCCGATGTACTGACCGCCGACTATTCCGAAGCACTCGACAGCGGTCGCCACACCACCACCCACACCCGCCTGCACCGGCTGGACGCCGACACGGCCGTGGTCGACTCACCCGGCCTGCAGGAATTCGCCCTGCAACACCTGGATGCCAACGCGCTGGCCTATGCCTTCGTCGAGTTTCGCCCGTTTCTGGGACACTGCCGCTTCCGCGACTGCATCCATGAAACCGAACCCGGCTGCCGGCTGCAGGAAGCCGCCGCCGCAGGCGAAATCGAGCCCAAGCGGCTATTGCTGTTTCAAACCCTTAGACGCCTGCAAAAAAACGCTGCACAACGCCTATAAATAGGGCTCGAATTTCATGCAAGGAGCACATCATGAAACGGGCTCTGACGCTGTGGGTATTGCTGGTTTTGAGTGCGATGTCACCGGCGCTGGCTGCCGGGAAATGGGTGGCCACCCCCTATGCGCCGGCCAGGGTCGTATTTGATTTTTATCTGGATGATCCGCAGAAAATCGGCAGCGCCCTGTATTGGGTACGCTCGCTGATGACCCCCCTGCTGGAAGCGCCCTACAACAACTCACCCGAAGACCTGAAAATCGTCATCGTCATTCACGGCACCGAAATCGTGACGGTAGCGAAAAAGAACGCCCCGAAATACCAGGAAGCGCTCGACCGCATGCGTTATTACGCCGACCTCGGCGTGTCGTTCAAGGTTTGTGGCCAGGCTGCCGAGGATTTTGGATACACGGTAAAGGACTTCCAGGATTTCATTGAAGTCGTGCCCAACGCCATCACCGAACTGGCGCACTGGCAGCAGCAGGGCTACGCCTTGATCACACCTCAGGTCCTGGAGAAAAAGTTCGACATCGAGTCGATCCGCTGACTCATCCGGCAAGACTGTACGAGCCGTCGGACCAACCAGGGAATAGACGTTCAGTCATGATGCCGGCAATTCCGGATCTGTCGTCCGGGGCGCAGCGCGTGCTGCGATAGCCCGGGTTATTCGGGCCAATGCTTGATATAACGCTTCAACAGACTGTTTTCGAAATTAGCTGCCTTGAGGCTCGCACGCGCAACGTCGTGGAAAGAAATGATGGCATACAACTTGTTGTCGTCGAGAATCGGCAGGTGGCCGATGTGGGATTTAGTCATCACATCACGCGCGTAATCCACCGAATCATCGGCGCTGGCGACCACGGGTTCGGTTTCCATGATGGCTTTGACTTCAACGTCCTTGAGACCGAGTCCCAGCTTGACCATGCCATGCACGACATCACGTTCGGTCAGCAAACCCACCATTTCGCCATTATTCAGCACCACCAGCGATCCCACGCCCAGGCTCACCATTTTCTCCACCGCACTGGCCACGGTATCGGTCGGTGCAATGCTGTGGATGTCATCACTTTTCAACGTGAGAATTTCGCGAATCTGCATGGTGTGCTCCGGGCTGGGTAAGGGGAAGAATGATAAACGATGCGGTACGGCAGGTTAGTCCCGCACCAGTGCGGCTTCGACCTGCTGGCGGGTGTCGGACCCAACCAGCACCTCGATCAGCGCCAGCGCAAAATCCATGGCGGTGCCAGGTCCGCGCGAGGTCAGCACCTTGCCATCCTGCACCACGGCCGCCGTGCTGACGGCCACGCCGGGCAAGCCGTCGAGAAATCCGGGATAGCTGGTTGCCTGCTTGCCTTGCAGAAGACCCGCTTCGGCCAGCGCCATCGGCGCCGCGCAAATGGCAGCGGTGTAATGGCCCGCCGCCGCTGTCTTTTTGAGCAGTTCGATGATGCGCGCATCGGCCTTGAGGTGCGCCGCACCCGGCATGCCGCCAGGCAGCACCACCATGTCGTAATGCCCATCCAGCGCCGCATCGAGCGTCATGTCCGGCATCAGCTGCACGCCGCGGCTGGCCGTGACGAGACCGGGCTTGAGACCGGCGGTAACGACGTCGATGCCGGCACGGCGCAACAGGTCGATGATCGTGACGGCTTCGAGTTCTTCGCAGCCTTCCGCCAGAGGAACCAGGACCTTGGGCATGGGGTTCAGTCGCGAAAGTTCTGATACTGCAGCGGGAAATCGGTGATGCTCTTGCGCACCAGTGCGATGGTGTCCTGAAGCAGGTCACGCTTGGCGCCAGATACACGCACGGTATCACCCTGAATACTGGCCTGCACTTTCAGCTTGCTGTCCTTGATGACGCGGACGATCTTTTTGGCCAGCTCGGTTTCCACGCCGGTTTTCACCGTGACACTGCGCTTGACCTTGTTGCCCGAGACTTTCTCGATACTGCCGACATCGAGGCATTTCACATCGACGCTGCGCTTGGCGAGTTTCTGCGACAGAATGTCCTGCACCTGATCGAGCTGGAAGTCGGTATCGGCATGGATCGTCAGCACGTAATCGGCCTGTTCGACACGGGC
>MGZO01000122.1:8562-26757 GCA_001802655.1 Hydrogenophilales bacterium RIFOXYD1_FULL_62_11
GGCTCCCCCGACACCTCGATATCGAAGCTGGAGTTGCCCGGCACATTGAACGACTCGCCCGCGCCGTAGCTTTTCCAGTCGGTTTCGCCGGCCATCTTCACCTTGCACGCACCCGCCACCGTTTCCATGATTTCAGGCGCACCGGTGTTGAACGTGAGCGTGGACGGCAGGATCACGCCGACTGATTTCTTCGTGCCGTCGGGAAACTGCAAGGTGTGCGAGACACACTTGCCATCGAAATAGACGTTGGCTTTCTTGACGACGGAGATCTGATCGAACTGGGACATGCTATTTCCTTGTGCTATCGAGTTTGGCAGCGATGCGCATGCGCAGCGCGTTGAGCTTGATGAAGCCGCCCGCATCCTTCTGGTCGTAGGCGCCCGCATCGTCCTCAAAGGTGGCGATGGTGGAATCGAACAGCGAATCGGTTTTTGAATCGCGGCCGACGACGATGACGTTGCCCTTGTAGAGCTTCATCCGCACGGTGCCATTGACGTGCTGCTGGGTGTGATCGATCAACACCTGCAAAGCTTTGCGCTCGGGCGACCACCAATAGCCGTTGTAGATCAGGCTGGCGTAACGCGGCATCAGGTCGTCTTTCAAATGCGCGACTTCGCGGTCCAGCGTAATCGATTCGATGGCGCGGTGGCCTTTAAGCAGAATGGTGCCGCCGGGGGTTTCGTAGCAGCCGCGCGACTTCATGCCGACATAGCGGTTTTCCACCAGATCGAGGCGTCCGATGCCGTGCTTGCCGCCAATTTCGTTCAACTTGGCCAGCACTTCATGCGCTTTCATGGCCGCGCCGTTGATCGCGACCACGTCGCCCCTGGCGTAGGTCAGCTCGATGTACTCGGCCTGATCCGGCGCCTTTTCCGGCGACACGGTCCAGCGCCACATGTCTTCTTCGGCTTCCGCATTCGGGTCTTCCAGATGGCGGCCTTCGTAGCTGATGTGCAGCAGGTTGGCGTCCATCGAATAGGGGCTGCCGCCCTGCTTATGTTTCATTTCAACGGGAATGCCATGTTGCTCGGCATACGCCAGCAGCTTTTCACGGCTCAACAAATCCCACTCGCGCCAAGGGGCGATCACCTTGATGTCGGGTTTCAGCGCATACGCACCGAGCTCGAATCGCACCTGGTCGTTGCCCTTGCCGGTGGCGCCGTGGCAGATCGCATCGGCCCCCGTTTCGTTGACGATGTCGATCAGGCGCTTGGCGATCAGCGGCCGGGCGATCGAGGTGCCCAGCAGGTATTCGCCTTCGTACACGGTGTTGGCGCGGAACATCGGAAAGACGAAATCACGCACGAATTCCTCGCGCAGGTCGTCGATGTAGATCTGCTCGGCCGGGATGCCGAACTGCAATGCCTTGGCACGCGCAGGTTCGAGTTCCTCGCCCTGGCCCAGGTCGGCGGTGAAGGTCACCACTTCGCACTGATAGGTATCCTGCAGCCATTTGAGAATGACCGAGGTGTCGAGGCCGCCGGAATAGGCGAGGACTACTTTTTTGATATCGCTCATAAGGATGCTCTTGGTTCTGATTCAGTCATTTGGATTCAGTGAGTGGAGCCGGAGGTTTTCTTGTCGATGATTTCAACCTGGCCGGGAAAGTCGCCGATTTTCAGGATGTCGAGATTGGTCGCCTGGCTGGCTTTCTCGATTTCGATACCGACCACGCGGCCATCTGCCGACAGGTTGAGCACGATGCCTTCATGCGCCTCCCAGGTGTGATCGGGGTTTTCGGGACTGATCTCGATGTACAAGGAATCCATGTCCCTGAAATAGGCAATGTTCATGCGTTCACTTTCCCCAGCAGCAAAAACTCCATCAAGGCCTTCTGCACGTGCAGGCGGTTCTCCGCTTCGTCCCACACCACCGATTGCGCGCCGTCGATCACGTCAGCGGTGACTTCCTCGCCACGATGGGCCGGCAGGCAATGCATGAAAACCGCACCAGGTTTTGCCACCGCCATCATGTCAGTGTCGACCTGCCAGTCGGCGAAGGCTTTCATCCGCTCGTCATTCTCCGCCTCCCAGCCCATGCTGGTCCACACGTCGGTGGTCACCAGATCGGCATCGCGGCAGGCGTCCATCGGATCGGCAAAACTTTCAAAGTGATCGGTGCCAAACAGATTGGCGCGCTCGGGTTCGACTTCGTAACCCGGCGGAGTCGACACATGCACGTTGAAATCGAGCACCTCGGCAGCCTGCAGCCAGGTGTTGCACATATTGTTGGAGTCGCCGACCCACGCCACGGTCTTGCCCTGGATCGGGCCGCGATGTTCAATGAAAGTGAAGATGTCGGCGAGGATCTGGCACGGATGGTATTCGTTGGTCAGGCCGTTGATCACCGGCACCCGCGAGTGCGCGGCGAAGCGGTCGATGATTTCCTGCTCGAAAGTGCGGATCATCACAATGTCGACCATGCGCGAGATGACTTCGCCCGCATCCTCCACCGGCTCGCCACGCCCGAGCTGGGTGTCGCGCGTGTTGAGGTAGATCGCCGTGCCGCCGAGCTGGTGCATGCCAGCCTCGAAACTCAGGCGGGTGCGGGTCGAGCTTTTCTCGAAAATCATCGCCAGCGTGCGGTCGGCCAGCGGGTGATAGGGCTGGTATTGCTTGAAGCGGCTTTTGATCAGCGTGGCGCGCTCAAACAGATACAGCAGCTCGTCGCGCGACAGATCCTTGAATTGCAGAAAGTGACGCAGCATCACGCCGCCTGCTGCAGATAAGTTTTGACGATTCCGGACACGGCAGCAACCAGCGCATCGACTTCAGCCGCGCCATACATCAGGGGCGGCACCAGCCGGATCACCGTATCGGCAGTCACGTTGATCAGCACGCCGGCATCGCGCGCGACGGCCACCAGTTCAGCGCAGGGACGATCCAGCTCGACGCCGATCATCATGCCTTCGCCACGAATGTCGACCACGCCGTGTACGCCGTTCAGCGCCGCACGCAAGCCGGCACGAATCGCCTCGCCACGCAGGTTCACGTTTTCCAGCAGTTTGTCTTCTTCAATGGCCTCCAACGTGGCCAGCGCAGCCGCGCACGCCAGCGGATTGCCGCCAAAGGTCGAGCCGTGGCTGCCCGGGACGAACACGTCGGCCGCCGCGCCGCGCGCCAGACAGGCGCCGATCGGCATGCCCGAGCCCAGGCCCTTGGCCAGCGCCATCACGTCCGGCATCACGCCCGAGTGCTGAAAGCCGAACCAGGTGCCGGTGCGGCCAATGCCGGTCTGCACTTCATCCAGCATCAGCAGCCAGCCGTTGGCATCGCAAATCTTCCGCAGTTCAACGAGATATTCAGACGGCAGAACATTGATTCCGCCTTCGCCCTGCACCACTTCAAGCAACACCGCGACGACGCTCTTGTTGTGATCGGCCACTTGACGAACCGCATCGATATCGTTGAATGGCACCCGGGCGAAACCCGACAGCAACGGCTCGAACCCCGCCTGGATCTTGCGGCTGCCGGTCGCGGTCAGGGTCGCCATGGTACGGCCATGAAAAGCCTTTTCCATCACGATAATGGTCGGCACCTCGATGCCCTTGCCGTGACCATACAGGCGCGCCAGCTTGATCGCTGCTTCGTTTGCCTCGCAACCCGAATTGCAGAAAAACGCTTTATCCATGCCCGACAACGCACACAAGCGATCAGCCAGTTCTTCCTGGCGTGGGATGCGATAGAGGTTGGACGAATGAATCAGCATGGCAGCCTGGTCAGCAATGGCTTTCACCAGCTTGGGATGAGCATGACCCAACCCATTCACCGCCACCCCGGCAACCGCATCGAGATAGCGCTTGCCGGACTCATCCCACAGGTAAGCGCCCTCGCCGCGTACAAAGGCAACGGGCTGACGTGCATAGGTGTTCATCAAATGTGTTGTCATGGCAGTCATCCAGCAGGCTGTCCTGAAAAATTGCCGCCCTTATTGAATCAACAAAAGCAGCGAAATTGAAAACGGCGGCCTGAGCCGCCGTGCTTATCGTGCACCGTCTTGATTATAGGCCGAAAAGCGCCCGATGAGACCACCCTGCAGCCATGAAGAACAGCATCGGGATCGATAGCATCACATTGGTACGCGAGGCCAGAAAGGCCGACCGGCGCGCCTTGCTTTTCTCGGCTTCGGATGCCGGGGTCATGCCCAGAACTTTCTTCTGGTTCGGCCAGATCAGCACCCACACGTTGATCAGCATGATCGTACCCAGCCAGGCGCCTATCCCCATTGGCCCCATTCCGTTACGCAGCAGGAACGCGTCGACAAACAACGGCCCCAACAGTGCGGCGCCCGCAAGCCAGGTGACCACGGCGGACCAGCGGAAAAACAGCAGCGCACGGGGCGCGACATGTTTGCTGATGCCCGCTGCGGTGCCGTCGGCACTGGCATTTTTCAGCGCCGCAACTTGGACGAAGTTGAAGTAATACAGCAGGCCAATCCACATCACGCCTGCCATGAAATGAATCCAGCGGGATAATGCGGCGACCAGATCAAGGTTTTCCATGGCGCACCTTTAACCCAAAAAATTTCTGGCAAAAAAGACCAACACAGCGGTCAGCACCAAACCTGCAATAACGGTTCCCCATAAAGAGTCCAGCGGGTTTTTCATCCTTCATTCCTCGTGTGAATCGTTGCCTATTTCGATCAGCCAAACATGCGCCAGTATCAGTAGAAAGGCTTGGCTGCGCAAGCGCGCGCCCCTGCTGGGGCGCATGCTAAAATCCCGCAACTCCTTTAGAAGCGCCCCCTCATGGATGACGTCACCTCCAACGCCCCCCTTATTATTCGCGGTATCACGACCAAGGGCTTCCGGTTCCGACCCAGCGACTGGGCAGACCGGCTGGCAGGGGCATTCGCGGTCATCGACCCCAACAATCGAACCAATTACTCGCCCTATGTTCAACCCACCAAACTGGACAACATCCCCTGTGTGATCGTGGACAAAAAACTGAAAGCAACCGATCCCGACGCGTATCGGTTTTTGCAGGATTTTGCCAACAGTAACGAACTGCTCATTGAAAACGCCGACTGACTTTCGCTGCAACGCCCAATAAAAAACGCCGCATCAGCGGCGTTTTTTATTGGGCGTGAGGGACGCCGGATCAAAAGCAATCGCTCAAGCCATGCCCTTGACAGCCAGAGACAGACGGCTCTTGTGACGTGCAGCCTTGTTCTTGTGAACAATCTCTTTGTCAGCAATGCTGTCGATCACGCTCATCGAAGCCTGAAAAACCTGTTGCGCAGCAGCTTTGTCGCCCGCTTCGATGGCCTTACGCACTTTTTTGATTGCGGTACGCAGTTCCGAGCGCTGGCTCATGTTGCTGTCGCGCTGTGCGCTGGCTTGACGTGCGCGCTTGCGCGCCTGGGCGGAATTCGCCATATGTTCTTGCTCCTGTCAGCCCCGCGTTGCACGCAAGGCAATAAAATTTAATCGAGGCAGCCCATTTGCACAGGAGCCAATTCACCGAAGCCCGCGATTATACGGAACAAGCCAGTAAAAAATCAAGCAAGCAAAATCAAGCCGGCCGGAAACAGAGTTGCAGCGCCCCCGCTCGACCCGCACAATGCGCGCAAAACCACACGGCCCATTCATGAACTTACTCAAAGCTCTCGCCGCGGTCAGCAGCATGACCCTGCTCTCGCGCATTCTGGGATTCGTCCGCGATGCGGTCATCGCACGCATCTTCGGCGCGGGAATGATGACCGACGCTTTTTTCGTCGCTTTCAAGATCCCCAACCTGCTGCGGCGGATGTTTGCCGAAGGCGCATTTTCACAGGCGTTTGTGCCGATCCTGGCGGAATACAAAAATCGTCTTGGACACGACGCAACCAAAACCCTGGTCGACCAGGTGGCAACCGCGCTCACGCTGGTGCTGGTCGTGGTCGCACTGCTGGGCATTTTTGGCGCGCCGTGGGTGGCGTATATCAGTGCGCCGGGATTCCGGGCTGATGGCGAAAAATTCGACCTCACGGTGACGCTGCTGCGCATCACTTTTCCTTACATTATCTTTATCTCGCTGGTCGCGCTGGCGGCGGGCATCCTCAACACCCACAGCAAATTTTCCGTCCCCGCATTTGCACCGGTACTGCTCAATGTGGCGATGATCGCTGCAGCGCTGTGGATCGCGCCCTATGTCAATCCGCCCGTGCTGGCGCTGGGCTGGGGCGTGGCGCTCGGAGGCGTGCTGCAGTTGGCCTGGATGCTGCCGCACCTGAAAAAGCTGGACCTGCTGCCGCGCCCTACCAACCGGTTCAACGATCCCGGCGTGCGCCGCGTTGCCAAACTGATGGCACCAGCGCTGCTCGGCGTGTCCGTCGCGCAGATCAGCCTGCTGATCAACACGGTTTTCGCGTCGTTCCTCGCCACCGGCAGCGTGTCATGGCTGTATTACGCAGACCGACTGATGGAGTTTCCCGCTGGCATGCTGGGGGTGGCGCTGGGTACCATCCTGTTGCCCAGTCTGGCCAAGCATTACGCCGACGATTCGCCCGCCGAATACTCAAAACTGCTCGACTGGGGTTTGCGGCTGACCTTGATGCTGGCCTTCCCGGCCGCTGCCGCGCTGGCCGTGCTGGCAGTGCCGCTCATCACCACACTGTTTCACTACGGCGCATTCACCGACCTTGACGTCAGCATGACCCAGCAGGCCCTGCTGGCTTACAGCCTCGGGTTGCTGGGGCTGATTCTGGTCAAGGTGCTGGCGCCGGGGTTTTACGCGCGACAGAACATCAAAACGCCGGTCAAGGTCGCCATTTTCACCCTCATCGTGACCCAGTTGATGAACCTGGCTTTTTACAAGCCCCTTGGCCATGCGGGCCTGGCGCTATCGATTGGCCTGGCGGCCTGCCTCAATGCCGGGCTGTTGCTGCATCTGCTGAAAAAACACCGGGTCTACCAACCGCAGCCTGGCTGGGGCAGCTACATCTGGCGAGTGCTGCTGGCGGTTTTGCTGATGGCGGCAATGCTGTTTTACGCCATGGGCGACACGCAATGGTGGCTGGCGGCCGGGTTTGTTGAGCGCATCATCCGCTTGTCGCTGCTGGTCGGCGGCGGTATTGGCCTGTATTTCGCTGCGCTCGGCGCGATGGGTTTCCGTCCGCGCCAGTTCACGCGCCGCGCAGCCGAATAAGTGCCTGAATCGGCTAGAATTAAGCCCTTTTTCCGCTTCGTCACTTGCTGCACCTCCATGCGCATCACCCACGGTTTTCGCTCCCTCGGCACGCCCCATGCGGTCACCATCGGCAACTTCGACGGCCTGCATCTGGGGCATCAAGCCATGCTAACCCGCCTGCAGGACGTGGCGCGGGCGCGTGACCTGCCAAGCTGCGTATTGAGTTTTGAGCCGCACCCGCGTGAGTTTTTCGCCCCGGAGCAAGCCCCAGCCCGCCTGTCCAGCCTGCGCGAAAAGGCCGAATGCCTGCGCCTGCTTGGCATCGACCGATTTCACGTATTGCGCTTTGACCGCGCCTTCTCGGCGCTGGCCGCCGAGGCTTTCATCCAGCAGGTGCTGGGACACACGCTGCAGGCGCAATATGTATTGGTCGGCGACGATTTCCGCTATGGCGCCAAACGCGTGGGTGATTTCGCTTTACTCGAGCGCGCCGGGCACTCGCTCGGTTTTGATGCCGAATTCCTCCCCACCGTGGAAATCGCGGGTGAGCGTGCCTCGTCCACCGCCGTGCGGCAGGCGCTCGCCGCCGGCGATCTGGCGCATGCGGCAACACTGCTCGGCCGCCCTTACAGTATTTCCGGACGGGTGGAACATGGCGACAAACTGGGGCGCGACATCGGTTTTCCCACCGCCAACATCCAGCTCAAGCACAACCGGCCGCCGTTGATGGGGATTTTCGCCGTTCAGGTGTCCGGCCTCAACAGCGCGCCCCTGCCAGGCGTGGCCAGCCTCGGCAAACGTCCCACGGTGAAAAATCCCGATGCCGCACCGGTGCTCGAAGTCCATCTGTTCGATTTCGATGCCGACATTTACGGCCGCCGCCTGCGCGTGGATTTTTTGCACAAGCTGCGCGACGAAGCCAAATATCCGGATCTCGACACGCTGGTTGCCCAAATCAGCCGCGACGTCGACCACGCCAAACATTTTCTAGCCCAGATTTAAGCCAAAACAGCCGTCATGCCAGATCAAGCCAAGCCCGATTACAAATCCACGCTCAACCTGCCGGACACGCCCTTCCCAATGCGGGGCGATCTCGCCAAACGCGAACCCGGCTGGGTCAAAAGCTGGCAGGAGAAAAAACGCTACGAAGCGATTCGCCAGGCAGCGGCTGGGCGGCCGAAATTCATCCTGCACGACGGCCCGCCCTACGCCAACGGCGACATCCACATCGGCCACGCGGTCAACAAAATCCTCAAGGACATCATCGTCAAGGCGAAAACGCTGTCCGGATTCGACGCGCCCTACGTGCCGGGCTGGGACTGCCACGGCCTGCCGATCGAGCTGCAGGTGGAAAAAGCCCACGGCAAGGCGATTCCACCCGCCCAGTTCCGCGAGCTGTGCCGCAGCTACGCTGCCGAGCAGATCGAACGCCAGAAAGCCGACTTCATCCGCCTCGGCGTGCTCGGCGACTGGGATCATCCCTATCGCACCATGGACTTCCAGTTCGAGGCCGACACCCTGCGCGTGCTGGGGCAAGTCCAGCAGGCGGGTTATTTATATCAAGGCGCAAAGCCGGTGCACTGGTGCGTCGATTGCGGTTCGGCACTGGCCGAAGCCGAGGTCGAATACGAGGACAAGACCTCGCCTGCGATCGACGTCGGCTTTGCCGTGGCCGACCGCGCCGATCTTGCGCAACGGTTTGATCTCGCCGCCATCGACGAGTCGGTGCAAATCGTCATCTGGACCACCACGCCGTGGACCTTGCCCGCCAACCAGGCGGTGGCGCTGCATCCCGATTTTCAGTATGCGCTGGTGCGCACGGCCAAAGGCCTGCTGATCCTGGCCGACAGCCTGCGCGAGGCTGCGCTGGCGCGTTATGAATTGAGCGATGGCGCTGAAGTTATCGCACACACCACGGGTCAGGCGCTCGAAGGCACCTTGTTGTGGCATCCCTTCCAGGAGCGCCAGGTGCCGGTCATCGTCGGCGACCATGTGACGGCGGATGCCGGCACCGGTGCAGTCCACACCGCGCCCGGCCACGGCCTCGACGACTACGTGGTCGGCAGCCGCTACGGCCTCAAAGTCGACAACCCGGTAGGCGACGACGGCCGCTTTTACGCCAACGTACCGCTGGTCGGCGGCATGAGCATCTGGCAGGCCAACCCCTTGATTGTAGAAACGCTGGAAGCCAGCGGCAACCTGCTGGCGCACGCCAAACTGCTGCACAGCTATCCGCATTGCTGGCGGCACAAGACACCGATCATTTTCCGCGCCACGCGACAGTGGTTTATCGGGATGGATTCCAGGGGTCAGGATTTAGGGGTCGGGGGTCAGGGGGGGACGTTGCGCGAGCAGGCGATGGAGGCGGTTGATGCCACGCAGTTCTTCCCGAGCTGGGGTCGCGCGCGGCTGGAGGCGATGATCAGGAACCGCCCCGACTGGTGCGTGTCGCGCCAGCGCAACTGGGGCGTGCCGATGCCGTTTTTCACCCACAAGGAAACTGGCACGCTGCATCCACGCAGCCTGGAATTGCTCGAAGTGGTCGCCCAGCGCGTCGAGCAGGCGGGCATCGAGGCCTGGTTTGCACTCGACCCGGCCGAGTTGCTGGGCGACGACGCCGCGCACTACAACAAGACGGGCCACACGCTCGATGTGTGGTTCGACTCCGGCGTCACCCACGCCTGCGTGCTGAAGCGCCGCCCCGAACTGGCGCACCCTGCCGACCTGTATCTGGAAGGCTCGGACCAGCATCGCGGCTGGTTCCAGTCGAGCCTGCTCACCGGCTGCGCGACCGACGGCCACGCACCCTACAAGGCGCTGCTCACTCACGGCTTCGTCGTCGATGGCAAGGGCCACAAGATGAGCAAGTCGAAGGGCAACGTCATCGCCCCGCAAAAGGTGATGGACCAGTACGGCGCCGACATCCTGCGGCTGTGGGTGGCGACCACCGACTACTCCGGCGAGCTGACCATCTCCGACGAAATCCTCAAGCGCGTGGTGGAAAGCTATCGCCGGATTCGAAATACCTTGAAATTCCTGCTCGCCAATCTGTCCGACTTCGATCCGCAAGCGCACGCGCTGCCGGTTGAAGACTGGCTGGAAATCGACCGCTACGCGCTGGCGCTGACCCGCCGGCTGCAAGGCGAACTGCAGGCGCATTACGACGCCTACGAATTCCATTTCGTCGCGCAAAAGCTGCAGGCCTTTTGCTCGGAAGACCTCGGGGGTTTCTACCTCGACATTCTGAAAGACCGCCTTTATACCTGCGGCGCCGACAGCCGTGCGCGCCGCGCCGCACAGAACGCGCTGTTCCACATCACCCATGCACTGGCGCGCTGGATGGCACCGATTTTGTCGTTCACCGGCGAAGAAGTGTGGACGCAGCTGGCAAGCGACGATTCGGTTTTTCTGCACACTTGGCACACCCTCCCCGAACAAACCGACCCAGTCGACTTGCTCGACCGCTGGACGCGCATCCGCGCGGTCCGCGCCGAGGTACAAAAGGACCTGGAAACCGTGCGCGCCGCTGGCGGCATCGGCTCGTCATTGCAGGCCGAAGTGACCCTGCATGCCAACCCCGACACCCACGCGTTGCTGGCCTCGCTGGGCGACGACCTGCGTTTCGTGTTGATCACCTCACAGGCACGCCTGCTGGCCGCCGAGTCCGACCGCATCGAAGTCACGCCGAGCGCCGCGAAAAAATGCGAACGCTGCTGGCACTACCGTGACGACGTTGACACGCACGCCGATCACCCCGGTTTGTGCGGGCGCTGCGTCAGCAACCTGACGACCGCAGGCGAGGCACGCAACCATGCGTGATTTCCTCAACCCCGCCATGTGCAAATGGCTCGGCATCGCCCTGGCGGTCATCATCGCCGACCACCTCACCAAGTTCTGGGTGACATCCATGCTCGACTATCAGGAAGTCGTGCCGGTCCTGCCGTTCTTTTCACTGGTACTGGTTTATAACAGTGGCGCTGCGTTCAGCTTTCTCGCTGACGCAGGTGGCTGGCAACGCTGGTTCTTCATCGCCATCGGCGTCATTGCCACCGTCATCATCGTGCGCCTGCTCAAGCTGCACGCCGGGCAGCCACGCATGGCGTTCGCGCTCGCCTTGTTATTGGGCGGCGCACTCGGCAACGTAATCGACCGCGTGGTGCTCGGACATGTCGTGGACTTTCTGTATTTCTATTACCGCAGTTTTGCCTGGCCCGCCTTCAACGTCGCCGACTCCGCCATCACTGTCGGTGCGGGTCTGTTGATCTGGGACAGCCTCACCAGCAAACCCGCCACGCCGGACAAGGCAGCATGACCACACGCACGCTCAATCCCGGTGACACCTTCCGGCTGCGCTACGCCTTGCGTCCGCGGGGCGGCGACGACGTCATTTCGAATTTCGACGACGCCCAGCCAGAAACCGTCACCCTCGGCGATGGCACGCTGGCCCCTACCCTGGAGCAATGGTTGATCGACCTCGTTCCCGGAGAACGGCATGTGTTTCTGCTCGAACCCTGGCAGGCCTTTGGCGACAGCCGGCCTGACCTGATCCAGACCCTGCCCAAATCCGATGTGCCTGCCGACATCACGCTCGAAGTCGATCAACTGGTCGAATTCGCCATGCCCAACGGCGAAACCCTGGCCGGACACATTCTCGAAGTGGGTGACAATGCGGTAAAAGTCGATTTCAACCACCCGCTCGCCGATTTATCCATCGAATTCGAAGTCGAAATTGTCGACATTCTCTAAGCCAAAGCCGCCGCCCATGCATCCCACCATCCTGCTCGCCAACCCACGCGGCTTCTGTGCCGGCGTCGACCGCGCCATCGCCATCGTCGAACGCGCCCTGGAAAAATTCGGCGCACCGATTTACGTGCGTCACGAAGTCGTCCACAACACCTTCGTCGTCAACGACCTCAAGAACAAAGGCGCGATTTTTGTCGACGAACTGGCCGATGTCCCTACGGGCTCAACCGTCATCTTCAGCGCCCACGGCGTTTCGCAAGCCGTACGTGCCGAAGCCGAAGCGCGCGGGCTCAACGTGTTCGACGCCACCTGCCCACTCGTCACCAAAGTCCACGTCGAAGTCAGCAAAATGCGCGACAAGGGATTCGAAATCGTGATGATCGGCCACAAAGGCCACCCCGAAGTCGAAGGCACGCTGGGGCAGTCGGAGGGCGGCATGTATCTGGTCGAAACGCCTGGCGACGTTGACACCCTGCAGGTAAACAATCCCGACCAGCTCGCCTACGTCACCCAGACCACGTTATCCGTCGACGACGCCGCACGCGTGGTGGATGCCCTGCGGGCACGCTTCCCCGCCATCACCGGCCCGAAAAAAGACGACATCTGCTACGCCACGCAAAACCGCCAAGATGCGGTCAAGGCGCTGGCGAAGCAATGCGATGTGGTGATCGTTGTAGGGTCGCCAACCAGCTCGAACTCGAACCGGTTGCGGGAAGTTGCCGAGAACCTGGGCGTACCGGCTTACATGGTGGACAACGCAACGGAAATACAACCCGGCTGGGTGGCAGGTAAAAATCGGGTTGGCCTCACTGCGGGCGCATCAGCACCCGAAGTGCTGGTGCGCGCAGTGATCGAGCAATTGAAACAGTTGGGGATTGAGTCGGTGGCTAATCTGGATGGCGTGCAGGAGAAAGTGGCCTTCGCCTTGCCGAAGGGCCTCGGGTAATCTCACAGAGCAAGTTGGCAGTGCAACTGTGCCCTGCCCATTATCTTCCCCAGCACTCCGCGACCGTCAGGGTCGGACTTCCGGCAAGACCCTGCAAGCCTGAATTTGTATAAGTAAACGTACCACACGCATCACCCGCCATGGTTCCAGTTGGCGTAGCCGATAGCGTGTACGTTTGCGCGGGTGCCGCTCCCGTGGCAACGGTCAAGCTGTATCGCGCAGCGCCATTTTCAGGACTTTGTTGCTTCGGCAGACTTGCATCATTAATCGCCACCCCACCGCTTGTCATATCGTAGCGATTTGCCGTGGTGTAATTGCGTTCCAGAAACTGGGCATTTTCGAGCAACATTGCACGTGCTTCCGCCCGGTTCGCGCGCTGCACGTACTGCGTGTAGCTGGGGTAGGCAATCGATGCCAGGATGCCGATGATGGCCACCGCGATCATCAATTCAATCAGCGTGAAGCCCCGACTCGAAGCCCGGTTGTCGCGAATTCGGCAAAAATAGGTTTTCATGAATATTTTCCTCTGGATCCGAGCCAACTACTGAATCTGCCGCCACGATGTCCGACCCGCAGACGACCCGCTTTTCTCGGTAATCACGCCTATCCCCTTACCCACGTTCGAGCTGAACTTGTACTCCTTGCTGCCGGCAGTCACCACCGTCGGCTGGTTGAGTGTCATCGTGCCCGATTTCACGCCCGCTGGCGCGCTGGTTAGTGCAGATCCGCTAAGGGTGTAGTTAATCATGTCACCTGAATCAAACTGACCATCGCCATTGATATCCAGTGCCGCATAGCTCAAGTTGCCACCTGTCTCTGCGTCCAACTCCATGAGCCAGCTTGAGCCTTGAAGGCAGGGATCATTCACACTAGGTTCCAGCGTATTGAAAATCACACGACCAAACCGCAACAGAGGGGGAGAGATGACCCGTTCACCCTTGAGCGCGCCACCCGGAGGCACGAGATCCATCACCCAGCCTTTTTTGGTTGTCCAGTTTGCGGGGGTGTTGCTTGTTACCCGCACCTCTTGGGTACCAACGATGGCCTGGTAAATAATGCTCTGCGTCCACAGGTCACTTCTGCCATAACTGGTCGAATAACTGGTCAAGCTGCCATCATCCAGCACGCCATAGAACGACTGTTTATCGGTCGCAACGGCATCGCCGTTTACGAAATAACGCCCCGTACCAAAATACACCATGGCGTCGCCCGCAACCCCACTCGGTGGGCCGGTCACACCCAGTTGCGACTGGATCGGCTGCCGCACGGCGGTGCCGCCGGTTCCATCCATTGCCACGAACATCGGATTGGGTGCGGCCACCGTGCCGTGTGCGATTCTCCAGTTCACCGCAGAGCTGTCGGTCACGTCGAACTTCCAGACGTTGCCCTGCATGTCGCCTGCGTAAATCGCATCGATGATGCGGTCGTTGTTCAGATCAACCAGCTTGGGGGTGGACAAGCCATTTTCCGCGATGGCCGTGCCGTATTTGGTATCGATAAAGTAGTAAATCGACGGATCATCTACTCGCACCAGGAACAGTCCTGCCTGATTATCGGTACTGTCGTAGCCGTTGGAGAACACCGCGTAGAAATGTCCATCGGCAAATGGTGCCACCGCTGCAGGTCCGGGAATGAAGCCCATCTTGCTCGCATGCGCGCCGCCATTGAACTCCCACAGCACTTTGGTTCCATCCATGGCATTCGGATTGGTCACGTCGAGCGCAAATACCGATTTACCGCCCGCACCCATCGTTCCAATCAAAACCGTGCGCCAGGTTCCGCTCCAATATGCGTCACCAAACCCGGCGGCTCCATCGACAAAATACTTGTGGTTGGACGGGTACGTAACATCGGTCAGGTCGGCCAATGAACTGTGTAGTTCACTTGGGACATAAGCAAATTTCTCCACGCCGGTAGCCGTATCGAACCCGTGCAGCATGCCATCGTTGGCCCCTACATAAATCATGTTGGTCGTGCTCTTGCTGCTAACAAACGCCGGGTAGCTGGTTACGTAGGCCGGGATGACTTCAAGCCGGAAGTTTTCCCCTCCGACAAAAACCGGGTCGGAATTCACGATATCGCCCAGCACCTTGGTGCGGCTGCGAAACGTTCCGGAAGGCAACTCATTCGTTTTGATGCCGCGCAAGTAATTGACCACATCTGAGGTCAGTGTTCCGCCAAACGCTCCGGTAAAGCTGGTCGCAGCGCCACCGCTGGTGGTCCAGATATTGCGTGCTGCGGGCGCGGGGAGGTTTGCGTTCGCGGCCCAGACCGGGGTGCCTGGCAATCCCGTAATCGGATCAAGCGGAATCGCCTCCAGTTCACCCGACCAGTCGTTGGAGTCGAAACTGGCCAGATAGATACGCGTGCTGGATTCCAGACGCTTGGAGTTGGCCGCAATCGAGGAGGCAGACCCGACCTTGGATGCAACGTCGTTGACAATCGACTTCAGCGACTTGTTCAGGGTTTCCGGATCTTCCGCACTGAAAAATTTGCCACGACTATTCAACGCGGCGTGCCACAAATCTGCAACCTTGCCTGGCGCTGTCGCCGCAGCTGTACTCGGCCAGTTCAAGGTGCCCGCTTCCAGTTCCTTGTAGCTGCTGGTCGTCATATTGGAGCTGTGCGGATCGCCGTCCCACTTTAGTTTCGGCGTCGTAGTGTCGAGCGTCCGGGTGAGGCCGAGTCCCACCGTGTAGGTCACCATGTGCTGCCATTTGGCCGGGTTGTTTTTGGGATTCCAATAAGCAGCCGTCAAAGTGGCTGCGTCCACGTTGTCAAGAGTGGAAGGGAAACGGGGCACATCGTTTTTCAAGCTGGTATTCAAATCCGTCGCCCAGTAATGAAAGGCGACATCGGCGAGCGAGTCAGAATTTGTGTCCTTGAATGGTGCAACAGGGGTATACCCCGGCGAGGCCACACAGTTGGGCGTGCCTGCCGGACATGACGTATCGAATATATCGGGCAGAGCGACCGCCGTGCTGTCGCTTTTAATCGTGCCCCCTGCGTTGTTGCCATTCCAGGTGCCGTCCGTCATCACCATGCTGAAATTGGCGCGGCAGGAATAGCGCTTGGCAGCATCGTCGTCGACTTGCGGATCAAAGGCATACGGGCTATCTGTCCCCGATGGATCCTTAAAATACTCGCCTGCCTTGCCCAGCGCCTGGCGGAGAGGCGTCCCGCCATCTGCGGGCAACCTGAACAGCCACTTGTAAAGATCCGCTTTATGCGCGGCGGTATAACGCCGAATACGGTTATCTGTGCGGGCACTGGTGGCAGTGTTCCAACCCGTACATGTCGTTCCGAAAGTAGTGCAGGTGTTCAACGCTTGCCAAGCCACGCGCATTTCCGGCGTGATGTCCTGGAAAGCACGCGACGCCGCAGTCATGGTAGCCAGATTGCGGGTACGATAAAACGAATACCAGTTGGCGAAATTCTGCCGTTCGTCCTGATCTGCAGCATTGATGATGCCGTCGCCGCTGATGTCGGCTGTGGCGGGTCCGGAGGTGGCGGTTACAAAAACAGGCTGGTAGCAATCGTCGTCGCCGATCGTGCCGTCACAACCGGATAAACCAGACACAAAGTTGTAGTAATAAGCTTTTGTTTCGGCAGTTTCACCTATGTTGCCGAAGAATTTTCCCGAACCAATGTCATCTCCGATATTCGTACCGCCATTAGCATGCCTGGCAAATCTGCCGCTGTACCCAGACGAACCTGTTCCTGTTGCGTAGAAAGAAGTTTGAGGTCTGTATTGCGTATCAAGATCAATCGACCCATGCGTTGTGTAAAATCCGTTGCGCCAGGCGGTACCAAAAGACGTGGTCAACTCTACCCCGTTGGCATCAAGCGGCGGCAGATAGCGGATATTGGGGTTGTAATACTGTGGATTGAAAGTCGACGATTTAAACCTGCGTTCCTTGGCATCACAACCTGCATCCCGAGTAGTCGAAACGCAGATGGAATCGGGGACGAAACTCCAAGCCATACTCCCCGAGTCATCCAGCGTGATCACGAAATTGGGCGACACGCCTGTGGAGAGAAACAGCGGCACGTTATGTGGTGCGAGATTCGGATCGAGCGCTTGCGCCGACAAGGGGAGCATGACGGCTGCCGCCAGCACCAGGCGTTTCAGGGGCAGATAGTTAATAGCCGGTTTAGTCATGATTCACCTCTTTACGGTTGTTCGATGTTGACGATCGATTGCAGGATGACCGGCGCATTGCCGGATGCAACCGCACGCGCAGTGATGCGATACAGGCCATCGCGCGGATTGCCGCTTTGGGGGGTGTAGCCCAGGTCGTCGTTGCCGCCGGTCCCGGTTCTGAGCGACAGTTTTTCAATGACGTACTGGACGCTTTCGACGCCCGGGTAAACCAAGCCGGGATTGGCCGCGCCGCCCCAGACAAACGTTGTTTTCCAGTCATCCGTGCTGGCGACCCCGGTCGGCACGACGCCGATATCGAAGTAGCCCGGCCCGGTTGCCGGATCCACTGGGGAATTCAAAGCCTGTTCACCCGCGCGCAGACCTGCCTCGGCGGCCTGGAACGCCAGATTCTGGCTACGGGAGTTGCCTGCCATTTTTTCTTCCAGAATGCTGCCGCGCATGGACGCGAGAACGATGAGCGTAAGCACGACCATGAAGATCAGCCCGGTGATGAGCGCCACGCCCTGTTGCCGTACGCGCATGCTGGCGAAGCTGGCTGAAGTCGGGATATTCATTTTCATCCTCTTATTGCAAGCGGTTGCGAATCCCTACCGTGGTAGAGAAGGTTTGATAAATGCGCCGGTCACCCGCCACAACTGCATCGGGTGTGCCGTCGTCGTCGGTGTCGATGCGATAGGTCTGCGCGGAGGGGGTCAGATTGTTGTCCGGGCTAGCCATCAGCAAACTGATGCGTGCGCTGACGACCCGCGTCCAGTCGGCAACCGCAGCCGCCGTCTGGTAAACATCTGCGACCCGATCAGGAACTGCGGTGGTATCGACGCCGTACATGATTTGCATGTCCTCTACGCCCTCGACTAGTTCCGCGCCCCCGCCATCGTTGATGCTGGCGCGGTACAGCGACCGGATGTTTGCCGGGTTGTTGGCGATGTAGTAAGCGAACCGGTCGAATTCCATGACTTCGTCGGCAGGTGCGCCGGGCAGCGTGGTGAGGTCGGCCGGCGCTGAACGCAAGGTGCCCACAGGGGGCGCATCCGCAGCCGGTCGACAGGTGACGACGGCCAGGATGTCGTTGACCTTGTACGCATAGGGATTGGCACCGGCGGTGAGCGACGCCAGCGTGACGCTGCTGGCTTGCGCCCCCCAAACCGATATCGCATCGCCCGCTACGCGCGCGCCACCCGGCACGCCTGGCGGATCGATGCCCACATCCCCACCCACCACAGCGTTCACAT
>MGZO01000122.1:26765-48417 GCA_001802655.1 Hydrogenophilales bacterium RIFOXYD1_FULL_62_11
AGTGTGGGCGCAGCTTCGACCAGACTGGTGCACCCAAGCGACCCGGCCATGCGTATGTCACGCGCCATGGTATCCAGGGCATAACGCGCGCTTTCCTGCATGCGTGCCATGTTTTCAGTATTCCGGAACGACTGGCGGCTGCCCAGGTAAAGATAGCCCACCCCAGCCACCACAAGCGAACCCAGGGTGATAGCAATCATGAGTTCGACCAGTCTGAAACCGCGCTGACCCGATCCCGAGGAGGTTGAACGCATGCTCATAACCGGCTCCTCACTGTGAATTTTTGTGCAGCATCACCGCCCGTTCCGCGCGCGTCGTTCCACTGGATGCCCACGGTCACTTCACCCGCCGCATTGATGGCAACCTCACCATCGCCTTCGGGCAAAGCGTTGGCAATCATGGCTTTCCAGTCGGCGACATCGGCACCGGCCAGTCCACCTGCTGCCGATGCGCCAGGTATGCCAACAACGTAACCTGCCGCGTTCGGGCGATTTGTGCGCATCCGATCCATCACGTCGTAAGCAAGCCAAGTGGCCTGGGAACGGTAGTAGGCGCTGTGGTTATTGCGCAGACTGGATGCCATCAATCCGGCAAGCCCGAGCAAGCCTATTGATAACACCAGCATGGCGACCATCACTTCGAGCAGGGTAAAGCCTTTTTGACGCATGGTTTTTCCTCAGGGACACACGGCGGCCGGGTTGACGATACGCGCGCGCCCCGCTGTAACAATTTCAACATCACGCCCATTCACGCCTGCGACGCCTGGGCACACCGTGAACCTCGCCACAGCAGTCAGACTGGGTGTACCAGACGGCAGATAAGAAATAAAATTGGCGACGTTGGCAGTCGCAGTTGCGGTACTGGTTCCACTCAGCGCGGGAAACACCTGTATGGGCTGATCCGTGCCATCCACCGTGCCGGCCACGCCGCCGTCAGTAAACACCATCCAGCCCTGCGCCCACGTCCCGCCTGCCACACAAGCACCGCCGGACCCCTTGCATACGCTCACCCGGGTGCTGCGCTTGACCGCTTCGCTACGTGCGATTTGCAAGGCCGACAGGAGGTCATTGCTCTGCGACGACATACGGCCATTCAAAACAAAGCTTTGATAACTTGGTACAGCAATTGACAGCAGAATGGCGGCTACCGCCATCGTGACCAGCAACTCGATCAGCGTAAATCCGTTGCGCATGCGCGTTGTATGCAGTTTTTCCATGAGTCGAACCGTAGCCACACTCTTGATTGCATGCCAGACATTGCCGACAAACGGCGGATTTGACCGAACACATGGAATTAATCAGAGGCGAGACGCAGGATTTGAAGCAGACTTGCCACCACCCCACCAGTATGTCCGGGAACTCAGCAGCCTGCACTTTCAAGCCGAACTCGCCCTGTCTTGTTCACGATGACCTTGCGCGCATTGCCTGCCAGGCACACGCGCATCGCATCGTTTGGCAAACCGAATGATCCCTTGCTCCTGCCATCCGGCAAATAACTGACAAATTGACTGAAGTTGACCGCGGTAATGATGGCATTGGGAGCGCCACCATAAACATGGATCACGGTATCAGATGACTCCACTACGCCCCAGGCACCAAAATCAACAAAAACCAGCCAGCCCTGTTGCCATCCCCCCGCGTTGCTGCAACTCGCGCTTGAGCTTGATGCATTGGCGCTTTTGCAGACAGTGACGCGCTGGCCGCGCTTGACCGCTTCAGACCTTGCCAACTGCAAAGCGACAACCAGTTCGTTAGTCACGGCCGCCAATTTATTGGTATTTGCCAGAAAGGCATAGCCCGGAATAGCAATCGCCAATAAAATCGCCCCCACCGCCAAAGTAACCAGCAATTCGACCAGTGTGAATCCACGTCTGCCCATTTCCATCCCCTTTGTTTTTTCATTTCGGGGATACAACTTGCCATGCTACGGATGCCGCATCTATACAACTTTAGTTGTAGGCACTGCCTGTGCATGAACTAACCACGCTGAAATCGAATGCGTCCGCCATCGTTTTAGGTGCGGGGGTATCAGGCTTGAGCGTTGCGCGGGCTCTTCTTCAGCGTGGCTATAGCGTGACGCTTCTGGAACGCGGCGAAGCCGGAGCCGAATCCTCTTGGGCAGGCGGCGGCATTCTGTCGCCGCTATTGCCGTGGGATTACACCGAGCCTTTATCCAGGCTGGCGCTCCGTTCGATGACTGCCTATTCAGACTGGATCGCGGCTATTGAAGCGCAATCCGGGATGCACGCCGAATACTGGCGCTGCGGGATGCAGGCGCGGGAGGTGGCAGAGCCGGATACCGCACTTGCCTGGTGCCATGCTCATGGCTTGGCCGCGCAGCGTGACCTCACGCAATCCCGTGACAACCTCTGGCTACCCGGCATCGCCCAGGTTCGCAATCCACGCCTAGTAATGGCATTGCGCGAAGCGGTTACCCGACTGGGCGGAGTCATTCACACGCATTGCGCGGTCGAGTCGGTTTCCAGCCAAGGCGGACGCATGGTGGCTGTTCACACGTTAAAGGGTACGTATATGGCAGACCAGTTTGTGGTGGCCACGGGTGCCTGGGCAGGTTCTGCGTTGCCGAACCTGCCTGCCGCGCCCAATATCCGCCCGATTCGCGGGCAGATGCTGCTGTTCAAACTGGAACCCGGCGTGCTCGACACGATTGTGTATCGCAACGGGCTGTATCTGATTCCACGCCGGGACGGCCATGTGCTGGTGGGCAGCACGCTGGAAGATGTTGGTTTTGACAAATCGACTGATGGCGCCACGCGGCTGCGGCTGCACGCTGAAGCCGCCGAACTGTTGCCTGCGCTGGCGGATGTGCAACCGGTGCAGCATTGGGCGGGATTGCGGCCGGGTTCGCCGGACAACATTCCGATCATCGACCGGCATCCGGATTTTGAGAATGTGTTCATCAATGCCGGGCATTACCGCTACGGAGTGACGCTTGCGCCGGCATCGGCAGAACTGCTGGTGGCATTGATGGATGACACGTCCCCGGCGTTCGACCCAACGCCTTATAGCTGGCAGGCTGCACTTGAACGGCGCTGGATTCCGGGCCGCTAGGCGTTGCATGCAAGCGACTTGCCTTACACTTTGCGCACCCCGCCTGTACCCCCCTCTGCATGCTTCAAGCCGCGACCCGCATTCCCTTCCATGAATCGTCTCTCCCGGCACCGTGACTGAATCTGCCGTGATGCCTGCGCTCAACGTTTGGGTCATCAGCGATGGCAAACCCGGGCATGTCAACCAATCACTGGGGCTGGCCGAGGCGCTGGCGTGGGCGACCCCTGCCCGCATTCACCGCCTGACTGCCCTGCCCGCCTGGCGCGCCTGGCTAATGCTGCTGTTCAAAATCTCGCCGGATCAAACGCAGCCCGTCCCCGATCTGATCGTCGGCGCAGGGCATGCCACGCATCTGACGCTGCTGGCGGCACGGCGCGCTCGCGGTGGCCGCGCTGTGGTATTGATGAAGCCAAGCCTGCCGCGCCGCTGGTTCGACCTGTGCATCCTGCCGCAGCACGATGGCGTCGCGGCTGATGCGCATACGCTGGTGACCGAGGGTGCGCTCAATCGCATTCGCCCATCTAGCGTACGCAACCCGGAACGCGGGCTGATCCTGATTGGCGGGGTCTCGTCGCATTTCGAATGGGATAGCGATGCAATACAGGTGCAGATCAAAAGCATCCTGGCGCGCACGCCCGGCATGCACTGGACACTGACCACTTCGCGCCGTACGCCAACGGATTTTCTGTCAATACTGCCGGCGCACCCCAGGCTGACTGTCGTTCCCCATACGGCCACCCCACCCGACTGGTTGCCCGATCAATTCGCTCACAGCGACGCGGTGTGGGTCACACCAGACAGCGCCTCGATGGTTTACGAAGCCCTGTCGGCAGGTGCCGATGTCGGCGTGTTTGATCTGCCGGTCAACCCAAGAAGCCGCGTCGGCTGGGCGATTTCACGCCTCGCCGATGCCCGTCGCATCACGCGCTTTGCAAGCTGGTGTGCACATGAAAAATTAAACCCCAACACGCAACCGCTGGCCGAGGCTGACCGCTGCGCCGCATGGATTCTGGAATGGCTGAAGAAAAAAAACTGACGGTATTGCAACTGCTGCCTGCGCTCGAATCAGGCGGGGTGGAACGCGGCACGCTCGAGATCGCGCAAGCGTTGGTGGCGCGCGGCCACCACGCACTGGTGATGTCGGCCGGTGGACGGCAGGTGCCGTCCCTGGTTGCAGCGGGAGGCGAGCACTTCGCCTGGCCGATTGGCCACAAGCGCTTCAAAACGCTGCTACTGGTCGGCAAGTTGCGCAAATTCCTGCTGGAGCAAAAGGTCGACATTCTTCACGCGCGTTCGCGTGTGCCTGCATGGATCGCGTATTTCGCGTGGCGCGGCATGAACCCGGCCACGCGCCCGCGCTTCATCACCACCGTGCATGGCCTGTATGGCGTCAATCGCTACAGCGGCATCATGACGCGCGGCGAACGGGTGATTGCTGTATCGAATACCGTGCGCGATTACATCCTGAGCGAATACCCCGACACGCTGCCGTGGCATGTGCAGGTAATCCATCGTGGTGTTGATGGTGCGGCCTATCCGCACGGCTGGAAACCCGACCCAGTCTGGCAGCAGGCATTTTTTGCCCAGTTTCCACAAGCGGCCGGCAAGCTGCTGCTCACCCTGCCGGGCCGCATCACGCGGCTGAAAGGGCACGAAGACCTGATCGAATTGATTGCGCGGCTCAAGCGACGTGGACTGCCTGTGCATGGTCTGATCGCGGGTGGTGCGTCTGCGTCCAAGCAGCGCTATCTGCACAAGTTGCGCTACCGCGTACGCAGCATGGAACTGGAGAACAACATCAGTTTCACCGGCCAGCGCGACGATTTGAAAAACATCCTGGCGATGTCGAATCTGGTGTTGTCACTGTCCACCCAGCCCGAATCGTTTGGCCGCACCACGCTGGAAGCGCTGCGACTGGGCGTGCCGACTGCGGGTTACGACCACGGCGGTGTGGGTGAAATTTTGCGGACGATTTATCCAGCCGGGCTGTTGCCGCTTGGCCGCATCGACGACACCTTCCAGCGTGTCGCGCAACTGCTGCAATCCCTCCCCGCGGTTCCGGCTGGCGACTTCTTTCCGCTACGGGAGATGCTGGATCAAACGCTGGATCTGTACGAACAACTGGCGCGCACGCCACGCCGCTGAAGGCTCACACCGTCTCCGGCTGGTATTCCGGCACCCAGGTTTTCAGCTGGCGTTTGACTGTGGCTTCGTCGTGCGGATCAGCATGTGCCAGCCAGGCCAGACATTCGGCATGCCAGTCCACATTGGCCGCGCGCGCCTGAGCCACGCGCAGTTTGGGATGCGGCGTGGGCAAGGTCGATTCGTCATCGGCAAGCAGTTCTTCGTAGAGTTTTTCGCCGGGGCGCAGGCCGGTGTATTCGATGCGAATGCGATCGACGTCTGCGCCCGACAGCCGAATCATCAGCTTGGCCAGTTCGGCGATTTTCACCGGCTCGCCCATGTCGAGCACGAAGATCTCGCCGCCCTTGCCCATCAGCCCGGCCTGCAACACCAGTTGCGCGGCTTCGGGAATCGACATGAAATAGCGCGTGATGTCGGGGTGCGTCACCGTCACTGGCCCGCCCGCCTCGATCTGTTGCTGAAACTTGGGGATCACGCTGCCGGACGAGCCAAGCACATTGCCAAAACGCACTGACACGAATCGGGTGCCATTCGCCTGCTGCATCGCCTGACAGACCATCTCGGCCAGCCGCTTGGTCGCCCCCATGACATTGGTCGGGTTGACCGCCTTGTCGGTGGAAATCATCACGAACTTGCCCACGCCATGTGCCTGTGCTGCTGCTGCAACCACTTGCGTACCCAGCACGTTATTGCGCACCGCTTCCCAGGCATTGCTGTTTTCCATCAACGGCACATGCTTGTAGGCGGCGGCATGGAACACCACGGCAGGGCGATGTTCAGCCATCACCTGGTTGACCCAGACTGCGTTCTTGACGTCGCCGATCACCGGCACGATCTGCACGCCTGGGAAACGCTGAGGCAATTCCTGTTCCATCGAATACAGGGCCAGCTCAGACTGCTCGAACAGCACCAGCTTGCCCGGCGCAAAGTGCGCAATCTGGCGGCACAGTTCGGACCCGATCGAGCCGCCCGAACCGGTGACCATCACCGTCTGCCCAGTCAGCAACTGATGCAAACCACTGTCGTCGAGCGCCACCGGATCGCGCCCCAGCAAATCATCCAGTTCGATGCGGCGCAAACTGGCCACCGATACCCGCCCCGCCACCAGATCTTCGAGCGACGGAATCGTCAGCACATTCAAGCCGGCATCGGCGCTGATCTGGGTGATGCGCTTGCGCACTTCGTGGGCGGCCGACGGCAGCGCCAACACGATGTCCTGCACGTCCATCTTGCGCGCATGGATCGCCACCTCATCCAGTGCGCCCAATACCGGGATGCCCTGCACCAGCCGGCGCTGCTTGCTGCGGCTGTCGTCGAGCAGCCCGACCACATGAAAGCCAGCGGGGTTACGTGCCAGTTCGCGCAGCAAGAAATCCGCTGCCGAACCCGCCCCCGCCACCAGCACCGGACGGCTGGAAGGATGCAACACACTGGCGAGGCGATGTTCCCTCCAGGCACGGTAGGCCAGACGGCTCCCCCCCATCACGATCAGCAACAGTAACGGATCGAGTATCAAAACCGAACGCGGCACCACCGCGTCGATGCGGAACAGGATCAACACCACCGGCACCATCACAGCCGCCAGTCCAACCGCCAGCACGATGCGCTTGAGATCGGGCAGGCTGGCAAAGCGCCAGATGCCGCGGTACAGGCCAAAGCGCCAGAACACCACGGCCTGCAGCGGCACCACCCAGAGCAGCGTGGACAGCGCAGCATCCTGAAACTCGGACGGCATTGCGAGATTGAAGCGCAGCCAGTACGCGCCCAGCCAGGCCAGTGCTGCGACCAGAATGTCGTGCAGGATGATGGCGAGGGTGCGGGGATTAAGATTCATTGCGGAGTCGATGCCAGCGCCGGTCGATAGTCAGAAAAACAAGCAGATAGATTGCGGCCGCAAGTATAAACAGTGATGCCGTGTGCTGCGGCACGCGCCACAGTACGAATGCCAGCACAGCACTTGCCAGCATCAACGCGTAGGCCGCCCAGGCCAGCTGGCGGTGCGACGCACCCAGCAACACCACGCGCTGATAATAATGCGAACGATGCGCCTGCCAGATTTTTTCGCCACGCAATCCGCGTCGTGCAAGTGTCACGCTGGCATCGACGATGAAGGGCGAAAACACCAGTAGCGGAAACAGCCACGGCCATACATTCTGCTGCGCGCCAAAAATGCCGAGCACCGCCGCCAGAAACCCCAAAGGAATCGATCCAGTATCACCCATGAATATCCGTGCGGGCGGAAAATTGAAGCGCAAAAATGCCAGCGCCGCCGCTGCAATCGCCGCGCACAATGCAGCGAGTTCCGGCGCATTGCCCAGCCACGCTGCCAGCGCCAGCGCGCCGAATCCGATTGCCGCCATGCCGCCCGCCAGCCCGTCCGCGCCATCCATGAAATTGTAGAGATTAGTCATCCAGACAACGCCAAGCACCGCGCCCACTAGCGCCCATCCCGTCAGCCCAAGCGCCAACAAACATGCCGTGGCCGCAACAAAATGCGCAAGAAAGCGCAGCGCCACCGGCAAGCCACGCATGTCGTCCAGCAGTGACAGGGCAGCGAGGGAAAAGGCCGCCAACATTACCGGCAGCAAGATGCCGCCGGCCAACCACACGCTGGCCACCGCCACTCCCGCCATGATGCCCAGGCCACCCACGCGCGGCGTCGGCGTCTCGTGCAGCGAACGCGCATTGGGATGGTCCATCGGCAGGCGACCGCGCCGCAGCAACCCGGCCAGCGCAAGCCAGCAAATGGCAAAGGAAGCAAGCACAACTAGCCAGTTCATTTTAGTGCCGCCACTGTTGCGACAATCCCGCTGCCATTGAATACGGCGGCCGCCAACCCAGGCGCGACCGGATCGCTGAACTATCCACGAACAACGAACCCGTTAGCCGCGCCACAGCAGCGCGCTTGCCCAGTAGCGTTCCTGCTGCTTCAAGCATCCACACCGGCATTGCCAGTAAATGTGCCGGACGTCCCAAAGCGCGCGCCACCGCACGGATCAACTCCGGCGTTGAAACTGGCTCACCATCATCCAGTAGAAAAGTCTGCCCTGCGGCAGCCGGGTGTTCCACACATACCCGGATCGCATCGACAAAATTGCCCAAATACAACAGGCTGCGCCGATTGCGAATCGCCCCCAGCGGCAGCGGCCAGCCCCTTTTAACAATATGAATCAGCCGCTGGAAATTCGCTTTCACTCCCGGCCCATACACCAGCGGCGGTCGCAGGATGACAACCTCCAGCCCGGTGTCTTCAGCAATCTGCCGCAAGCCCTGCTCGGCCTCCCATTTGGAAATCGCATAGGCATCCTCGGGCGCGGGCCCATCAGTTTCACGATACGGCGTATCTCGCCCTTCGCCATTGACTTTGATGGTGCTGATGAACACGAAACGCTTCACCCCAGCTTGTGCCGCCTGACGTGCAAGATTAAGCGTGGCCTCGGTGTTGGTTGCACGGTACAACGCCAGCGGGTTTTGTGATGTGTCGGTCATGACGTGGACACGGGCGGCAAGGTGGACGACTGCGTCACAACCGGCCAATGCGGCCATCCAGTCGGTTGCGCCGCCGATATCGCCTACGACAACCTCACCCGCAAAGCCAGATGCACCCCGCACAGCAGGCACCACAACATGCTCATGCGTATTGAGATAACCGCACAATGCACGGCCAACAAAGCCGCTCGCACCCGAAACCAGTACCTTCATCTATGCAGAAACTCGAGCAACTTGGATGGATATTTTGAAAGAATTTTCAGGAGATTTGTTGGGATGTGATTCTCTCGACAAGCCTGCAACACCTCTCGATTAAGTAGAAGGGTATTGCGCCATCCCCCCGTGCTGATGCCACCAGTTCGCATCCGTACCAGCACCTCGGGGATATGGCGGTAGGCCAAGGTATTGCCATGAAACATCCTCGCTACCAACTCGAAATCACCCGCAATCCGGTAATGGGTTCGGAAAACCCCAAAGCGCTCATACAAATTGCGCTTCAAGAAAAGAGCTGGATGTGCAGGCATCCATCCCCAGGCTATGCGTTCCGGATGAAAACGATCTGAGCGGTAGCGGCGCAAGGGTTGATTGGGTCGGGCCTGATTCACGAACTCGGCATCGCCAAACAGGGCGTCGAGCTTCTGCTTTTCCATGATCGCTGACACCCGCGCCAGCACCCCGTTGTCCGCATAGACATCATCAGCATTGAGAAAACCAATGACATCTCCCGTGACCAAACCCAGTCCCTTGTTCATGGCATCGTAAATGCCATGGTCCGGCTCGGAAATCAGCCGGGCAACACGCTTTCCATGACGCTCGACTATCTCCAGCGTGCCATCCGTCGAAGCCCCATCCACCACGATGTGCTCTATGTCTGGGTGCGTCTGTGCAGCAACCGAAAGCAGTGTGTTCTCGATGGTTTGCGCACTATTGAAGCAGACAGTGATCACTGAAACCTTCATTTGCCCAAGCCAGCACCACGACGCTTGATGCCACGAAGCACATACGAAAAATGACCGTCTGCCAGCGTCAAGAGCATCCGTCTGGCTCGATAAAGATTTTTTTTCCATCCAGGCTGTCCCCTGCCAGCGAGAATGCCGCGATATTCTTCATCAAACAGGGTCTGGCTACGGCTAGTCTTGGTCGCGTCGTGATAACGCAAGGCTCCTAAACATTCCTGCACATGTACAGCATGCTCAGTTTCCCTTAACACACGCAGAAACCATTCGTAGTCGAATCCATAATGTAGTGATTCATTGAGCCATCCGATTCTGGCATGCAGACTTCGCCGCCAAAAAGCAGCCTGATTGCTTAACACCATGCCCTCTGCAAGCAAGGATTCATAGGTTGGGCGTACATATATCAATTCCCGAATAACTTTATCCAACTCATCGATGAGGTTCATATCGCCGATGATCAATTCCGCTTGCGGATAGCGAATAGCGGCCTGCACCACCTGCATGAACGCATCAGGATAAAAAATATCATCCGAATTCTGCCAGCCGACCCAGTCACCCGTAGCCCTCTCCAGTCCCTTGTTTATGGCGTGAGCCTGCCCCCGATCGGATTCACTGACCCAATAGGCCAGCCTGTCAGCATATTTCTGGATGATCTCTACGCTGCCATCAGTCGATCCGCCGTCAATAACAATGTATTCAAGATTGGGATAGCCCTGATCCAGCACCGAGCACATCGTCCGTTCGAGAAATTGCGCTTGGTTAAACGAAGGGGTGATTACGGAAATTCTGGGGTAGTGCTGGGACATCACAATGAACTGCTCTCTGATCGATTAGCCGTTTCGCCACCACTCTTGATCAATGACACTGCAAGGCCCGACACAAGCCAGAAACTTGCTGACATGAGATAGTTTCCTCCCGCCAATTCGATCATAAATAAATAAGCCCAAAGCCCCAGAACGTACCAAGCCAATTCCCCTCTTACATCCGACTTACCTCTCACCAATCCGAAAAGCCTCCAAACCGACAACACAGCAATTCCCGTATAGAGGATTCCCCCGATAACGCCAAGCTCCGTGAAAGCTTGTAACACCGAATTGTGTGGATAGGCACCTGGAATGCCGGAGACCTCAGCAAAGCGCCCTGCACCTACCCCCACAACCGGGTTTGCAACGAACTCCCGTACGGCGGTGGCATACAATACTTTGCGCTGCTGGACTGACGACATCGACGACCAAGATTGATCGTTCCAGCTTGAAGCGCTTTCAGTAACAGGAGCCAGCAGAAACTTGGATGAACCTGGAGTAAGCAGGATCCCCGACACAATCACTGCACTACAGAGATAGACGGCTAGCGCCATTCGTGCCCGCAGATTTTCTTTCGACAGGACAATCAAGACAGCCGAGACCAGAAGAGCTCCATAAAGGCCCGCGCGAGACTGCAAATCGACTAGCAGGGCAACCAACCACGGCAGCATAAATATGGCAGCCCAAGTTTTGACCGACACCTTATATCTCCGCGGATACGCTAAATATGCCACCACTAGAACAAGCAGCATGCCCAACACATTGCTCGCAACGACAACACCGTGATCATATCCAAACAATGAAATGTAAGTCCTTAGCACTGACCTTCCGAAGGTGTCAGCAATCTCGGAGGACACAAGGACAGTTGCAACAATGCAGAGTGCGGTAAGGGCTGTGAAAAAGGCCCTGAGCTCTCGAAAATCAAGCAACCTCGACACGAAATAGGGCGCCACCATGAAAAACGGGGCATATTTTAGCCATGGATTTAAGCCATACAACGTAGCCGAAATACCTATGCCTGTTAGAAAAACTAGAAACAGGATATCGACCTGGTCTAACTTAAATCTGCAGTAAGGCCGATTCGCCAAGGCAGTGGCAAGCAGCCATAGCACCAATAGTGCATAAAAAATACCCGTGATTAACTCAGAACGCCCCCCGAAGTGGCTGGGGAGAAAGTAATGAAAGAACACCAAATGGATAAGTGGCGCAACGATGAAGATCGCAAGAGGAATGGCTAGATTGCCCACTCTCAGTCCACCGAGCCATGGGTTCATGGCCGGAAAAACAATCCATCCCACTGAAGTGTGCGGCCATTCGCCGGATCAACGAATACTGGTTGCAATGACCACAATACAAAACCTTCGGCCTCCAGACGGTCTATGCATTCCTTCCATAGACGCTGGCCTTCATACAACGGAACCAAGGATAGCTCCATTTGAATTCCGCGGACTTTTGGCAGTGTTGCAAGCGCCCCATCGAGGACATGCCATTCGTAACCCTGGGTATCTATTTTTAAAAACGGTGCCTTCGCGCCCTCGAAGTAGGGCAATACAGCTTCATCCACAGTGGTCAATGGGGCCGTCTCAGTGCCGAGATAGGTCGATTCAGGTGCCGCATTGCTATGGGTTGTAAGCATGGGGAGGATCGAGCTACTGACTGAATTTCCAGAAATGTTTAGCTCGATCTCGCCAAGACGTTCACCCACCGCGCACCGCGAATGCACTTGCCAAGCTGAATCATTATTGCTTGCCTGTAATAGCTGACAGTGAGCCATCGTCAGGGGCTCGAAGGAAACAATTCGGCCCGAATAACCACCTGCACGCAATTCCTTGGCGAATTGACCGTCGTTAGCACCAATGTCGATAACAAGATCAATATTAAAAGCATGCAAGGCGGCCATCAGCCGCGCTAATGGGGAAGTTTCTGGTTGAAAGCGGTGAGCCTCAATACCCATCGCATTCAAAAATTTTTTGATACTTTGTTTTGCCGAGCGCAACATTCCAACCTCGTTTCAATTGCTTACAGTTTGACAACACCAGCTTGCATTGTTAAAACTGCTGCTCGTGGTGAATCATTTCTCGAACCACGTCCCGCATTTTCAAATGCGCTTCCCAATTCAACATATTTAGTGCCTTACCTGCGTTCCCGCAACTGTGACGAATCTCTGATGGACGGAACAACTTTGGGTCTTGAACGACATGTTGGTGCCAGTCCAGCCCCACTTCCGAGAAGCTTGCTGCGACAAAATCTTCAAGAGAATTTGATTCGCCTGTTGCGATAACAAAATCTTCTGGTTTGTCTATTTGTAGCATTCGCCACATTGCATCGACATACTCTGGACTCCAGCCCCAATCTCGCTGGATACCCATATCTCCCAATACCAGCTTCTTATTGTCACCTCGGGATATCCTCACTGCCGCCTGAACAATCTTTCGGGTAACAAAGCGGGGTGGGCGCAGAGGTGATTCATGATTGAACAAAATTCCAGTACAGGCAAAGAGTCCATATGCAGCTCTGTAGTTAGCGACTAGCCAGTGAGCCGTCGACTTGGCCACCGCATAGGGGCTACGTGGCTGAAAGTGTGTGCCTTCGTCGGCAGCAAGACCACTGATCTCACCAAAACATTCGCTGGAGCCTGCGTTGTAGAAGCGGACAGGTGAGCCAAGAAAACGAATCACCTCAAGCAGGTTGAGCGTTCCTGTTGCAATACTCTCGAGTGTTTCTGCTGGTTGTTCGAAGGAAAGCCCGACGGAACTCTGGCCAGCCAAGTTGTAAATTTCGTCTGGCTCACTACGGCTGATCGCCTGCAACACACTTCTGAAGTCATTGGCAGCCATAGAAACCGTTTTGACCCGATCTAATATCCCCAGGCGCGATAAATTCCCAAAAGTAGAGGCCTGTGCGTCACGCGACGTGCCCCATACTTCATAACCTTTTTCGAGCAGAAGACAAGCAAGATAAGCGCCATCCTGCCCAGAAACGCCGCATATTAGTGCTTTCCGCATATTCGATACCTATTCAAGCCAGCTTCCTGTAAATATCGAGCGTTTCAGCAGCGCAGCGATCCCAAGAGAACCATCTCAGGCGTGCCCGCCCCTTTTCGATTAATGCCTTGCGCCGGCTTTCCGAGCCGACAATGCACTCAATAGCGGCACGCATGGAATCAACATCACCTGGGTCGAAATATTCACCAGCATCGCCCACAACCTCAGGGATCGAACTGGTATTACTACAAACGACGGGGCAATCATGTGACATTGCTTCCAACGGAGGAATGCCAAATCCTTCATAAAGTGAGGGAAATATAAATGCGCTGGCGCGTTCGTAGAGAATAGCCAACTGTTGATCATCGCCACCCAATTGCGTGACTTGCCCCCTATCTAGTCCTAGCGTGCGCATCATTTCCAACTCATCCGCGAGAAATCCCCCGCCCCCAAAACAGATCAGTTCATATCCCGCTTTCAGTTGAGGGGATGTGCCATAAGCCTCAAGCAGTCGAAGAAAATTTTTGTAACCACCCCGATTGCCGACATATAGCAGGAAGGGTTTACGCGCAGTGAACATGGGTTCCTCGACCCGCACTCCAGCAACATTCATCAAGTCGAATCCCAAATAAATCACTGAGGTTTTATCAGGGGGCAGTCCGAGAATTTCAATCGCGTCACGCCGCGTGGATTCGGAAATGCAGATAACGTGATCCGCGCGCTCAGCCGCTTGCGCCTTGTATCGGGCAGTTTTGTCTGCGTGCGGGAAGCTCGACGCAAACTTTTCATGAATCATGTCGTAAATAGTCAGTACGCGCCGCGCACGCCGTGGCCCAAGCCGGTAGGGCGAGAAATACGTTTCATGCACAATATCGGGCTTCATGACACGGAGCATCCAATCACCCATAATCAAGCCCAGCCCTCGTAGCGCTAGACGTGAGTAATTTACGCCGCGACTTGTCTGGAATCGGTCTGTATTCGGCGCGCGAAATCCAGCCACGATGCCTCGTGGAACATGCGAAAGATACGCATTAATGTGCATTGGAGCAGTAATGGAAACCTGGACGCCTGGAGTTTTTGCAATACGGGGGGCAATTTCGCAAAAATAACGTGAAACGCCACCATAAACCTGCGCGCAGAATATCTGCGAATCAAAGGCAATTTTCATCGATTCAACACCAATCAGATCAGCCGATTTTCTGTAGCATCAACTGATGGTCACTCATTGTTTTTGACCCTAGGCGACGGCGTATCCACCACGGTGCAATGCGCGAAGCCCAGCGACCTGTCACAGCGCTGAGCAGACGTTCATTTACTGCCACCTTGGAGAGAATGTGAATTCCATTGGCGCTGGAAAACTGAAGACCCAGCCTTGCGCCTAATGTCTCCAAAGTCCTTCTCTGGAAAAATCCAATATGTTGGCCAGTGGCGAATGCGTAGTACCACCAGTCTCCAGGTTTAGGCGGAGACCCCTCGTATAACTCGGTGGTAAACACCAGGATTTGTGCACCGGAATAGGCCAGCGTTTCTTCAATGAAAGCTGCCGGATCCGTAAGATGTTCAAACACTTCTATCGCTGTTACTGCGCGGCAAGACCCAATGGTCTGGCTGTATTCGAAGCCTGGAACGAGCAAGTTATTGCAGTACCTGTCAGACCAATAAAAATCAAACCCCAGGTCACGCATCAACCGGGTCAACATACCGTATCCACCTGCCGCATCCAGATAACGACCTTCGCCGCGCTCGCCCAGAACCCAATAAAGCACCCCGGCCAGCTTGCATGCGATGGAAAAGTTTCTCATCACCAATCCGGTGTCAGCTGCAGCAATCGCGCTCGAATAGGATTCTTCAAGCCAATGTGGTTCATGGGCACGTAGGAAGCCACACCTGTCACAGACTTCGTATTGAGCCCGATATTTTCCGAGAACCTGCGCCGTGAAACTGATTTCCATCGAACCTGTACAGACCGGGCATGCCATACCCAGATCCGAGGCATGAATTGGGGCCGTCATCGAAGCCACCCGGAGAGTTTGTTGCGGACACGTTTCACAAAAGGAACCCGGAAACACTTTTTCTCGCTGAACATGTCAGCCTGCATATTCCTGAAAATACCGACAGGGTGTTTCAACGGAAAACCTAGGGGATGAGTTGCCAGATTGGCCAATTCACTATCCCCAGTAGTGTGGGTCGCGTTTGCATCGAAACCGATATTTGAAATCAGGTTCACTGCAGGAAGAATAGTCGTCCGGCCTTCCACCCAGTTGACGAAAACCCATTGGTAATCCCAAGTATCAATCTCGCCCCGGTATACACGCTCAAAGATCTTTTTCCAAAAGGCAGCTTCACGCGCATTACCCACCATATCGGTGACCCAACCTTCATCTCGAATGTGGGGCCATTTAGCTATCGTCACGTCGTAAGTGTTGGCCCATCGATCCCGCCAGGATGCCCAACCCCAGATATGAACATACTTCGAGAAATAATAGCTGTCGTCATTACGACGGCGACCGAACTGGAAATTGTCGCCACTGATCAATCCGATACGCTGATCATGTCGATAACGTTCCAGTAATTCCTGGCAGAAGCGAAAAAAGCTGGGGTCAGGCAGGCAGTCATCTTCAAGAATAATGGCCTCTTCTACCTGCTCGAAGACCCAATCGATGCCGCTGGACACCCGCCGCTTGCAGCCCAGATTCACTTCGGAGAAATTTGTCAGTACCTCACATTCCCAGTCGACGCGCTGGATGATGGCACGGGCAGCTGCGACTTTCTCTGCTTCTTCAGGTCGGTTGACCCGAGCCCCATCACCAATGACCAGCAGCTTGGGCGGCTTGGCTTTGGCGATTTCCGCAAACACCCGTTCCGTTGTGTCCGGCCGATTGAAAATAATAAAAGCTACAGATGTAGTAAGTTGAAAATCAGGCACCAAGCAACTTTCTGAAGTAATCAATAGTTTCTTTAAGGCCATCCTCAAGACGCACCTTTGGCTCCCAGCCTAATTTTTCCTTGGCTAGTGTGATGTTGGGTTGGCGCTGCCTCGGGTCGTCTGTGGGCAGGGGTTTAAAAGTCAGTTTCGATTTGCTGTTGGTAAGCCGCAGAACATTCTCTGCCAGCTCCAACATAGTAAATTCGACTGGATTACCCATATTGACCGGACCAGATAAGCTCCGCTCGCTGTCCATCATACGGACGAAGCCTTCGATCATGTCATCCACATAGCAGAAGCTACGAGACTGAGAGCCATCGCCATAGATAGTGATGTCCTCGCCCCTCAAAGCCTGGACGATGAAATTGGACACCACCCGGCCATCGTTCGGATGCATTCGAGGTCCATAGGTATTAAAAATTCGCACGACCTTGATATCTAAGTCGTGCTGGCGCTGGTAATCAAAGAACAGGGTTTCGGCGCAACGCTTGCCCTCGTCGTAACAGGAGCGCGGGCCGATGGGGTTAACGCGACCCCAGTAACTTTCAGTCTGAGGATGCTCTTCCGGGTCGCCATAGACTTCCGAGGTGGAGGCTTGGAAGATGCGCGCCTTAACCCGCTTGGCCAACCCAAGCATATTAATCGCCCCATGCACGCTGGTCTTGGTGGTTTGCACCGGGTCATGCTGGTAATGAATGGGCGAGGCTGGGCAGGCCAGGTTGTAAATGCGGTCCACCTCAACGTAGAGCGGAAACGTCACGTCATGGCGCATTAACTCGAAATAAGGATGGCCAATCAGATGGGCAATATTGGTTTTGCTGCCCGTGAAGAAATTGTCAACACAAAGCACATCGTGGCCGTCCTTTATAAGCCGGTCACACAAATGGGAACCCAGAAAGCCTGCACCACCGGTAATTAAAACTCGTTTCATCACGCTTTGCTTTCCTGTTTACGACATGACATATAAAGGCTTTCGTAATCACGCGCGGCCATGTCAAGAGTTGGATCGAATGGGCGAGATATGCAGCTAACGAAGCCCGCCGCCCCACAATGAAATGCCAAATTCTCAGAATCGAACATGAATTTGTGATGCCCACCCATGTAAAAAATATAATTCAATACATCCATCGATTTCGTCGAGGCTATGGCCGGCTTGTATTGCATCAATTCGGTCGCATCCCGTTTTCCCATATATGCATCCACATAAATTGATGCATCAGGTACCGCAATTAAAAACTCGCCATCGGGTCGTAAAATCCGGTGTACTTCACTCAACAATTCTTTTAGATCCTGATATGAAAAATGCTCAAGAACATGTGAACAGTAAACTCGATCAAAAGATGATTCATCAAAGGGCGTTTTGTAGCGGAGATCCCAATAAACATCTGCGCCCTTACACATATCTAATGTCATCCAGCCCGCTCTTTGGGTTGGACCTGAACCAATCTCAAGCTGAGTCTTGTTAGAACGCCTGATTTTTATTTTTAAATATGAAGCTGCCATCAGCCATAGGTAATAATATTTTCTTAAAAATCTCTTTATTCCATTAAATACAATCACAATCGTTGATCCCAAAATTTCTCACACATTTTCGAACTCAGCCGATTTTGTGAAATTCGGCTTCAGTTTGGCAACAATATTCTGGTATGCAAAAATCTCGCAATGAACTGGATCATAAGTTTTTATATGAACAATCCCATCTCGCACCATTCTATATAAATCGTAGTTCGGCAGAAAATCCCAAAAATCCTTAAAGAAAATCCTGCTGACAACATTCAATTTGTTGAATTCAAAGTGTATTAAATCAACCTTGCCTTGCCTAATATAAGACTCAAAACCCTTCAGAACTGCAAGTTCATGCCCCTCCGTGTCAATTTTTAACAAGAGTACTCTCTGTACATTGTGTTCGATTGCAAATGCATTTAAGGTAATAACTTTTACCTCATGCTCTGTTGCTTTCCCTTCGTGAATTACTTCTATTACATCCTTGTAAAGCGATGCATGCTCTGAACCATCACCGTTTTCATAATCATAAAGTTTTAGATTTTCATCAGCGCTGCCAACCCCAACGTTATATGTCTTAATGCGTAGCGAATTAACAGATGATTTTAATTTTTGAAAAGTAATGGGGTGTGGCTCAAAACAATAAATTTCTACATTTTTATTTATCGCTCTTATTTTTTTTGAGTAGTCCCCTACGTTTGCACCAACGTCGAGAATAACCCCCTCTTCAGCATTAGAAAGATAGGTGCCAATGAAATTGGCTTCACCACTTTGCCTGTCTGACTTATAGTTTAATATCCCTAATCCGCGCAAACTCAGTATAAACATTCGCTTATTGAGTTTATTAAAGACTTCCCTTGAAAAGATAAACGCATAGGCGTCGTATATAAAATTAAGCATTTCAGGTTCTTTGGAAAAGATTTACAAAACACAGAGTCTTTAGTTTCATGAAAAAAACTATTCTGGTTTTTTTTGTCAACACATCGAAAAATAATGCGGCCATTGATTGAGCGATGACTGTTGAAATGGCAGCACCGACCAATCCGTACTTTTGAATTAGGATTAGATTCAACAGGATATTAATGACCACGCCAGCCAATGTTCTATAGAACGCATAGTGTTGAAGGTTCTCGCTCGTATACCAGCTACCACTGGCCACCCCAAAGGAAACAAATACCCCGGCCCATATATGTATCATCAAAATTTGGCCGGCCTCATTGAAAGCGACGCCATACAACAGGGTTACCAGCCACTCACTAATAAACGTCATTGGTACAGCAACAACAACCGCCATCCACATCAAAAAAGTATATAACCGCTGAAGCCTGCTGTAATAAAGATCCTGGCTGATTTTCTTTGCATTCACAATGGCTGGAAAAAGGGATGCAGTGATAATCCCCGGCACGAAATACCATGCTTCGGAAAGCCGGACGGCGGCAGAGTATAAGCCTACCTCCTTCTCCCCGAGCATTTCCTTGATCATGATCTGATCGATTCGCATATAAAGACTGATAGCGATGCCGGACAGGATAAGCGGCCAGGAGTTCTTGAGCATCGCCTTGGCGGTGCCGAGTTCGAAACGCCCGAAAAAGCTGCCAATCTTCTGCCGCCAATAGGCAATGACGAGGGAAAGAGCCAGGGATATCTGGTCTACGAGGCTCACCATCACAAACCAGAACAGATCGGCCTGGATGACGATGAAATAGAGCTTCAATACGGAAGACAGCGCAAGCTGAATCAGCCTGGAGATGGATACGTATTTTGAAAGAACCCTGGACTGAAAGTGGAAATCCACCACGTCGAAGGATTGAAAAATCAGGCCACTTGCGATGATGAAAATATAAAGGTTTGTCGTGGCGTCGTTGCTGGTGAATTGCACAGCGATGGCCAACAGTCCCAGCGTCAGCAACGCCCCGACCAGCTTGAGCCAAAATGCGGTCCCCAGATAAAGATTCCGTTCTTCGGGATGGTTGACCAAGTCGCGCACCACGATGCCGTCCAACCCCAGCCTGGCGATGGTGCCGAACAGCGCCACGAAGGCGGCGGCATAACTGTAAACACCAAATTGCTCCGGCCCCAGAAAGCGGGCCACGTAGATGCCCACGAACAGTCCAGCGATGATGCGCAGGACTTGTTCGGCGAACATCCATGAAGTATTGAAAAAATACCGGCGAAAGCCTTGGTGGGAGGAAAACTTGCCAAGCGCTTTGGTGACTCCAGTCAACACGCTCTGTATCTCAAAACAACCAGCCAGCGTTTGCCGACATTCGCGACCAGATTAGTCCGAAGCGCGATGCGTTGGTGGATGAAGGCAGGGATGAGACTCACAGGTTAGCTGTCACTACCGAAAAGATCACGGCTGAATACCTTGTCTCTGACATCATCGAGCGCTGGCGTTATACGGTTGGCAATAATTACATCTGACTCGCGCTTGAAAGATTCCAGATCATTCACCACGCGGGAATGGTAGAAGGCGGCTTCTTTTAGAACCGGTTCATATACGATCACCTCGATACCCTTTGCCTTGATACGTTTCATGATGCCCTGGATGCTAGAAGCGCGAAAATTGTCGGAACCCGCCTTCATGATCAGGCGGTATACGCCAACGGTTTTAGGGTTCTTGCGGAGGATGCTGTCGGCAATGAAATCCTTGCGCGTGGTGTTCGATTCCACGATTGCATGCATCAGGTTTTGTGGAACGTCGAGGTAGTTGGCCAGCAACTGCTTGGTGTCCTTGGGCAGGCAGTAACCACCATAGCCAAAGGAGGGATTGTTGTAGTGACTGCCGATTCGCGGGTCAAGGCAGACGCCGTCGATGATCTGTTTGGTATCCAGGCCATGGCTTGCTGCGTAGGTATCGAGCTCATTGAAGTAAGCCACCCGCATTGCAAGATAGGTATTCGCAAAGAGCTTGATCGCCTCGGCCTCGGTGCTGTCGGTAAACAGGGTGGGGATGTCTTGCTTGATAGCCCCCTGTTTCAGGAGATTGGCAAAAACTTCGGCGCGCGCAGATTTTTCGCCCACGACAATGCGGGAGGGGTAGAGATTGTCGTAGAGGGCGCGGCCTTCGCGCAGAAACTCAGGCGAAAAGATGAGCCCAGGTTGGTTGCGGCCATCCTCTCTCCTACCCTCCCCACCATCCAGCGGGGGTAGTGAGAACTGTTGTTTGGCCTTGGCGGTATAGCCGACGGGGACGGTGGATTTAATGACCATAACCGCATGGCGGTTGATAGCCAGCACGTCCCGTATGACAGCTTCGATGGATTGGGTGTTGAAGTAGTTGGTATCGGGATCGTAGTCTGTTGGGGTAGCGATGATGACGAAATCAGCACCCGCGTAGGCATCGTGTTTGTCCAGCGTAGCTCGCAGGTTGAGGTTTTTGTGCTGGAGGGCGTCCTCGATCTCCGCATCTTCGATGGGCGATTGCTTGCAGTTAATCATCTCCACCTTTTCGGGGACGATATCTAAAGCAACCACTTCATTGTGCTGGGAGAGGAGGACGGCGTTAGATAGGCCGACGTAGCCCGTTCCGGCTATGGCAATTTTCATCGTTATTACTCGTGGTAATCCATGGCCTTGTAGCCATGCTTCTTCACCAGCTCGTCGCGCTCGGCCGCCTTCAGGTCCTCACGCACCATTTCAGCGACGAGTTCGGCAAAGCTGATCTTCGGGGTCCAGCCGAGTTTGTCCTTGGCCTTGCTGGGGTCGCCAAGCAGGGTTTCGACTTCGGTGGGGCGGAAGTAGCGGGCGTCGACGGAGACGATGCATTTGCCGT
>MGZO01000123.1 GCA_001802655.1 Hydrogenophilales bacterium RIFOXYD1_FULL_62_11
AACCGCGTCTTCGATCTGGGCCTCGGGCCGGTGACGCTGGCGTTTGCCGGTGCGGCTAGACCTGAGGACCAGCGCGCCATCGACGCCGTTGCCGCGTCGGTGCCGCCTGCTGACTTCGCGGCCGCCTGGCTGCGCCATCGCGGCCTCAACTGGGCCGCCGACCTGATCCCCTCTTATCCGTCGTTCCCCTTCACCACCCAGGAGAAGCTCCCATGAAGAAAACCCTGCTTGCCATCGCCGCCGCCATTCTCATAACCGTGATGCCCGCAGCACAGGCGCAATGGGTGGTGATCGACCCCACCAATCTCGTGCAGAACATCCTGACCGCCGCCCGTGCTCTGCAGCAAATCAACAACCAGATCCAGCAACTGCAGAACGAAGCGCAGATGCTGACCAACCAGGCGAAGAACCTGACCAGCCTCCCCTTCAGCGCGCTCAATCAACTGCAATCTGCGCTGTCCGCGACGAACCAGCTGCTGCAGCAGGCGCAGGGGCTGTCATTGAACCTGACGCAGATGGAGACCCAGTTCGCGCAGCTCTATCCCGCTGCCTACACCGCCTCGACCCCGGCAAACCAGATGGCGCTCGACGCCAGCCAGCGTTGGCAGAACTCATTGGAGGCTCTGCGCACCGCAGCCAAGGTGCAGTCGCAGTCGGTGCAGAATTTCGCTTCCGACGAGCAGACCTTGAGCGACCTCGTGAACAACAGCCAGTCGGCGGTGGGCGCCTTGCAGGCCACCCAGGCAACGAACCAGTTGCTCGCCTTGCAGGCCCGGCAGGCAATCCAGGCGCAGCAACTCCAGGTCACGCAAGACCGCGCCGTCGCCCTCGAACAGGCGCGTCAGGTCGCGGTACATGCGCGTGCCATCGAGGTGCGCAACCGCTTCCATGGCACCGGCACACCGTATACGCCGACCAGCGTCAACTTCTACGGCAACTGAGGAAAACTTATGAAAATCCTCCTGACCACCGTTGCCTGCACCCTGCTGCTCGCCGCGTGCAGCAAGCCCAATCCCGATACCGTCGAATCGCTGCTGGTGAATCCTGATCGCTTGAAGGAGGTCCGCGCACAATGCAAGGCCGATCACGCAAAGATAGGCGACGCGCTATGCAATATGGCCGCCGAAGCCACGCGGCGGCGCTTCATGGGCAGCGGCACGCCGTACACGCCAGTGCCACCGGCTGCACCCGCCTCCGCACCGAAAGACTGAGCCATGAACGACCTGTCGGTCATCGACCACTTCCTCGATGTCTTCTCGACCTACATCGACTCGGGTTTCGGCCTGCTGCATGGCGAGGTGGCGTTCCTCACCGCCACGCTGGTGGTGATCGACATGACGCTGGCCGGGCTGTTCTGGGCAATGGGCGGCGAGGACGTGATCGGCAGGCTGATCAAAAAGACGCTCTACGTCGGTGCCTTCGCCTTCATCATCGGCAACTTCAACAATCTGGCTGGCATCCTGTTCAATTCGTTTGCCGGGCTCGGGCTGGTGGCATCGGGTTCCACGCTGACACAAGCGCAGTTTCTGCAGCCGGGCCACCTGGCCAAGGTCGGCGTCGATGCGGCGCAACCGATCATGGCGCAGATCAGCGACCTGACCGGCTTCCCCGAGGTGTTCGCGAACCTCGATGTCATCTCGGTGCTGTTTCTCACCTGGCTGGTGGTGATCGTCAGCTTCTTCGTGCTCGCGGTGCAGCTCTTCGTCACGCTGATCGAATTCAAGCTGACCACGCTCGCGGGCTTCGTGCTGGTGCCGTTTGCGCTGTGGAACAAAACCGCATTCCTGGCCGAACGTGTACTGGGCAACGTGGTGTCATCGGGCATCAAGGTGCTGGTGCTGGCGGTGATTGTCGGCATCGGTACGGGACTGTTTGCACAGTTCCAGGTGCCGCCCGGCACTGAGCCCTCTATCGATCTGGCGCTGACCATCATGCTGGCCTCACTGGCGATGCTGGGACTCGGTATCTTCGGGCCGGGAATTGCCACCGGGCTGGTGTCCGGTGCACCGCAGCTCGGAGCCGGTGCGGCGGCCGGAACGGCGCTGGGTGCTGCTGGTTTGGCGGTGGCTGGAGGTGCGGCTATCGCCACAGGAGGTGCAGCGGTTGCCGCTGGAGCACGCATGGTGCCGGGCGCTGCGCGCGCGGCCATCGGTAGCGCTGCATCGGCCGGGCGTGCGACCAGCTCAATGGCAAGCGGCGCGAAGACCGCCTACCAGGCTGGCGCCGCCGCATCGGGTGGCGGTGGTGTTCGTGCTGCAGGTGCTGGCCTCGCCAATGTAGCCAAAAGCGGTGCCGGTGCAGTTGGCCAGCGTGTCGCGGCCGGTGCCAAGGCGGTCAAGGATCGCGTAGCCAATTTCGTCGCGGAAGCTGCTGCGCCTGCGGCGGCCGCGAGTTCTACCGAATCGGCCGATTCGACCGAAGCCAAGCCATCAACGGCAGAGCCCGCCTGGGCCAAACAAATGCGCCGCAAACAGCAGGTGAGCCATGCGGCCACCACGGCGGCTCACACCCTGCACTCCGGCGATCACGGCGGCAGCGGTGCCAGTCCGAGCCTGCGCGACGATTCGAACCACTAAGGAAGTTTAACGGAGATCAGTTCATGCGATTCAAACGACCCCAGGTGAAGTACTCGGAAACGCCCGAGCCCATCACCCCCTACCAGGCTGCCGCGCAGGTCTGGGACCAGCGCATCGGCAGTGCGCGCGTGCAGGCGAAAAACTGGCGGCTGATGGCCTTCGGCTGTCTGTCGCTCGCGCTGCTGATGGCCGGTGGACTGGTGTGGCGCTCGGCGCAGTCCATCGTCACGCCTTATGTGGTCGAGGTCGCCACCGGCGGTCAGGTACGCGCGGTGGGCAAGGCCGCCACGCCGTACAAGCCAAACGATGCGCAGATCGCCTACCACCTGGCACGTTTCCTTACCGACGTGCGCTCGCTGTCGATCGATCCCATCGTCGTGCGGCAGAACTGGCTCGAAGCCTACGAGTATGCCACGGACAAGGGCGCAGCCACGCTGAACGACTACGCGCGCGTCAACGATCCGTTTGCGCGCATCGGGCAGGCCTCGACGGCCGTAGAGATCACCAGCGTGGTTCGAGCCAGCGAATCCTCGTTCCAGGTGCGCTGGATCGAGCGCAGCTATGTGAACGGTTCGCCCTCTGGCGTCGAGCGCTGGACGGCTGTGCTATCCATCGTGCTGCATCCGCCGCGCACCGAAGAGCGACTGCGCAAGAACCCCCTAGGAATTTACGTGAACGGCCTTTCCTGGAGCCGTGAACTCGACGCGATCGAAGGAGCCAAGAAACCATGAAAACCCAAATCCGTATTTACGCTTTGCCGTTGATCCTGAGCGCCACCTTGGTGACTGTCACCGGCTGCGCCACACACGGCACGCCGCCGCCGGACATCACGCTGGACGAACCCGTCGCGGCGCACGCGCTGCCGGAGCCGCCCAAACCCATCGAGGTGGTTGAAATGCCCAAACCACTTCCGCTGCCGGAACAGTTGAAGCCGCTGGCGAGCTCGCCAGAGGACAAGCCAGTCGCCGAATCGCCCGACGAGAAGGCTCGTGTGGAGCGCGCCAATGCCGAAGCCCGCGTGGCCCCCAGCCGCGAAGGCTATATAAACGCGATCCAGGTCTGGCCCTATACGGACGGCGCGCTGTATCAGCTCTACACCAGTCCGGGGCGTGTCACTGTTATCACCTTGCAGCAGGGTGAGGAACTGGTGACGGTCTCGGCTGGCGACACCGTGCGCTGGATAGTAGGTGACACGGCCAGCGGCGCGGGTGCCAGCCTGCGCGTGAACATCCTCGTGAAGCCGACGCGCATCGGACTGAAGACGAATCTCGTCATCACCACCAACCGCCGCACCTACCTGCTGGAGCTGTCTTCGACACCGCAGGCGTGGATGGCCTCGGCCTCCTGGGATTATCCGAAGGACCGCATGCTGGCCTTGCAGAAGCAGGCGCAGCAGGCTCAGGCGGCAGCGCCAGTGGACTCAGGCTTGTCGCTGGAGCAGATCAAGTTCCGCTACGCGATCACCGGCGACAGCCCACCATGGAAACCGCTGCGCGCATTCGATGACGGCGAGCGGGTCTATATCCAGTTCCCTGCTGGCATCGCGCAGGGCGAGCTGCCGCCGCTATTCGTGATCGGACAGCAGGGCGATGGCCAGCTCGTGAACTACCGCTTCCGCTCCCCCTATTACGTGGTGGATCGGCTGTTTGGTGCAGCCGAGTTGCGGCTAGGTGCGGACAAGGCCGCCGTCGTTCGCATCGAACGCACCGATGGCGTGGTTAGCACGGCGCGGAGGTATTGAGCATGAGCACGTCCGCCACACTGCAGACGCCGCCGACTGGGGTAAATAAGGCCGACCCGGACACCTTGGCTCTGCGCGCTTCGCCGCGCCCAGTCACGCGACTCAATCGGCGCATGCTGGCGGTGCTTGCAGGGGCGCTCGGCATCGTCATCCTGGGCGCCACGCTCTGGTCCTTGCAGCCACACAAGCGCGAACGCAACCCGGCCACCGAGCTGTACAACGTGGATCGCGTCTCACGGGCCGATAGCCTCGACCAGTTGCCCAAGGACTATACCAAAGTGGTGCCAATGGCTAAGCCTGTAGTGCCGATGTTGGGTGAGCCGTTGCCGGGCGACTTGGGGCCGGCCATCGTGCATGCGCAGAACCACGGGAACACAGGCGCATACACTCCCGCGCAACCCGGCCGCATCGCTCAGCCGGGCGATGCCGAGGATGCGGCGCGTTCGTCGGTGTTCTTCCGCAGCAGTAGTACAACAAAGGCGGCATCGGCTACCACCACAGCCGCAATCCAGCCCGAGCAGGCATCGGGCAATCGGGCCTTCAATCCGATGGCAACGGCGACGGCATCGACACAGCCAACCGATCCAACGGCTGCGCAGAACCGGCAGGATCAGAAGGAAGCGTTCCTCACGAATGGCGGCGACACCGCTACCCGCAATCCGGCCAGCCTGCAACTGCCAGTCTCGCCCTATCAGGTGATGGCGGGCACCATCATTCCGGCAGCGCTGGTAACGGGCATCAACTCCGACCTGCCGGGACAGGTCATCGCCAACGTAACCGAGGCGGTCTACGACACGGCCACGGGTCGCTTCCTGCTGATTCCGCAGGGCTCGCGGCTGATCGGCCGCTACGACAGCCAGGTGTCATTCGGTCAGCGACGCGTGCTGCTTGTGTGGACGCGGATGATCCTGCCCGACACCTCATCCATTTCGCTCGACCGCCTGCCCGGCATCGACCCCGCAGGCTATGCCGGGCTGGAGGATGGCGTCGATTGGCATTGGGACCGCATCCTCGCCGGTGCCGCCTTGTCCACGCTACTCGGCGTAGGCGCCGAGCTGGCGGCCCCCGATCGCAGCGGTAGTGACGGCAAGGTCATCATCGCCACGCGCCAGAGCGCGCAGGACACAGTGAACCAGGTCGGTCAGGAGATCACCAAACGCAACGTGAGCATCCAGCCGACGCTGACTATCCGGCCCGGCTTCCCAATGCGGGTAATGGTGAACAAGGATCTGATCCTGCGGCCGTACCAGCCGCTGTTCTTCCAGAGGGGATCGTCGCAATGAGCATGTCCACCAGCAAGCTGCGGCTGGGTCCGCTGCCTAAAGCCGAAACCGTAAAGCTTACGATCTCGCTGTCCACCAACCTGAAGGCAATGCTGGATCATTACGCGGCTCTTCATGCCCAGACCTACGGCGAATCCGTGGACGGCATCGCCTTGATACCCCACATGCTTGAAGCCTTCATGATTCGCGACCGTGAATTCAAGAAATATCTGGCGAAAGCCGGATCGGTGCCCCATCCGAAACCGGTGCCTGGCGCCTAAGCTTTGAAAATCGTGTATCTCCCATTGTCCGCACGAGACATTGGCAGTAATTTACACGGCTCTCGATAGGTATCGGTGCAATAGGCGGGACAGGCGAATGACGATCTCGTCTATGTCCTGCTCAGTCGCCACCAGGGCAGGTAGAAGACGAATAGTCCTGCCACGAGTCACGTTGATGAGCAAACGTTCCTGCTCGATGGCGAGTCGCGCCAGACTGTCGCAGGTGCGATCCAGCTCGATGCCCACCATCAGTCCCTGTCCGCGAACGTCGGTAACGCCAGCCAGTGCTCCAATTTCCTTGCGCAGCCCATCGACCAAGTGCCGGCCAAGACAACCCGCGCGCCGTGGCAACTCATCGCGCGCTGTGATTTCGAGTACCTTGCAACCCACACGACAGGCAAGCGGATTGCCGCCGAAGGTGGAGCCATGCCGGCCGGGGCTAAACAGCTTCGCCGCGACGCCGCCCGCCAGGCAGGCGCCGATCGGAATGCCGTTACCGAGACCTTTGGCAATCGTGACCACATCGGGGCGCACATGCGCATGCTGATATCCGAACCAGGCACCGGTTCGACCGAGACCGGTCTGCACTTCGTCGATCATCATCAGCCAGTGGCGCTCATCGCTGAGCGCCCGCAATACCCGTAGGTAGTCGGGCGACAACGGTCTGACGCCACCTTCTCCCTGGATCGTTTCCACCAGTACGGCAACGATGTTAGCGCGTGTGCGAGCAATGGCATGGATCGCGTCGATGTCGTTGGCCGGCACGTGGACAAAACCCTCGACCAGCGGCGCATAGCCTTCCTGCACAGCCGCGCTGCCCGTGGCCGACAGGGTGGCCAGCGTGCGGCCGTGGAAGCTGTTTTCCATTACCAGAATTGCCGGGGTAGCAATGCCCCGGGTGCGGGCATGCAAACGGGCGAGCTTGATGGCGGTCTCGTTGGCTTCCGCACCTGAGTTGCAGAAGAACACGTTGTCCATTCCGGCGAGATCGCACAGTCGTTGCCCCAGCTTCTCCTGCCATTCGATCTCGAACAGGTTGGAGGTATGCAGCAGGCGCGTGGCCTGATCGGGGATGGCCTCGGCGATCTCTGGATGGGCATGTCCCAGGTTGGTGACGGCGATACCGGCGATGGCATCCAAATATTCGTTGCCTTGCTCATCCCACAGGCGCATGCCGCGACCATGGGTGAAACGTAGTGGAAGGCGCTGATAGGTGCGCATGAGGTACTGAGCGGGGCTCATGGGGAAGACTCCGTAGCTCCATCGCCGGGAAACAAGGCTGTAATCGGCAGGGATTGGAACAAGGGTTCCCGACCGAGAACTTTCAGCCCGTGCGGACCACTTTCGAGCAGCCGACGCTCTTCGTGCGCGACGAATAGCTCGGTGCGATAACCGTCCCGCGCCGGCAAGCGTTGCAACAGATCGCGGATGGCATCGTCCGCCCAGGACGTCTCGCTCTAGAATTGGCCGAGCAGCCGGCCGTGCCGGGAAATGACGAGGCGGTAGGCTTTCATGGCGTGACGCCTCCCGCGAACAGCGCATTGCTCGCAATTGCTTCGAGATCAGAACGCGTCACATTCATTCTGGGCGTACGCCCATACCCTGCAATCGATCCAGCCAATCCTCCATCACGAGGCGTGTCGCCTTTGCCAACGCTGCACCATGATGCCGGGCGTCCTCGCGCACGGTGCGCGGATCGACGCCCGCCTGAGCCAGTTCGGCGCAGTGGCCGACCAGCCAACGTTCGATCTGGCTGGCGTCTGCTTCCAAGTGGAACTGAAGACCCAACACCGCATCGCCGAACGCAAAAGCCTGTTGCGCGCAGCGCGGCGTGCTCGCCAGCAGCTTGCCACCAGCCGGCAGGTCGAAGCGGTCGCCGTGCCAGTGCAGCACCGGTACGCCAGCCAGCGGGGCGAGCACCGAATTTTGTCCATCCTCGGTCAGCGTCAGCTCGCCAAAGCCGATTTCCTTGTAACCCATCGAGGCCACCTTGGCGCCCGAGAGACGGGCGATCAATTGCGCACCCAGACAAATGCCCAGCAGCGGCCGGCCGCTGGCCAGGCGCTGTTCGATCAGGCGCAGCTCTGCGGCCAGAAAGGGATAGGCGTCCTCATCGAAAGCGCCGATGGGGCCTCCCAAAGCGACGATAAGATCGGCCGAACCTGCATCGACCACCGTCAGGTCGTCCACGGCCGGGTCGAGATAGCGCACGTCGAAGCCGCGCTCACGCAGCAGCTGCTCCAGCGTGCCAAGGTCTTCGAAGTGAATATGGCGCAGGGCCAGGGCGGTCTTCATGGGATGTGCTCCTTCGGGGTTGAGGTCAGTGGGGGGTCAGGCCAGTAGTGGCTGTCGGGTACGGCACGGACACCAAAGATGGCCTGGCCGACGCGCACGACGGTGGCGCCTTCCTCGATCGCCAGTTCGAAATCGCCGGACATGCCCATCGACAGCTCGTTCATGACGATGCCGTCCGGCGCATCCTGACGCAGGCGCTCGCGCAGGTCCCGCAGCAGGGTAAAGCAGGGGCGCACCCGCGTCGGATCGGCTGACAGCAACGCCAAGGTCATCAACCCGCGCACGCGCAGCGCGGAGAACGCGGGCAGCTCGCGCACGAAGCGAGCCAGGTCTTCCGGCGGCAAGCCGAACTTGCTTGCCTCGCCTGAAGTATTGACCTGCACCAGCACATCCAGCGAACGCCCCTCTGCCTGCAGGTGGCGATCCAGCGACTCGGCCACGCGCAGACTGTCCAACGCCTGGAACTCGCTGGCGAACCGAGTGACGTACTTCGTCTTGTTGGTCTGCAGGTGTCCGATCACCGACCAGCGCAGGTCAGTCAGGTCCGCCATCGCCTCGGCCTTGCGCAGCGCCTCCTGCACCTTGTTCTCGCCCAGCTCGCGGCAGCCGGCAGCGTAGGCCAGGCGGATGCGTTCCTCGGGTACGGTCTTGCTCACCGGCAACAAGCGCACTTCAGCCGGGTCGCGGCTGCTTCGTGCACAGGCTGCGGAGATGCGCGCACGCACCGCAGTCAGGTTGCGCCGGAAGTCCTCGACGCCAAGCGCCGTTGGATAGGTGTTGGAGTTTGAAGTATCCATGGACGGCAGGTATCCACGCGGGGGATCAAGTAGGAGCTGATAGAGGTAGTCAGCGCGTATAGAAAAACTCGTCCCCAAGCAGCATGTCCTCGAAGAAGGCCCCGAAAGGCTTGCTTGGGTGTCGGATGTGTATCTCAAGCACCCAGATCATGGATTTGGGTGTGAAGCCAACATCGGCCAGGGGACCCTCATAGATGGCCGCGTGAGGAAAGTCTCCTATGCGGTGGCCCGAAAGGTCGAGATTCAGCTTCCAGCCGCGCTTTTCAGCCTCAGCAGTAGCGAAGCCGTACAGAGCCTTGCCGCTGGCCGCGTTTTTTGCCCAATGCTCGCGTACCACATGGAATATCTCTCGGGCGTCTTTGGCGCAGCGTGCATACTCTTGGTTAGTACCGGTAGTGAATGTGTCGCCGCCATCGCCTTCCCACTTTTTCCATACAGGACCGATGTCGATCAGGAAGATGTCGTCTGCACCCAAGATGACGCCAGGGTCTGAAGGGGCGCCGAATGTTTTGGTAGTATTGCTCCCGAAGCGCACGTACACGTCATGCCAACCACGCGTCATGCCAGCTTCCGCGAGGATATCCTTGGCGATTTCCACGGCGTCTTCTTCTACCATGCCAGGGCGCATCGACTTCGCGATCTGATTTATTGCCTTTCTCGTCATGTCCCGCACAGCAAGCATTTGCTCTGCGTCGAAGTTCGGGCCGAAGCGTTCAAGGTCAGCAGGGGAGGTCGGCAGGCTCATCATGTAGGTTCCTTTTCTATTGCAACAGGGGTTAATGAATCAAAGTGAAGGGGTGGAAATCTCTACGCGAAGCTCATCGAGCTCCCTGGTCAAAGCGATCTGGCATGACAAGCGGTGCTCAGGTAAAGCATCCTCGAACGAAGCGAGCAACCTGCGCTCGCTCTTGGTCTGCTCCACAAGTAGCAGGGCTCTATGGTTTCCCAATTTGACCCGACAATTTCCGCAGGCGGCACGTCCACCGCAGATGCCCTGCGTGTGGCCTGATTCGCTAAGCGCAGTCATCAGGCTTATGCCAGTCCTGGCGTGTACCTTCTCTTCACGGCCTTGAGGTGTGCGCACAAATAAGTTTAGAGTCGGATCCTCACTTGGCGCTTTCTGGCTCGACACTGGATGCTCGAATGGATCCGCGTGAAAGTGGTCTTCATCCAGGCCGCAGTTCTTGATCAACAAGGCTGCAGCAGCTTGAACCATAGATGGCGACCCGCACGCATATACTCGTGACTGGCGCAATTCAGGATGATCCGAGGCCGCACACTGCTCCACCGTCCCTACACGGCCCGTCCAGCCGGGAATCGGATCACGCATCACCGGAACGAAGTGGAAGTGTGGGAACGCCTTCTCCAGTCCGCGTAGTGGGCCAGAATGGTAAAGGTCTTGCGGAACCTGACCTCCCCAATAGAGGATTACATGACCGCTGCTGGTGGGTAACGCCTGTTCAAGCAGCGCCCAGATCGGTGCGATTCCCGTGCCCGTTGCCAACATCACTGTAGTGGCACCAGGTAGGCACGGCGATTTCCATATGCACTGTCCATAGGGGCCACTCAATCGCAGCTCGACAGGGATATTTGATGACAACAGTTTGGAGTTTGCACGCTGGCGAATCCATTCCGAAAACAGCCCGCCCGGGTAGAGACGCACATGCAGCTCCAGCGGCTTGTCTGGCTCATAGTCATGGACCATCGAGTAGCACCGAAATTGGGATTCAAGGATGTGTAGCGCCAGGTACTGGCCTGCCGAGTAGATGAGGCGGCCATTTCCTGACTTGAGACGCAGGCGTATGCGAACCACATCGGGGTTGAGATATACCGCTTCCTCAAGAATGGCCGTTTGCACATTCGAAGGGATGGTTTCTGTTAGCTGGCTCGACATACATTAGAGATAAGGTTTGGCAACGCAGATATGGTTGCAGAACCACTGGCCCATAAACATGGGCCAGAAAATATAATGTGTATGGTCCAGTTATCTTTGCCCTTATTTGTGAGCCTGATCTATGCGTCGCCCCATACAGATTCGAATTTCCATGCCCCGAGACGGATCGATTGTAGGAAGGGCTTACCTTATTCAGTCCATTATTGAAGAAATTCTCGCTGGTCGACTGCAGCCGCGTACCCAAATGCCGAGTACACGCATGATGGCCGAGCATTTCCAGATTAATCGTAAGACGGTAGTGGCTAGCTATGAGGAACTGGTGGCGCAGGGATGGCTGGAGAGCCATTCCAAGAGGGGTACCTTCGTTTCATCGCATCTTCCTGTTTCAGTCGGGTTGTCTCCCGCTGCAAAAAGTACGCGGCAACCTAAGGCCTCTCATACGTCCTCGGCCCTGAAGCTCTATGGAGCGCCGCTAATGTGGCCCAAACAACAGGTAGATGGAACCATTAACTTCGATGATGGTGTGCCGGATGCGCGCCTGATTCCTTATGGGGCACTCTCACGCGCATTCAGGCATTCGCTCATCGCAACTACGCGTCATCAACTACTTGGATACGGAGATCCGCGTGGGGCCGAGGCATTGAGGCTGGCCTTGTCAGAGATGCTCAACACTGAACGAGGTCTGGCGACTGGACCAGATGGAATTTGTATCGCGCGAGGGAGCCAGATGGGGATATACCTCGTGGCCCGCGTCCTTGTGCGGCAGGGGGATGGGGTTGCATTTGAAAGGCTCAGCTATGGTCCAGCCCGAAAGGCCTTTGAGGCCTGCGGCGCGAGGCTGCATCACGTCGATCAGGATGAGCAAGGGCTGATCCCTGATTCCCTGGAAAAACTATGCCGCAAACATTCCATCAAGGCCATTTACGTCACACCTCATCACCAGTTTCCGACGACGGTCATGATGCCAGCGCAACGCCGGCTCAGATTGCTAGAGCTAGCAGAACAATTCGGTTTCGCAATTGTCGAGGACGATTACGACCACGAATTTCATTTTGATCGCCAACCAATGTTGCCGATTGCAGCCTTCGATCGATATCACAAAGTGATTTACGTTGGCTCTCTCTCGAAGGTTCTGGCACCGGGCCTACGGATCGGATATGTAGTAGCTAGCCCGGATATCATCAATCGCTGCGCCAATGAAATCATGCTTCTGGACCGCCAAGGTAGCATGGTGACAGAGCTCGCTGTGGCCGAGCTGATCTCTACTGGGGAACTGAGTCGCCTCATCTGGCGGGCGATGCGTGTGTACGGCAATCGACGACAGGCAATGGCCGATGCACTCGTAACGCAATTATCAGAGTGGACTGATTTCACCCTGCCAGTTGGCGGGCTCGCGTTCTGGTTACGGCTGTTGTCACCTATAGATCCGGATGTGCTGGCATCGCACGCCCTTGCTTGTGGCGTTCGTGTATTGTCTAGCTCCCAGTTTGGGCAAGGGTCGAATCTGAGCAAAGGATTCCGGCTCGGATTTGGAAGCAACGACGAAGCCACTATTTATAAGGGCGTTCAGCGATTTCGTGAGGCATGTACTAAGGTTGCTAAAGCCTATTAATCCTCACTGGCTGCTGTTGAAAATCTGCGATTTCACGGCTTGTCCTACCTACGCAGCAGCCCTTTGAATACGCCGTTGCCGTCCCCTACCCAATGGCTCCCCGACACATAAATAGAAATGGCGCGCAGTCCCCTGGATTGCTTGACATCGACGGATATTAGGTTAGGATTCCTAACCATGAACTTCGATCAAATCACCGAACCTCTGGATCTCCGCTTGGCCGACGGTTTGACTCGCCTCGCCGCCGTCGCGCGTCAGCTCGACTGGCAGGCGGCCGAGGCTGCGGGTTTATCTCCGACACAGGCCGACATCCTGCGCTTCGTCGCCCAGCGTCCGGCGGGCGCCCGGCTCACCGCCGCGGCCGCGCACGCCGGCGTGCGCAAGGCCACGGCCAGCGATGCCGTGACGGCCCTGGAAAGGAAGGCGCTGGTGCGCAAGTACGCGGATGCCTCGGACGGTCGCGCGCTTGCCCTGAAGGCGACGGCCAAGGGCAATCGGGTCGCGCAGGCCTGGTCCAGCAGTTACGCACCGATCGTGGCCGGCCTCTCCCAGGCCGAGCAGGAATTACTGCTTGGTCTGGTGGTCAAGATGATCCGGCGATTGCAGCAGCGCCAATTGATCGCGCCGCAGCGCACCTGCGTGAGCTGCCGGCATTTCCGCGAGAATGTCACCCCGGGCACGAGTACCCCGCATTTTTGCGCGTTCGTCGGCGCGCCGATGGGCGAGCGGCACCTACGGGTCGACTGCGCGGAACACGAATCCGCCGCCTGACGGCGGTATAACCCCCCGTTCAACCTGATCGGGGTTTCTTTTGAGCTATATAGTTAGGAGTCCTAATATGAAAACCTCTGCCACCTTTTACCACGCCGGTTGTCCCGTCTGTGTTGCCGCCGAGCAGCAGCTTGCCGACGCCATCGATCCCGCGCGCTTCGACATCGAAGTCGTTCACCTGGGCGAAGCCAAGGCACGCATCCCGGAGGCCGAAGCGGTTGGCGTGAAGTCCGTACCCGCGCTGGTCATTGCCGGGCAGCCGTTCCACATCAACTTCGGCGCTGCCATTGCCGATCTCAAATGAAAAGGAGCCATCCATGAAAGCACTTATTCTGAGTTTGATTAGCGCGACCGTGGCGACGACCGCGCTGGCGGCTGATCCCACTGTCCCCTATCCGGCGGGTTACCGCGACTGGCACCACGTCAAGAGCATGGTGATCAATGAGGGGCATCCCCTGTTCGCTTCCTTCGGCGGCATTCACCATCTCTATGCCAACGACAAAGCCATGAAGGGCTACCGGGGCAAGATTTTCCCGGACGGCTCGGTGATCATTTTTGATCTGCTGGAAGCCGTGCATGATGGCAACGCCGTCACCGAAGGCGCGCGCAAGGTGGTGGGCGTAATGCACAAGGATTCGAAGAAATTCAAGGCAACCGGCGGCTGGGGCTTCGAAGGTTTTGGCGGAGGTGACCAGGCCAAACGGGTCGTAGGCAACAACGCAGCGTCCGCCTGCTTTGCCTGCCACCAACCGCAGAAGGCACAGGACTACACCTTCAGCCGACTGCGCGACTGAGGGGGGTACCGTGGATCAGCCTGCATTGGCGCCACTTTGGCGCACTTCAGAATGGCTGAACACCCCGGCACCCATCAATCTGGAGGCGCAGCACGGTCACGTCGTGGTCGCCTGCGCCTTCCAGATGCTGTGCCCTGGCTGTGTGGCCCATGCGATTCCGCAGATGAAAGCGGTGCACGATCTGTTCGGCCCGCAAGGCGTCGTCGTGGTGGGTCTGCACACGGTGTTCGAGCATCACGAGGCGATTACCGTCGCCGCGCTACGTGCCTTCGTACACGAATACGGCATCCGTTTCCCGGTCGGTGTCGATATGCCCGCAGATGGCGGTGGACATATCCCGCAGACAATGGAGGCCTACCAAATGCATGGAACGCCGACTCTGTTGTTGATCGACCGTGCGGGACAGCTGCGGCGGCAGATATTTGGTCATGTTCCTGACCTGCTCCTGGGCGCGGAGATCATGCGCCTTGTCAACGAATCCTGATTCGTCCGGATGGTTTCAATCCCTTTTCTCAGAAGCCTCAGCGCCCATACAGCGCACTGAAGCTGGCCTGCCCGAGCGCATTGGCGTTGACCACAAACCCTGCGAGCGAGGCTGTCGCGTTGGCTGGCAATTCAAGCCGGTCTACCTTCAGCGCGTAGACGGTAAACACATAGCGGTGTGGCTTGTCGCCGACCGGCGGGCATGGGCCGCCCCAGCCTGGCGTGCCGAAATCGGTTGCAATCTGGCGGGCGCCACCCGGCAGCTCGCGGCCATCCGACGTACCAACCCCGCGCGGTAATGCAGCCGCCGTTGCTGGAATGTCCACGACCACCCAATGCCAAAAGCCAGCACCACCCGTCGGTGCATCCGGGTCGTGCACCATGACCGCGAAACTTCGGGTCCCCGCGGGAGGATTGCGCCATGTGGTAGCTGGAGATGTGTTCTGTCCCGTGCAGCCGAAGCCGTTGAAGGCGTGAGCTTGTTTGATAATCGAGCCGGATGCGATGTCGGGACTGCTCAATTCGAAGCCTTGTGCATGCGCGGCATGGCTCGTGAAAGCGCCAAAGACGCCAGCAAGCCCCAAAAGCATTGCGGATAAAGTTCGCATGATATTCATCTCCTGATTCAGTTGGTTGTCAGGGTGCCACCAGTCCCAAAGCTTCCAGAACGTGCTGCGCGACACGTGCGGAAGACTGCGGATTCTGTCCGGTGATGAGCTGGCCGTCGCGCACAGCATAGGCTTGCCAGTTGGGAGCGCCCTCGAACTGTCCGCCCAATTCGCGCAGCCGCGTCTCGAGCGGGAAAGGCACGACCTGGGTCAGACCTGCCGCAGCCTCTTCAGCATCGGTGAAAGAATTGACGCGCTTGCCATGCACGATAGGTTTTCCGTCGGGGCGTTTCGCAGCAACCAGCCCCGCCGCGCCGTGGCATACCGAGGCAATGATTTTGTTATTGGCGTAAGCAGCCTCGACTACGTTTTTTACCCCGGTGTCGGTCGGCAAATCCCACATCGTGCCGTGGCCGCCAGGGAAGAAAATCGCGTCGTAGGCTGCAGGGTCGAGTTCGCTGACTTTGCGGGTTTCTGCAATGCGGTTTTGCAACGTCGCGTCGGCGAGGAAGCGTTCGATGATGGCGTCGTTTTCGCCATTGCCTTTCAAGCTGGCCGGGTCGATAGGCGCCGGGCCACCGGCGGGTGACGCCAGATCGACTTCGACCCCCGCGTCGACCAGTGCGAAATAAGGCGTCGCGAGTTCTTCTGCCCACACGCCTGTGGGCTTGCCGGTATCGCCCATGCGGGCGTTCGAAGTGACGATCATCAAAATGCGGCGAGCCATGGCAGTACTCCTTACGGGCTTGGTGGATGGTGAGAGAAGGGGCGCAGCTATCGCGCCCGATGTTGCGACTGTTGCTGCCAGTGCAGCGGTTTGAGCTAAAAATGTTCGCCTGTCAGCCTTCATGGAGCGCTCCTTAAGTTAGGCAAATCGGAAAAGCGGTTCACGGGAGCGACTTTATTGACTTCTAGGAGCGACATAAACAAGATGCAGGTAACTTTATTAATTACATCAAGTAACCAATGGAACGCAGCTTCGCACCTGTACAACTCGGCAGCATCGAGCTCTTTTGTAAAGCCGCCGAAGTGGGCGGATTCGCACAGGCAGCGCGCGAATTCGGTTTGACGCCCGCCGCCGTCAGCCGGGCCATTGCCCGGCTTGAGCAGCGTTTGTCGACGCGATTATTCGTCCGCACGACGCGTAAGGTCGCATTGACCGACGACGGTCGCGCCTACTATGAGCAGTGCCGCGAAGCGCTCGCCAAGATCGAGGACGCCGAGCGGGCGATTGGAGGTCGGCGCGGCACGCCCAGTGGCACTTTGCGGGTGAGTTTGCCGACGACCTATGCGCACTATCGTGTGCTGCCAAGGCTGCCTACGTTTATTCACCAATATCCAGGGCTCGATCTGGAGATGAACGTCTCCAACCGGAATATCGACTTTGTCGACGAAGGCTACGATGTGGCAATACGGCTTGGCGAGCCAAAAGACTCAGGCCTGGTAGGAAGAAGGCTTGAGGATGCCGCCTTGGGTGTATTCGCATCGCCGGGCTATCTACGCAACGCGCCACCGCTTGCAGGCATAGGCGATTTGACGGCCCACCAGCATATACAGTTCGTGCTGCCGAGCACGGGGCGGCCGATGCCGTGGTTGTTCCAGGTGGAAGGACGTGAAGTCGAATACCGTTTCGAAAGCCCGATTCGGTGCTCGGATGATGTTTTGGCTTGCGTGACGCTGGCAGTAGCCGGCGCGGGTTTATTCCAGATATACGACTTTATTGCCGATCCGTATGTGAAGCGCGGCGAACTGGTCGAGGTCGCGCAATCGATGCGCGGCCGTTCACGACCTTTTTTTGCGCTGTATCCGCAAAACCGCCACCTTAGCCCCAAGGTTCGGGCTTTCGTGGACTTCTTGATCGGCAATATTTAGAGCAACTTGCCCGTCAATTCGGAAGCGGCGCTCATGTGTCTTCCGGATGGAAGAGAAACGAGGTCACTGCGGTTCTCTTGTCGATCCGAACCTCCATCTCGCAGACCTCATGCGTGGCCTGTTCCATCGGCCCCACAGGACAGCAGTACGCCGTCTCGGTCTCCGTGTAGAGAAGGGTGATCCTGGCCTCGATAGCCTCGCCCCGGTCATCTGCCCCGAACACTATGACCGTGATCGGGTCGTCGATGCAGCCGAACCCGTTCATGCACCGAGTTAGCGCCCGCCGCAGTACGCCCGAGCGGGTTTTCGGAAACGGAGACCGGCGAGACTATATCAACAGACGTGAAATTGCCGATGTCAGCCTCAAACCGAGCCGAACCGGCGCACCCATGGAGCGCAACATGAGCAACCCAAGTCGATGGGTGCTGATCAACCGATTGGCAGAGATTACCGGATACAGCGAAGACGCGGTGCGCCACAAGGTCAAGAACGGCACTTGGTCGCAAGGCCGTATCTGGCGCAAAGCGCCGGATGGCCGCATTTTTGTGAATTTGGAAGAGTTTGAGCTCTGGGTGGAGAGCGGCAGGCAACTGGCTGCGCATTGATGCCGGTCAGTCGTTCACGTTAGTCCCCTTTGTGCTCTTCTCTGCTTGGAGCAGTCCTGCGGCGGTACCGTTGCTCCATACGCTCAATGAGCGTATAATTGTATTAACTGCCAACAGTCGGCGCTGGTGCCTTGTCCTGCGAGGCATGATGGCGCACATGGACTCACGCGATGCCACGCTCACTCAACCGACGCAACAACATTTCGGCTTCGACAACTGCCACGCCCCCCGAGCCTGATGACATCCGTGCGGCCAGAACCGCAGCGGGTTTGACGCAAACGGAAGCCGGTGACGTGGTGCATGCATCGTTGCGTACTTGGCAGCAGTGGGAGGCCGGGGATCGCAAGATGCACCCTGGACTGTTTGAGCTGTTCAAGCTCAAGACCGGACGAGAAAAACGCAAGCAACAAGCCAGCGACAGAAACAACCAGGAGTAATTTCGGGAGAGTGATGATGGCGGCGCAGATGGATACCGTGATAAGCAGCAATCTTCCAGGCATCGAAGTGCATGGAAAGTCGATTCGCGTGGCGTTTATGCACAAGGGAGTGCGCCATCGTCACACGCTGGGTATCGAGCCAACCAAGGCAAACCTTAAACATGCGTCTCGCCTTCGCAGCGCCGCCATGTATGCGCTCAAAACGGGAACCTACGACGAGTCCGAGTATTTTCCCCATTCACGGCAAGGCGACCAAGTCGGCACGGCAAGTAAGCGTCTCGGCGACTTGTCCGAACGGTACATGCCGCTCAAAGCAGTGGACATCACTGTCGAAACACAGAACCGCTACCAGGTGGCGCTCAATGCCTGCCTCAACACCATCGGACGGAACCGCTTGGCCGATGCCCTGATCCCGGCAGACATCCAGCAATTGCGCGTGGACTTGATCGAGACGCGGGCCGTCTCGACGGTAAACCACTACCTCGCTACATTCGCGGGCTTTCTCTACTGGTGCGAACAGAACCACTTCTGTGCCGAAGGCTTGGCCAAGCACTGCACGCGCTTCACCAAGAGCAACAAGGACCCAGACCCGTTCACCTATCAGGAATACAACGCGCTGATCACGAAAGGTTGTTTGCACCCGGTGGACGCGGCCTCGGTGACACTCGCGTTCTACACAGGTTTGCGGCCAGGTGAGTTGTGCGGCCTCGCCGTGGAGGACATTGCTGCCGACCTGGGCAAGCTGACGGTGCGGCGCTCAGTCACTCAGTCGCTCACCTTCAAGATTCCGAAAACGAACAAGGAGCGAACCATCCTGCTGTTCCCGCCTGCTCAGGCTGCACTCAAGGTGCTGATCGAAGATGCGTTGACGCGCGATGCGATTGACTTGGAAGTCTGGCTAAATCGCCATGAGTCGCGAGTTGATCGCGCGCGGCTGCTATTGTCGCCTAAGACGCAGGCGCGTAAGACCAACGTGAATGCGTGGTATGTACCGAGCGCATGGAATACGAAGTGGAGCAACCTGGCCCGGCGCGCCGAAGTCCGGCATCGCCCGCCTTACCAGACCCGCCACACTTACGCCTGCTGGAACCTCACGGCACGCGGCAACCTGGCCTTTATCGCGAACCAGATGGGACACAGTGACTACTCGATGCTCGTGAAAGTCTATGGCCGCTGGATAGATTCGGAGTCCCCCAGAGAGCTGGGGCGCATCTGGCAGGGCATGAAGAAACTCGTACAAATTGCCCCAAATTTACCCCAGTGAACGATAAAAATATGATAACTTGTTGTTTTTAATGAGCAAAGAAGCCATACATACGCACACGCCGATGATGCAGCAGTATCTCGGCATCAAGGCGCAAAACCCGGACATGCTGCTGTTTTACCGCATGGGCGATTTCTACGAGCTGTTTTTCGATGACGCCGAAAAAGCGTCGCGGCTGCTCAACATCACCCTCACCACGCGCGGCGCGTCGGCGGGCACCCCGATCAAAATGGCCGGGGTGCCGTATCACAGCGCCGAGCAGTATCTGGCACGGCTGCTGAAGCTGGGCGAATCGGTGGTGATCGCCGAGCAGATTGGCGACCCAGCCACCAGCAAGGGCCCGGTCGAGCGCCAGGTGGCGCGCATCGTCACCCCGGGCACGCTGACCGATTCGGGCCTCTTGGACGAAACCTGCGACACCCTGATTCTCGCCATCGCACCTGGCAGGATGAATGCAGCCCCAAGTGCGGAAACCGTCGGCGTAGCCTGGTTGAATCTTGCCGCCGGGCGGTTTCAGGTCAGCGAGATCCACGCCAGCGCCCTGCCCGCCTTGTTGGCGCGCGTGCGCCCGGCAGAAATCCTCGCGCCCGATGACTATGCCCTGACGGGCGCACCCTGCGCGGTGCGCCGCCTCGCACCGTGGCAGTTCGATTCCGACAGCGCGCAAACCCGGCTGGCGCAGCAATTCGACAGCCGTGATCTCAGCGGATTCGGCGTGGCCGACCTGCCGCTTGCGCTGGCGGCGGCGGGCGCGCTGCTCGATTACATTCAGACCACGCAACGCACCGCACTGCCGCATATCCAGGCCATCCATGCTGAGCGCGACAGCGATTTCGTGCAGCTCGACGCCGCCACCCGGCGCAATCTGGAACTCACCGAAACCCTGCGCGGCGAACCCTCGCCCACCCTGCTGTCCGTGCTCGACACAACCGCCACCGGCATGGGTACGCGCCTGTTGCGCCACTGGCTGCATCATCCGCTGCGCGACCGCGGCGTTCTGACTCGCCGCCGCGATGCCATCGGCGTACTGGCGGAGCAGCCCGAAACCGCAACCGCCCTCACCCGCCAGCTGAAAAGCTGCGCCGATGTCGAACGCATCAGCAGCCGCATCGCACTGAAAAATGCGCGGCCGCGCGACTTGTCCGGCCTGCGCGACACCCTCGCGCTGCTGCCTGATCTCGCCGCCACGCTGCCCGACGACCGCGCACATCTGGCCGCCCTGAAACGCGCGCTCGCCGCCCGCCCCGATTTGCACGAATTGCTCGCCCGCGCCGTGCTGCCCGAGCCTGCCAGCGTGCTGCGCGAAGGCGGCGTGATCGCCGACGGCTACGATGCCGACCTCGACGAGCTGCGCGCGCTGACGTGCGACGCCGGCGCGTTTTTACTCGAACTGGAAACCCGCGAACGTGCGCGCTCGGGCATCAACACCCTCAAAGTCGAATACAACCGGGTGCATGGCTTTTATATTGAAGTCAGCCGCGCGCAATCGGACAAGGTCCCCGACGATTACCGCCGCCGCCAGACGCTAAAGAACACCGAGCGCTACATCACCCCCGAGCTGAAAGCTTTCGAGGACAAGGCGTTGTCGGCGCAGGATCGCGCGCTGGCGCGCGAGAAAACGTTGTTCGAAGCCTTGTTGGAGACGCTGACGCCGCATGTGCCGGATTTGCTGGCGATTGCCGCCGCAC
>MGZO01000124.1:0-10154 GCA_001802655.1 Hydrogenophilales bacterium RIFOXYD1_FULL_62_11
GCAGCTTGATCTTGACCACCATCACGTCGTCGGCGCGTTTTTCGAGCTTTTCCACCCGGCACGGCAGCGTCTTGACTACGATGTCTTTCGCTGCGCCAATTTCCTTGGCCTCGATCACCATGTCGGTCAGGGGCTTGGCACGGCAGAACAGGGCGCGTCCCTGCGCTTTTTCTTCGTCCTTCAGGGCGTTGGGCGAGTGCTTGCCGTAGTCGAGTTCACCCGCCAGCACCTTGCCCTTGCATGCGCCGCAGGCACCGTTGCGGCAGCCGTAGGGCAGCGCAAAACCTTCACGCAGCGCCGCTTCGAGAATGGTCTCGTCATCGTTGACGGTGAACTGGTGCCCGCTGGGCTGGATGGTGACTTGATGCGGCATGATGTGCGTTTAGAATGCGGTGGCAAAGCGGCGAATTATCGCCCGGGTGGATGGGGTTTTCACCCTTCCATGATTATGGTTACAGGCGGCTCACTATGAAATCACTTCTGATTGTGGGGTTTGGCGATGTTGCCGGGCGTCTGGTGCGACGCTATGCCGGACAGGCGCGTTTTATCGGCCTGATCCGCCGTCCCGAGCGTGCAGCCGAGCTGCGCGCACTCGGCGTCACACCTTATGTCGGCGACCTTGATACCCCTGCCAGCCTGCGCCGGCTGCCGCGTGTCGATGGAGTGTTGCACCTGGCTCCGCCGCCCGCCGCAGGCAACGACGATCCGCGCACCCGTCATCTGCTGCACGCCCTGCTGCGTCACGGCAAACCGGGTGCGCTGGTCTACATCAGCACCAGTGGCGTCTATGGCGATTGCGGCGGCAACTGGGTCGCCGAGACGCGCCCGGTGGCGCCGGTCAACGGCCGTGCCGTGCGGCGGGTCGATGCCGAGCGCCAGTTGCGAACCTGGGGCGAAACCTTTGGCGTGCAGGTCAGCATTTTGCGCGCGCCCGGCATTTATGCGGCCGACCGCCTGCCGCTCGACCGCATCAAGCGCGGCACTCCGGCGCTGATTGCGGCGGACGACAGCTACACCAACCATATCCACGCCGACGATCTGGCGCGGCTGACGTGGGCCGCCTTGTTTCGCGGCCGCGCGCAGCGCATCTATCATGCGGTCGACGCGCATCCGCTGAAAATGGGCGACTGGTTCGATAGCTGTGCCGATGCGTTTAACCTGCCGCGCCCGCCGCGGGTGAATCGGGCGCAAGCCGAAACCGTGCTGTCGGAAGCGCTGTTGTCGTTTTTGCGCGAGTCGCGCCAGTTGTCGAATCAGCGCACCATGCGCGAATTGCGCCTGAAATACCGCTACCCGACTTCGGATGATCTGCTGAGGGAAATCAGACAGGAGCCGGAAAAAAAGCATCAGCCCGGCCAGATCGCGCTCTTTTGAGCGCCCCACCAGGTGGTGACCGGCCCGCCGCAATCGTGACAGCCGGGTACGCATTCAAACGTTGCAATCAAGATGAGGGATCTTCGGGCGGACGGGTCCATTCGCCCGCAGCGTGTTGAGTATGCACATGATGATAATTATCATGTTGTTATATGGTATGACTCCGGAGCCAGTGACAAAGCGGTTCGCCCGCGCTCTGTTCGTTGCCGTTTTCTGGCGGCGCGAGCCTGTGTAGCGAATTCCGTCCGCAATGATTTTATTGCCTACTTGTGTGTCGATGACGCTGGTTGCGCTGATTGGGTAGTTGACTCATCAGGCAAACGCGCCGATCAAGCGGTTACTGCTCGACTTGAGCGTGATTTTGAAACGATTGCATTTCCGTGCGGTCAATCACGCACCAGGCCATCAGCTACCCGGCCACCCCACCTTGAATAAGGCGTAGATATGCAAGCAATTCTGAAATACATGAAAGAACGCGGTGAGCAGCTCGATACCGAGATCGCTGCAGCGACACGCATCCCGTTGGCAGACGTACGCGTTTATCTGACTGAATTGTCAAAGAAGGGCGATGTCATCGTGTGCCACTCCACCCGATTCATCAAGGGCAAGAAATGTGAGGGGATGCTGTGCCGGATCGCAGGTTACACCCCGGCCGCCAGCCCCGGCAGAAAGCCCAAAGCCAAGGACTAGGCTTGGGTTTTGCATGCCTGTGTGAACGCTTCAGGCTTTGTGACTTGACGCGTCGGGTGGGCGATTCGCCTTTCAAGGGATGGGCTAGGGAGGGGCGTCCGCTTCAGCCGGCGAGTCCGTAATGCCTGCCAGCACATCAAGCACGCTGACCGAGGCGTCCTGCTGCCCGAGTTTGTCCATCAGTCCGAACACCTTGAGTTTTTGCGCCAGTCGCGGATTCGCCTCGCATACGCGCACGCGGATGTGGCGCTGCTGAAAGTGGCGCACCACGTCTGCCAGTGCATGCATGGCGGTGGCATCGGCAAACGGTACCCGTCCCAGCCTGAGAATCACCACCTGCGCCTGGTCGTGCAACCCCGCCAGGGTACGCTCGAAGGTGGCGGCGGCGCCGAAGAACAAGGGGCCGTCGATAGAATAGATCTGTACCCCGGGCGGCACGCCGACCGGACACAGCGCGGCCAGGCTGGCTTCGCTCTCGCTCTCGATCTGCACGGTTTCACTCATGCGCTTCATGAACAGCAGCGCGGCCAGCAGCACGCCGACGTTGACCGCGATCACCAGGTCGGCGAACACCGTGAGCAGGAAGGTGATGAGCAGCAGCGCCTTGTCGTTGACCGGCGCATGGCGCAGCAGGTCGGTGAAATGGCGCACCTCGCTCATGTTCCACGCCACCACGAACAGGATCGCGGCCAGCGCGGCGAGCGGGATGTGTGCCGCCAGCGGCGCCAGCGCGACGATCACCGCGAGCAGCACCAGTGCGTGAACAATGCTGGCGAGTGGGCTGTCGCCGCCGTTGCGGATGTTGGTGGCGGTGCGCGCGATGGCGCCGGTCGATGCGAATCCACCGAACAGGGGCGTGGCGATATTGGCAATGCCCTGGCCGACCAGTTCCTGGTTGGGGTCGTGGCGGGTGCCGATCATGCCATCGGCGACCACCGCGCACAGCAGCGATTCGATCGCGCCCAGCATGGCGATGGTGAAGGCGGGGCCAAGCAGTTCCAGCACGCGCGCGAATGTGACCTGCGGCAGGTGCAGTTCGGGCAGTCCGGCGGGAATGCCGCCGAACGCGCTGCCGATGGTGGCGACGCCGTCGAATTGCCAGTAGGCATGCGCCAGAGTGACGGCGAGCATGGCAATGAGCGGGCTGGGGATGCGCCGGGTGAGTCGCGGTGCGATCACGACGATGGCGAGCGCGCCGACAGCGAGCAGGGTGGTGGGCAGGTCGAGGCCGGGCATGACCTCGAACAGCGCCAACAGCTTTTCATGGAAATGCTGGCCGGAGGCGGCGGGTTGCAGGCCGAAAAAATCCTTCCACTGTCCGACGAAAATGATGACCGCGATGCCGGCGGTGAAGCCGGTGATCACCGGAGTGGGGATGAAGCGGATGATGCCGCCCAGCTTCACTAGTCCCATCGCCAACAGGATCAGTCCTGCCATCAGGCTGGCAATCTGCAGGCCGTCGATGCCGTATTGGGCGGTGATGCCGGCCAGGATCACGATGAAGGCGCCGGTCGGCCCACTGATCGAGACACGTGAACTGCCAAACAGGGCGGCAAGAACGCCAGCCACGATGCCGGTGTAGATACCCTGCTCAGGGCGCGCCCCACTGGCAATCGCAAACGCCATTGCCAGCGGCAACGCCACCACGCCGACTACGAGGCCGGCGCCGAGGTTGCGCATCAGATGACGCTGGTGGAACAGCCCGGCACGCCAGGATTCCAGGGCGGCGATCATCTCAGTCCTTTAAATAAAACTAAAACTCGTTACGGATGCGCTTGTAGCCCTTGACCAGTTCGTTGTTGGCGTGGGCCACGCTTTCAGAGAATCCGCTGGCATCCGGCGTCACACGCTCGATGCCAGCCAGTTCCTCGTTTGAATGGATGTTCGCGGTGGAGGGGATGTAAAAGCCCGGGGGCACTTCGCAGCCTTCGACCACCGAATTGTGGCGCACCACCGAGCCTGCGCCGACTACGCAGTTGAACAGCACCGAGTTGAAGCCGATGAACACGTTGTCGCCCACGGTGCAGGGGCCGTGCACGATCGAGCGGTGGGCGATCGAGGAGCCCCGGCCAATGGTGACGCCGCCGCCGGCCTTGCAGTGGATCACCACGCCGTCCTGGATGTTGGAGTTGGCGCCGATGATGATGGCTTCCATCTCGCCGTTCTCGTCCACTTCGTCAGCGCGAATGACGGCATAGGGGCCGATGAACACATTTTCTTCGACGATGACCTTGCCGCACAGGATGGCGGTGGGGTCGACGAAGGCGCTGTCGTGAACGACGGGCAGGTGGCCGGAAGGATTGCGACGGATCATGATGTGCGGGCCTCGCCATTGGGAAGATGGGTTTGACAGACGGGGAATGCGCGTACCGGGCAGTTGCGGCAAATCTCGTTGTCGAGCTTGGCATAAATGACCGACATCGGGCGGGTCTGCGCCGGGAACAGGTTTTCCTCGCCGATGTCGTCCATGAAGTTCCCGCGCTTCAGGGTTTCATGGAGACTGTCCTTCATTCGGTAGAAATACAGCTTGCCGCCGATCTTGCGGCGCTGGCGTGCTGCCTCGGCCAGAAACTCCGCGCCGGCCAGATCGACGAAATTGATGCCGCTGGCCATGATCACCAGGTGCTTGCGCTCAGGTTCGTTCTCTTCCAGTACCTGCAGCTGCTGTTGCAAATGCGCGACCGCACCGAAGAAGATCGAGCCGTTGAGGCGCATCATCTTGACCTGCGGGCATTCCTTGCGCCCCTCCAGCGGGCCGTAGTGGTAGTTAGTCGGATCGGGATCGGGCAGTACGGGCTCCAGCATGGGCCGCGAGGTGCGGTACAGGTAGAAAATCAGCGACAGCGCGATGCCGAAGAAAATGCCTTTTTCCAGGTCGATCAGGGTGCCGATCAGGGTGACCCACAGCACGATGGTTTCCTGCTTGTTGATTTTGGGCAGCAGGCTGATGTGGTGGAAGTCGATCAGACCCCAGGCCACGAGGAACAGGATGCCGGCCATCGCCGCATTCGGCAGGTAGGCGGCCAGAGGGGCCACCAGCAGCAGGATCACCACCAGGAACAGCGAGGCGAACACGGCTGCCAGGGGCGTGCGCGCACCGGCAGCGTAGTTGACACCGCTACGGTTGAACGAGCCGCTGGAGGCGTAACTGGAGAAGAAACTGCCGACCAGGTTCGACAGGCCCTGGCCGACGAATTCCTGGTTGCCGTCGATGTGCTGGCCGGATTTGGTGGCGATGGCGCGCGAGATCGAGACAGCCTCGGTCAGCGCCAGCATGGTAATGATGAGCGCAGGGAACAGCATCTGTTCCAGCGCGCCGAAAGAGAAATCGGGCGCCGACAGTGGCGGCAGGCCCGAGGGTAAGGCGCCAACGGTCTTGATGTGGGTGACGTCCACGCCGTATTGCCAATTCAGGAACAGCGCCAGGAAACTGCCCACCAGCATGGCGGCAATCATGTAGGGAAACCTGGGGAAGAAACGCTTGACCAGAATGCCCGAGATCAGCGTGGTGGCGGCCACCGCCGTGACGTAGGGGTCGATGTCGCCAATGTGCTGGGCGAACAGCGACAACGTCTCGAAGAAGGGAGTGCCGCGCGGAATCTCCAGGCCGAAGAAGTTCTTGATCTGGCTGCCTGCGATGAGCATCGCTGCGCCTGCGGTAAAGCCGATCACCACGGTGTGGGAAATGAAATTGACCAGCACCCCCATGCGCGCCAGCCCGAGAATGAGCTGGAATACCCCTGTCATGAAGGTCAGAGTCAGTACCAGGCTGATGAATTCCGGCGAGCCGGGCGTGGCGAACGGGCTGACCGATGCGAACACGGCGATGGAAATCGCGGTGGTGGGGCCGGATACCAGATGCCAGGACGAACCCCACAGCGCGCCGATGATGGCGGGCACCATGGCCGCATAGAGGCCGTATTCCGGCGGCAGGCCGGCGATGGTCGCGAAGGCGACCCCCTGCGGCAACACGATGAGCGCGCCGGTGAGACCGGCCATCGCGTCGGTGCGCGCAGTACCGGCATCGACTGTCGGCCACCAGCGTAAAAAGGGAAAGAGCTTGTAGACCCAGAGCGGGCAAAACTGGGCGAATTTGGCAAGAGTATTGGACATAGTGCGCGCATTTTAATGCATTCGTGCCCGATGACCCAAGGCGCCAACCGCCCGAAAAGCCTGATTCAGCCTGTCCCCACCTACGGTTCGGTCTTGCCGGGGAGCGTGAGAATGGTGGCGGGTGTATCTGATTTATTGCGTTGCGCGAGCAGGAGCAAAGCCTGATGAAACTCGCCCGGCAGGCGCTTCATGGTTTCAGCCGCCTGCGGCAGGTAATACACCAGTTCGAACGGCACGCGTTCGTCGAGTGCGGAGCGCGTCTGCGGCTTGAAATGCTGCCAGGCCAGTTCCACCCATGCCTTGTTCTGGCTATCGACAAAAATGAACTCGTCGGCATCGAGTACCGCCATGTACTGCATCGAACGGATTGGCACGAACAGGCAGTTTCCAGCGCGCGCCAGCAGGGTGTGCGCAAGGTTGTAAGTGACGGCAGGCAGAAAGTCGGGTAGCCGTGCGATTTCCTCATCGCGATAAAAGCGTTCTTCCATGATGCAACGTTAGCAGGCTTGGCAAAACTTTGGGAGGCCGGGTTTGAGGCAAAATGGCGGCACATTCCGAAAGACCGATCCATGGCAGACCTGATTTACGACACCCATCTCGAACACTTTGAACGCGATGTTATCGAGGCTTCGCACAGCCAGCCCATCCTGGTCGATTTCTGGGCCGACTGGTGCCCGCCCTGCCGTGCGCTGACGCCGGTGCTGGAGCGCGTCATTGCGCATTACGCCGGCAAGCTGCTGATGGCCAAGATCGAAGTGGACGAAGGCGCGAACATGAAGCTGGCCGGTCGCTATGAACTGCGTGGGTTCCCTACCGTGCTGCTGTTCGACAAGGGCGAAATCGTCGGGCGCTTTTCCAGCGCCCACCCGGAACACTGGGTACGCGATTTCATCACCGAGCACCTTGATATTGAATAAACCTCTGCTGGTGCTTGACACCAATGTGGTGCTCGATCTGTTGCATTTCGACGATGCCGCCACGCGTCCCCTGTTGCCGGCGCTGCAAACCGGGCAGGTGCGCTGCGCGGTGTCGGATGCCACGTTCGACGAATGGCAGCGCGTCCTGGCTTATCCCGAATTCGTACTGGATGCTGGGCAACAGAATGCGCTGGCCGCGCGTTATCGCGCGCTGTCCACCCTTTTTCAAATCGGCGAGCTTGTTACCGGCTTGCCCCACAAGGGGACTCCGATCCACTACGGGCTAAAGCCCGTGTGGAGTCGTATGCCGCGCTGCAGCGATCCGGACGACCAGAAATTCATCGAACTGGCAGCGGCAAGCGGCGCGCAGGCGCTGGTCAGCAAGGATCACGCGGTGTTGAAGCTGCGCCGGCGCTGTGCGCCGCTGTTCCGGGTAATGGCACCCGTCGAGGCGCTGGGCTGGCTGAAGAGGGCGCTGTCCTGAAGCCTATAGTTTGCCGGGCTCGAAGCTGCGTCGAGCCGCTTCGCTGACGGCCAGTACCGCGGGATGGCTCAGCCGCCGCTCCACCGAGATGGCAAAGAAGCGTTCACGGATGTCCTGTGTCCGCCCCAGCTCGATCACCTGATATTGCTTCATCACGTCCTGCGCCGTCGTCAGCGGCACCGGGAATACGCCCGCGCCTGCCTGGCCGAAGGCGCTCATCAACGCGCTGTCGTCGAACTCTCCGACGATACGAGGCGCAATGCCCTTCTTTTCCAGCCAGCGCAGCAGCGGGACCCGCAATGCGCTGTCCTCGCCGGGAATCAACAACGGTGCGCAGTCGAGGCACGCCGGAAAGTCGCCATGCAAGGGTTGGGCGACGGCCGCGGCGGCGAGGAAGGCGATGCCGCACTCACCGAGCGCATGGCTGTAACCCTTGATGTCCATATTGGCGGGCAATGGCCGGTCGGCCAGCACCATGTCGAGCCGATGGATCGACAATTCGGCTGCGAGCGTTTCCAGCCGGTCTTCCTTGCAGACCAGCTTGACCGGCTCGGCCAGGGTCAACGCCGGTGCCAGCAGCTGATAAGCGATGGCCTTCGGCACGGCGTCGGCGATGCCGACGCGGAACGGATGCGCAGGCGCCGCGTCGCGGTTCTGCAGGGCCTCTTCAAGCTCGGCGCCGATGTGAAAGATGTCGTCTGCATAGGTCAGCGCGGTGCGGCCGGCGTCGGTCAGTTCCAGCCGGCGCCCGCTGCGGCGGAACAAGTCCACGCCCAGTCGGGTCTCAAACGCGCTAATCTGGCCCGATAAGGTTTGCGGCGTCAGATGCAGCTTTTCCGCCGCGCGGTTGATGGCTCCCGTTTTGGCAACGGTGCGGAAGTAATGCAGGTGCTTGTAGTTCAGCATGGGTCGGATATTGGACTCATCTCAATTCGATAAAGACGAACAATAGCAGTATAAAAATCGAATTTTATTGTTGATTGAGCGTCTGTATCCTGTTGCCTGTTCGTCAAAAGGTTTTGCCCCTTATTCAAGGAGAACATCATGAAGCGTATTTTCCTGTTCCTCGCCACCAACATGGCCATCGTGCTGGTGCTGTCGCTCACCATGCGCATCCTCGGTGTCGAGCCTTATCTCACCGCCAATGGCCTCAACCTGACCTCGCTACTGATCTTTGCCGCGGTCATGGGCTTTGGCGGTTCGCTGATCTCGCTGGCAATCTCGAAGTGGATGGCAAAGAAGTCGATGGGCGTGCGCGTGATCGAGTCGCCGTCCAGTTCCAAGGAATTCTGGCTGGTTGAGACCGTGAAGAAATACGCGGCGGATGCCGGCATCGGCATGCCTGAAGTCGGTATTTTCGATTCGCCCGAGGTCAACGCCTTCGCCACCGGCATGAACAAGAACAACGCGCTGGTCGCGGTGTCGTCGGGCTTGCTGAACGCGATGACGAAGGAAGAGGCAGTAGCCGTGATCGGCCACGAGATCGCCCACGTCGCCAACGGCGACATGGTGACGCTGGCGCTGATTCAGGGTGTGGTGAACACCTTCGTCATGTTCCTGTCGCGGGTCATCGGCCACACCGTCGACCGCGTGGTGTTCAAGAATGAAAACGGCCATGGCCCGGCGTTTTTCGTCACCATGATCATCGCCGAGCTGGTGCTTGGCGTGCTCGCTTCGATCATCGTCATGTGGTTCTCGCGCCATCGCGAGTTTCGCGCTGACCGCGGCGGCGCGTCGCTCGCCGGCAAGGGCGCGATGATCGCCGCGCTGGAGCGCCTGAACAGCCTGCACCCGGCACCGCTGCCGGAAAAAATGGCTGCATTCGGCATTGCCGGCGGCAGCCCGCAAGGCTGGAAGCGCCTGTTCATGACGCACCCGCCGCTGGAAGAGCGGATCGCTGCCTTGCGCGCGGTGCAGTAAGCCTTAACCAGGACGGAGAAAAAGCATGGACGCAGCGCTGCATATTGGTGAGCCCTGGATGTGGGGCGCGTTCATCGGCTTCGTGCTGGTAATGCTGGCGGTCGACCTGTTTCTGGTCGGTGGCAACAAGGCGCACAAGGTCAGCTTCAAGGAGGCGGCAGCCTGGTCGTTGGTGTGGTTTTCGCTCGCCATGCTGTTCAACCTGGGCTTGTGGTGGCACCTCAAGGGTGCATATGGCGTGGAGATCGCCGACGTCAAGGCGATGGAGTTTCTGACTGGTTACCTGATCGAGAAATCGCTCGCGGTCGACAACATCTTCGTCTTCCTGATGATTTTCAGCTTCTTCGCCGTGCCTGCGGAATACCAGCGGCGCGTGCTGATCTACGGTGTCATTGGCGCCATCGTGATGCGGGCCGTGGTGATTGCGGCGGGCGCGTGGCTGGTGCAGGAATTCCACTGGATTTTGTACCTGTTCGGCGCGTTCCTGGTCATCACCGGCATCAAGATGCTGATGGCGGCCGAGGCCTCGCCTGACATGAGCCAGAATCCGCTGCTCAACTGGTTCAAGCGCCACCTGCGGCTGACACCGGATTATCGCGGCGAGAAATTCTGGGTGGTCGAGAACGGCGTGCGCATGGTCACGCCGTTGTTCCTGG
>MGZO01000124.1:10165-25449 GCA_001802655.1 Hydrogenophilales bacterium RIFOXYD1_FULL_62_11
GTGCTGATCATGATCGAGCTGTCCGACCTGATTTTTGCGGTCGACTCGATCCCGGCGATTTTCGCCATCACCACCGATCCCTTCATCGTGTTCACCTCGAACATCTTCGCCATCCTCGGCCTGCGCGCGATGTATTTCATGCTGGCCGGCATGGCCGAACGCTTCCATTTGCTGAAATATGGCTTGGCGATGGTGCTGGTGTTTGTCGGTGCCAAGATGCTGATCGTCGATTTCTACAAAATCCCGATTGGATTGTCGCTCGGCATTGTCGGCCTCATCATTGCGACTTTCATGTTCGCCAGCCTGTGGGTGACGCGCAAACCGCCCGCGTCGCGCTGAGGCGCGATGCCCTCTGGTTGGACTGAGGAGTCCCCATGTCAACCAACATCGATTCACCCCTCGCGCGCCGCATCGCGGCCTTTGCGTTTCTGGTCTTCATCTTCGGCAGCACCTTCTGGGTGCTGTCGCCGTTTTTCGCCTCGCTGGCATGGGCCGGCATCCTCGCCTACGTCACCTGGCCGCTGCATCAGCTTGTCAGTCGCCACTTGCCGGGTCGTGAGAACATCGTTGCCCTGTTGATGACACTGGGCGTGGCGGCCACGTTGTTGCTGCCGCTGTTGTGGGTCATGTTCACCGTGGTGGGCGACGTGGCGACGGCATCGGTCATTCTCAAACGCCTGGCCGCCGAGGGCCTGCCGCCCTTGCCGGCTGGCGTGCGCGACTGGCCCGCCGCCGATTGGTTGATTGCGCAATACGGTCGCGTGCAGGGCGATGCCGAATGGGCGCGTGCACAAATGACGGCGCTGGGCTTGCTGGATGCGACGGCGCTGAAGGCATTCCTGGGCGGAGTGGGACGCAATGCGGCTAAATTCGGCATTGCCGTCTTCGCCCTGTTTTTTCTGTATCGCCACGGCGACGAGGTGCTGACGCAGTTTCGCCGGGTGGCGACCCGTTGGTTGGGTGAATCGGCGCGTGGCTATATCCAGGCGGTGGGCGTCACCGTGCGTGCCGTGGTGTTCGGTATTGTGTTGACGGCGCTGGCGCAGGGCATGCTCGCGGGACTGGGCTACTGGGTGGCGGGCATTACCGCACCGGCGCTGTGGGGGGTGATTACGGCGCTGATATCGCTGATACCGTTCGTCGGTCCGGTGGTGTGGATCGGCCTGTCGCTCGGTTTGCTGGCACAAGGCGAGACCCAGGCTGCGTTGGGCCTGTTCCTGTGGGGCGCGCTGGTGGTGAGCTGGGTCGACAATGTGATCCGTCCGCTGGTCATCAGCGGGCCGACCCGGATACCCTTCCTGTTGGTGTTTCTTGGGGTGCTGGGCGGGCTCAATGCGTTTGGCCTGATTGGCCTTTTTCTGGGGCCGGTGCTGCTTGCCGTGTCGGTTGCCATCTGGCGCGAATGGCTGGTGCACAAGCGTGAGGGCTAAGGTATCCTTGCGCCTCACTTGTCCGGAGGCGCCATGAATCCAGCCAACGACCGCACTTTCTCGCGTTTGGCGCTCAATGCACTGGGCATGTTCGAGGCCGCCGGTCTCGTCGTGATCACGCTGGCCACGCTGGTTGCAGGCGTGATCGAAGTGCGGACCATGATTGGCGCAGAGACGGTGACGCTGGCCGATTTACTGTTGCTGTTTTTGTATCTGGAAATTCTCGCCATGGTTGGCGTTTACTTCCAGTCCGGCCAGCTGCCGGTGCGTTTCCCCCTCTATATCGCCATCGTGGCGCTGGCGCGTTATCTGGTGCTCGACATGAAAAGTCTCGATGTCTGGCGCATGCTGGGCGTGACCGCCTCGATCCTGTTGCTGACTTGCGCCGTGCTGGTGATCCGCTATGGCCATTTGCGTTTTCCCTATAAGGAAACACCTTCCAGCCGCGATTCGCCGCCATGAACGCAAGCGTGGCCTGCTGTCTGGGGAATGCACGCCAAAAGGCGTGTGGCCGCAGACTCCGCGACACCGCGTGATATTTTCCGCAGGGCGTTTCCTGCTGCCTGCCAACTGGTCTTTCTTCCGCTGATGGAACTTACTCTGCCGTTACTGCAACTCGCCACCCAGGCGCTTGATCTGGTGCTGGACTTCAAGCGCCCCGCCGATGCGGTGTTATCGGCGTTTTTTCGCGAGCATAAAAAGCTCGGCTCGCACGATCGCGCGTTTGTCGCCGAGGCCGTATTCGGCGTCCTGCGCCGTTACCGCTATTTGTCGGTGGTGGTGCCGGCTGCCAATCCGCGCACGCTGATCGTCGCCTGGCTGATCAAGTCGCGCGGCATGAGTGGCGCGACGCTGGAACAATTTGCCAAACCCGAACTGATTGCCCACATTCGCAACGCCAAAACCGACGATTTGCCGCTGGCTGTTGCTGCCGAGCTGCCCGAGTGGGTGATCGAAAAACTGCAGCCGTCGATGAGCGAAGCTGACATCCTCGCGCTCGGCCGCGCCCTGCAGTTGCCGGCACCGCTGGATGTGCGGGTCAACAGCTTCAAAGCCAACCGCGACAGCGTGCTGGCGCAGTTGCAGGCGGAAGGCTTTGCGGTCGAGCCGACACCGTATTCGCCCTGGGGCATCCGTTTCAAGGAGCATCCGGCGATCAATCGTCATCCGTTGTTCGTCGACGGCAGCCTCGAAGTGCAGGACGACGGCAGCCAGTTGCTGGCTTTGCTGCTGGGGGCACGGCGCGGCGAGATGGTGTGCGATTTTTGCGCCGGCGCCGGCGGCAAGACACTCGCCATAGGCGCGATGATGGCCTCCAGTGGACGGCTGTATGCATTCGACGTGGCGGAAAAGCGCCTCGCCAACCTGAAGCCGCGACTGGCGCGCTCGGGGCTGTCCAACGTAATGCCGCAGCTGATTGCGTCCGAGAATGACACGCGGGTCAAGCGGCTGGCGGGCAAGCTCGACCGCGTGCTGGTCGACGCGCCGTGCTCGGGCCTGGGCACGCTGCGCCGCAATCCCGATCTGAAATTTCGCCAGTCGCCCGACAGCGTGGCCGAGCTGGTGCAAAAACAGAGCGCGATCCTGCACGCGGCAGCCCGGCTGGTGAAACCCGGCGGACGGCTGGTGTACGCCACCTGCAGTCTGTTGCCGGACGAGAACGAAGCGATCGTCGAGGCGCTGCTGGCGGAGGGCGGTTTCACGCTGCTGCCGGTGAATGAAATCCTGGCGCAGAACAAGATCGACCTCGACACCGGCCCTTTGCTGAAACTGTCGCCCGCATTGCACGGCACCGATGGCTTTTTCGCCGCTGTCATGGTCAAGACAGCAATGGTCCAAACGGCTGTTTGACCCATTCCCGCTTTGCCGTTATCAATGCGCGTGTTCATTGGCCAACGGATTTGATCTTCGATGACGGCTGCGCTACCTGATCCCAAAACGGCTCACCCCGATACCCTCCTCACGCTGTGCGGCCTGTTTCGCGCACGCGTGGCGGCGACACCTGATCAGGTTGCCTATCGCCAGTTTGACGAAGCAACGGACTGCTGGGCCGCCTACACCTGGGCGCAAATTGCCACCGAAGTAGCGCGCTGGCAGGCCGCGCTGGTGAAAGAAGGTCTGGTGCCCGGCGACCGTGTGGCGCTGATGCTGAAGAACTGCGTCGAGTGGGTGATTTTCGATCAGGCCGCGCTCGGCCTGGGCTTGGTCACCGTGCCGCTGTATCTGGACGACCGCCCGGACAACGCCGCCTATATCCTCAACCATGCCGAGGCCAGATTGCTGGTAGTCGAGGGCAAGTTCCAGCACAAGAATCTCGCCGAGATCGCCGGCCCGGTCGCGAGCCTGAAGCGCATCGTGTGTCTGGCGGCACCGGAAAACGGCATCGTCGAGTCGAGTCTGCACCCGGTTGTCGCAGTTGACTGGCTGGCGGATGCTGCCCATACGCCTGTTCCCGAATCCCCGCTTGATGCCGATCAACTGGCCAGCATCGTCTACACCTCCGGCACCACCGGACGTCCCAAGGGCGTGATGCTGACGCACGCGAACATCCTGTGGAATGCCTATATGGCTTCGCAGTGCGCGGATTTTGGCGCGCATCCGGTGTTTCTGTCCTTCCTGCCCTTGTCGCACACGCTGGAGCGCACAGCGGGCTATTACCTGCCGATGCTGCTCGCAGCCGAAGTCGCCTTTGCGCGTTCGATTGCGCAGCTGGCCAAGGATCTGGAAGACATCCGCCCGACGGCGCTGATTTCGGTTCCGCGCATTTACGAGCGGGTGTACGGACGGATTCAGGATGGGCTGGAGAAGAAGGGCCCGCTGGCCAGAATGCTGTTTGATCGGGCGGTGCGCGTCGGCTGGCGGCGCTTCGAGCGCGCGCAGGGGCGCGCGGGCTGGCATCCTGAGTTGTTGTTGTGGCCCTTGCTCGACAAGCTGGTGGCGCGCACCGTCATCAATAAACTGGGGGGGCGTCTCACGGTGGCCGTCTCCGGCGGTGCCGCGCTGACGCCCGACATCGCGCGTGTCTTCATCGGGCTTGGCGTACCGCTGTATCAGGGTTACGGACTCACCGAAACCAGCCCGGTAGTGTGCGTCAACCGCCCCGAATCCAATGTGCCGGCGAGCATTGGCCTGCCCTTGCCGGGGGTGGAAGTGAAGATCGGCGACAACGACGAGTTGCTCACACGCAGCCGTTGCGTGATGCGCGGTTACTGGAAAGACGAGGCGGCCACGCACGCCATCCTCGATGCCGACGGCTGGTTGCACAGCGGCGACAAAGCGAGCGTGGATGCGCGCGGCCACTACGCCATCATTGGCCGCATCAAGGACATCATTGTTTTGAGCAACGGCGAGAAAGTGCCGCCTACCGAAATGGAGTCGGCCATCCTGCTTGACCCGCTGTTCGAGCAAGTGATGCTCGTGGGCGAAGGCAAACCCTATCTCGCCGCCTTGACGGTGCTGAACGCCGAACACTGGCAGGCTTTTGCTGCCAGCCTTGGGGTTGACCCCAACGAGCCTGCGGTCCTGACCGATCCGCGCGTGCTCAAAGCGCTGATGCGGCGCGTTGCAGGCCATCTCAAGCACTTTCCGGGTTATGCGCAGATTCGCCGCCTGCATCCCGATCTCACGCCCTGGACAGTCGACAATGGCCTGTTGACGCCCACGCTCAAGATCAAACGCAGCCTGATATTCGAGCGCTATCGCGTGGCGATTGAGGCGATGTACGCTGATTTTGCGCGAAACTGATTTCATCCCATCCACGTGAGAACACTATGAAAACTCGTTTTAACCGGCTGGCGGTCAGCCTGGCACTGGCGGGGTGCGGCAGTGCCGCACACGCTGCAGGCTTCGCGCTGGTCGAACAGAATGCCAGCGGACTCGGCAATGCCTATGCCGGCCAGGCCGCCAGCGCGCAGGACGCCAGCACGATTTTCTTCAATCCAGCCGGGATGACCTTGTTGCCGGATCGGCAGCTGGTCGTGGCGGGTCATTTGATCAAGCCTTCCGCCGAATTCACCGGTACGGTGAGTCCTGCGATTGGGGGGGGCGACGGCAGCGATGCCGGCGATTGGGCTTTCGTGCCCAATGCCTACTTTGCCTATCGCGTAACACCGGACATTCATGTGGGCGTGGGCGTGAACGCGCCATTTGGCTTGAAGACCGAATATGACGCCGATTGGATCGGCCGGTATCAGGCCATCAAGTCAGAAGTGAAAACCATCAACCTCAATTCGTCTATTGCCTATAAAGTCAGCGAGACTCTTTCGCTTGGCGCGGGGCTCAATATTCAGTGGATCGAAGCCGAGTTGACGAACCGGATACCGGTTCTTGGCGGCCCCCTCGTAACAATCAAGGGGGATGACTATGGCTGGGGTTACAACCTGGGTACGCTGTGGCAGGTGACGCCTGCCACCCGCATCGGTTTGACCTACCGTTCAGAGGTGGACTACACGCTTGAGGGCAAGTCCAGTACATCCAGTCCTGTCGTCGGCCTTCTCGATGGCCCCATCATGGCAGAGGTCACCCTGCCGGACAGTGCGTCGCTAAGTGTGTTTCACAAGCTATCCCCCCAATGGGATCTGTTGGCGGATGTGACCTGGACCGGCTGGAGCGATTTCGACGATCTGCCCATCGAGGGCACCGTCAACAAAACCACCCGCGAGAACTGGAAAGACATCTTGCGCTATTCGCTGGGCGTGACCTGGCACATGAGCGACAAATTGAGCTTACGCGGTGGCGTTGCGTACGATGAAGCGCCGGTGTCGGACATTGATCGCACCCCCCGAATTCCTGATGGTGCCCGTACCTGGGTGGCGGTCGGGGGGCAGTATCGGCTGTCTCAGCAGAGTTTGATCGACTTCGGCTATGCCCATCTGTTCGTGAACGATCCGGGTTTGCAGAGCCACGACAATGGCACCACCCTTAATGGTGTGTACGAAAGCGCGGTCGATATCGTGTCGGCGCAGCTGACGCTGAATTTCTGACCATGCTGCAATCTGTTCCCTTTGACAATCTGATCACCCGGCTGATCGCCGACAGCCAGAACGCCAGACTGATGTGGCAAATCGGCGTGCTGGTGCTGTGCGCACTGGTCGCGTGGATTGTGCGGCGGCCGTTGCGCGCGTGGCTCGATGCTTCTGCGTATGCCCGGTCGTCTGGGCGTGAAGGGGTGCAGCGCATCGGTTTCCCCCTGCTGATGTTGCTGGCCTTGCTGGTCGGGCGCGAGGCAGCACAGCTCGCCCTGCAGGCAACACCGCTGCTGGATGTGGCGGTTCCCCTGCTGCTTGCGCTGGTCTTGGTTCGCGGCGTGGTATACGCCCTGCGTTATGTGTTCGGCCCGCGCGAATCGGTGAAAACCTGGGAGCGCACGGTGGCCTGGCTGGTCTGGGGGGCGTTCGCGCTGCATCTCACAGGTCTGCTGCCGCGCATTCATTCAGCCATGGAGGCGCTGTCGTTCCAGTCGGGCAGCCATCGCTTTTCCTTGTGGTTGCTGGGGCAGGCGGCGGTGGTGATTGTGATGGCGCTGATCGCGGCGCTCATGCTGGCGCGTCTGGTCGAGCGTCATCTGATGAATCTCACCGAAATGAATCTGTCGCTGCGGATGGCGCTGGCGAAAGCCGCGCGCACGGTATTTCTGATTCTGGCTGTATTGGTGGCGCTGCCAGCGGTGGGAATCGATATTACCGTGCTGTCGGTACTCGGCGGAGCGATCGGCGTGGGCATCGGCTTTGGCCTGCAAAAAGTCGCCAGCAACTACATCTCCGGCTTCATCATTTTGCTCGACCGCTCGGTACGTATCGGTGACCTGGTGACGGTGGACAATAAATACGGTGAAGTCAGTCAGATCAATACGCGCTATACCTTGTTGAAAGCGCTGGACGGTACGGAAACGATCGTGCCGAACGAGACACTGATTACGCAGACCGTGATCAATCATTCCTTGTCCAAACCCAATGTACGAATCGGGATCCCGGTGCAAGTGTCTTACGACACCGATCTTGAACAGGCGCAATCCCTGATGCTGGATGCCGCACGCAGCCATGATCGGGTCATTCATGACGAGCCGGACTATTTGCCCAAAGTGTTTTTGCGGGAATTTGCCGACAACGGGATTCAAATGGAACTGGGCGTGTGGATACGCGATGCCAGCGAAGGGCAGGGCAATCTGCGCTCGGATATCAACTGGGCGATCTGGCGCGGCTTCAAGGCGGCAGGGATTGAAATTCCCTTCCCGCAGCGGGTGATTCACCTGGCGGGAAACGCGGCCCCCGTAATAAGTGACCATTGATTTTTATGAATTTTATCCGTAAAATCAAGGACTAATTTGTCTTTTTAGGAACGCCAAGATTATGTTCTCAAGCCTGTTGGCTTTACCGGGTTGGAACCTGCAGTGGTGGCAGTATGTGCTGATCACCCTGGCGCTGACCCATATCTCCATCGCAGCCATTACCATTTTCCTGCATCGTTCCCAGGCTCACCGGGCAGTCGACCTGCATCCCATCGTCAGCCATTTTTTCCGTTTGTGGCTGTGGCTCACCTCGGGCGTCGTCACCAAGGAGTGGGTCGCAATTCACCGCAAACACCACGCCAAATGTGAGACCGTCGAAGACCCGCACAGCCCGCAGACGCGCGGAATCTGGAAAGTGCTGCTGGAAGGCGCTGAGCTGTATCGCGCTGAAGCCAAAGTGGCAGAAACCCTGAAAAAATACGGCCACGGCACACCCGATGACTGGTTGGAGCGGAATGTTTACAGCCCTCACTCGGCCATGGGCGTCGCACTGATGATGATCATCAACCTCGCCGTGTTCGGCCCGATCGGCCTGACCATCTGGGCAGTGCAGATGGCATGGATGCCGATCATGGCGGCGGGCATTATCAATGGCGCGGGCCATTACTGGGGCTACCGCAACTTTGCCTGCGAAGACGCCAGCACCAATATTTCGCCGTGGGGCATCCTGATCGGCGGTGAGGAGCTGCATAACAACCACCACGCCTACGGCACTTCGGCACGTCTGTCTAACAAGTGGTATGAGTTTGACATTGGCTGGCTGTACATCAAGCTGCTGACTTATGTGGGGCTTGCCACCGTTCGCAAGCTGGCGCCAACCGTGAAGTGGCAACCGGCCAAACCGTTGTGTGACCTGGATACGCTGCAAGCGGTCATTACCCACCGTTACGATGTAATGACGCGTTTTGTGAAAAGTGTGCGTGACGACAGTGCGGCCGAAATCGCCAAGCTGAAGGCCGGCTCGAATTTGCCGCAAAACTGGAATTTCGATAGTTTTCGTGGCTGGCTATACAAGGAGCCGAGCGAGCTTGCCGCAGCTGACAAGGCGCAACTGGAGACGTTGCTGGGCAAGAGCGAGCGCCTGCAAACGGTCTATCGCATGCGCCAGGAGCTGGCTGCCATCTGGGGACGTTCGACGGCAAGCCGCGAACAGTTGCTGGAGCAGTTGCAAGCTTGGTGTAAACGCGCCGAAGAGAGCGGCGTGCAGTCGCTGAAGGATTTCTCCGTGCGCCTGCGTTGCTATGCGTAGTGCTGATTTGGGTGGCCTGAAGGCCACCCGGATTTAGCAGGAATCCAGCCAACAAAAGCACCCCATAGAAAACCCGCCGATTGGCGGGTTTTCTATGGGGTGCAACCAGCCTTACTTCAGCTTGGTTTCCTTGTACATCACATGCTTGCGGGCTTTGGGATCGAACTTGCTGATCTCCATTTTCTCCGGCATGGTCTTTTTGTTTTTGGTTGTAGTGTAGAAGTGACCGGTGCCCGCAGTGGACTCCAGCTTGATTTTTTCGCGTCCGCCTTTAGCCATGGTGGATCTCCTTAAACCGAAACGCCGTTGGCGCGCAGGTCAGCCAGGACGGATTCGATGCCATTCTTGTCGATGGTGCGCAATGCAGCGGTAGACAAACGCAGGCGAATCCAGCGGTTTTCGGCCTCGACCCAGAACCGGTGATATTGCAGGTTGGGCAGGAAACGACGCTTGGTTCTATTGTTGGCGTGGGAAACGTTGTTTCCAACCATGGGCTTCTTGCCCGTTACGACACATACGCGAGCCATGATGCTGCTCCAAAATTGAGGGTTAACTGGTTGGGATCAGCCTGTAGAGGCCAACCCGAGAACCGCGATTTATACCACAGCCTCTGAGAATGAGGCAAGCCCGGCACGGACTCACAGGTGACCGGACTCCATGAACGACAGTGAAGACGCGCCCGCGACGATAAAGTGATCCAGCACGCGGATGTCCACCAGGGCCAGTGCGTCCGCCAGTTTCCGGGTGAGCACGCGGTCGGCCTGGCTGGGTTCGGCCACGCCGCTGGGGTGATTGTGTGCCAGGATCAGCGCGGCTGCGTTGTGCGCCAGCGCGCGCTTGATGATTTCGCGCGGGTAGACGCTGGTTTGCGTCAGGGTGCCGCGAAACAGCTCCTCGACTGCAATCACCCGGTTTTGAGCGTCGAGGAAGACGCAGCAAAACACCTCGTACTCCTTGCCGCGCAGTATCAGCCGCAGGTAATCGCGCACGGCGTGGGGCGACTCCAGTGCGTCTCCCGACTGCATTTCCTCCGACAGCGTGCGTCGTGCCATTTCCATTACCGCTTGCAGCAGGGCGTATTTGGCTTCGCCCACACCGGGCGCTGCGCAGGCGGATTGCTGGCTGGCGCGGCACAAACCGCCCAGGCCGCCAAAGCGTTCAATCAGTTCGCGTCCCAGATCGACGGCGCTTTTGCCGACCACGCCGGTGCGCAGAAATACCGCGACCAGTTCAGCATCCGTGAGTGTGGCTGCGCCCTGTTTCAGCAGTTTTTCGCGCGGACGCGTGTCTAAAGGCCAGTCGCAAATCGCCATATTCACCCCTGTTAGAATGTCAGCATTGTCATGGAAATGTGCGCCAGGAATCGAAATCGTGTCACTGACACATAAAAAAATCATTTTGGGCGTGACTGGCGGAATTGCGGCGTACAAGGCAGCCGAGCTGTGTCGCCTGCTGGTCAAGGCCGGTGCCGAGGTGCGGGTGGTGATGACCGCTGCGGCACAGCAATTTGTGACCCCGCTTACCTTCCAGGCCCTGTCCGGCCAGCCGGTGCTGACCTCGTTGTGGGATGCCGCCGGTGGCGACGGCATGGAGCACATTCATCTGTCGCGTGACGCGGATCTGCTGCTGGTCGCGCCAGCTTCTGCCGATTTTCTGGCCAAACTCGCCCAGGGTCGGGCAGACGATCTGCTGTCCACCCTGTGTCTGGCACGCACCTGCCCGCTTGCGGTTGCCCCGGCAATGAATCGTGAAATGTGGGCGGCTGCGGCCACCCAGCGCAATCTGGAACAACTCTACGCGGACGATGTGAACGTGTTGGGACCCGCCACAGGCGAACAGGCGTGTGGCGAAATCGGGCAGGGACGCATGCTGGAGGCCAGCGAGATCGCTGCAGCCTTGCCGGGCTTGCTGGGCAGTGGCAAGGTCGGCGAGCTGGCAGGCAAGCGGGTATTGATCACTGCCGGACCCACCTTTGAATCAATCGACCCGGTGCGCGGGTTGACCAACCGCAGCTCCGGCAAGATGGGCTACGCGGTGGCGCAGGCTGCGGCCGAGGCGGGTGCTGACGTCTGTCTGGTGTCGGGACCGACCTGTCTTGCTCAGCCGCGAGGCGTGCGCCGCATCGATGTGCAAAGTGCGGCCGAGATGCATGCAGCGGTGCTGGCCGAATTGCCGAGCGAGGTGTTTATTGCAGTGGCGGCGGTGGCCGATTACCGGGTGGATGTCGCTGCAACCCAAAAAATCAAGAAAAGTGCCGTGCCGCTGACGCTGCAATTGATCCCCAACCCGGACATCCTGGCTGAGGTCGCTGCATTGCCTGATGCGCCGTTTTGCGTCGGCTTTGCCGCCGAAACCGAGCGGCTGGCCGAGTATGCCGAAGCCAAACGCCTGCGCAAGAAGTTGCCCCTGCTGGTGGGAAATCTGGCGCAGGACACGTTGGGGCAGGACGCCGCCGAGCTGGTGCTATTCGACGCGCAGGGCCAGCATCCGTTGCCACGTGCTGACAAGCTGACCCAGGCACGTGCCCTGATTGGCCACTTATTGACGCTGTTGAACTGATGAGAAACTGACGAATATGAAGATGGATGTGAAGATTCTCGACACCCGGCTGCGCGATCAGTTGCCGCAATACGCGACCGCAGGCTCGGCCGGACTCGATTTGCGCGCCTGTATCGATGCGCCGATTACGCTTCAACCCGGTGAAACGCAGCTGATTCCGACCGGCCTTGCGATCCATTTATCGGATCCAGGTTATGCCGCGCTGATCCTGCCGCGCTCGGGTTTGGGCCATAAGCACGGCATTGTGCTGGGTAATCTGGTGGGGCTGATCGACTCGGATTATCAGGGGCAGCTGATGGTGTCGGCCTGGAATCGAAGCCAGCAGGCGTTTGAGTTGACGCCGCTGGAGCGGCTGGCGCAATTGGTCATCGTGCCGGTGATGCAGGCCGAGTTTAATGTGGTGGAGGATTTTGAAACGAGCCAACGCGGCGAAGGCGGATTCGGCAGTACCGGGCGGCAATAAAGTCGGATTTTTTTACACCCCCAATCAACACACCCGACAGGCTGGCCTGTCGGGTGTGTTCGTATCGGGGCATGGATTTTGCTGTACTCAGCACTCACAGGCATCCCGAATTCGACTTGTCTGAAAAAAGCGCGGAACAATCAATCTTAGAGTTTGGAGCTTGCTGGTTTACACCTTATGTCCCCTTCGTCCATCTTGCGGTTTGGCCTCACCCTGATCTCGGCACTCGTGCTGTTGACCGGGCTGGTTACGGCTGCGATTTACCTGTCGCGGCCGCAGGCCCAGGCGGTGGCGGAAGAGCTCGACAAGCCGGTCATGGCGACGCAAATTGAATTTCTGGCCACGGCAATGCAGCGCAGCGCAGCGTTGATTGCCACCCATCCGCAAACGCTTGAATGTTTTGCCACGGCGGCGCCGGACGTGTGCCAGGCACAGGCCGCAAACCTGCATGCCTTGAATCAGGATGCGACCGTACTGTTTGTCACAGCGGGGCAAAATCAGTTGCTGCCGGGATTTCTGCCGGGAGACACGCGGCGGCTTATCGCCAGTGCCGGGCGGGGGGGCGAAAGCGCATCCGCCAGTTTCAGCCTGTCGATTTCTCATCCGGTGGTGAATGCCGCAGGCCAGCGTATGGGGGTCGTCATTGTCGAGCAAAGCATGCCGCAACTGCAGGCGTTGTTTGACACCCTGCCGTTGCCGGACGCAGCTGCCTACGCCGAGTTGCAACAAAAGCAGGGCGAAGGCGCGGTCAGCGTGCTGATGCGGCGTGGCAACCAGGCCATCAAGTTACGCAATGCGCCCAACTGGATTGCCCTGGCCGGCACGCCATGGACAATCGCCGTCTGGCGCTACGAAAAGCCGGTGATCGAACGGGTTGCGCCCTATTTTCTGGGTTGGCTGCTGGCCAGCCTGCTGATCGCGGTGCTGGTGATGGCGTTTACGCTGACGGTACGCAACCGGGTTGGCGACAGCCTGCGCATGATGGTGCGTTTTACCAATGATTTGCGGCAACAGCGATTGCGCGCGGATTATCCGGTGAGCCTGGAAGAGTTCACCTCGCCGATCGAGACCATGCTGAAGATCGGCAAGATCATGCTCGGCAAACAGAAGGAAGTGACCTCACAGGCGCGCCTCGATCATTTGTCGCAAGTCCATAACCGGCGCAGTTTTGACGAAAAACAGAAAGAGCTGTTCGCCAGTATGAAAGACGGCTGGTCGCATAGTCTGCTGATCATGGATATCGACAACTTCAAGCAGGTGAACGACACCTTTGGTCACGAAGCGGGTGACCAGCTGATCATCAAATTTGGCGAGGCGCTGAAAGCTACGTTGCGCAACAGCGATTTCATTGCGCGCCTGGGGGGCGACGAATTCTGCGTGTTGTTTCCTTTTACGCCGCTGGAACGCGCTCAGGAGCTGGCCGAACGGCTGCGCGCCAAGATGCCGGAAAGCGTGGAGCTGATCAAGGGCGTGACGCAGCGGCTGTCGTGGAGCGGTGGACTTTCGGAATACAGCCGTGATGACAAGGAAGAAAACGAGGCGCTGGCGCGGGCAGATGCCGCCTTGCTGGAGGCCAAGCGCGGCGGCCGCAATGTGACGCGGATCAAAGCCGCCGCTTGAAGCGGGCCAGCAGCAATCCCATTCCCAGCAACCCCCACAACGCCAGCACGGCAGAATTGCCCCAGCGTACATAGGGTGTGCTGCCGCTATAACCCTGAATCGATCCGCTGAGGCTGCCGCCAGTAAAGGGCGGCAGGCTGGCCAGCAGCCGACCCTGCGGATCGATGATGGCGGTGAGTCCGGTGTTGGTGGCGCGCAGCATCATGCGACCAGTTTCCAGCGCGCGCATCTGCGACATCTGTGCATGCTGCCAGGGCGCGAGCGAATCGCCGAACCAGGCCAGATTGCTGACGTTCACCAGCACCGTCGCAGCAGGCAACTGGCGGATGATTTCCTCGCCAAAAACGTCCTCGTAACAAATATTCATGGCCACCTGCTGGCCGCCCACGGCAAGCGGTCGCTGGTCAGGGGCGCCGCGCGCGAAGTCAGACAGTGGAATGTGCAGCACCGTGACCACCCAGCCCCACACGGCTTTCAACGGAATGTATTCGCCGAACGGCACCAGATGCGTCTTGTGGTAGCGCTGGCTGGGCGCACTACCGAGGCTGATGACGCTGTTGTAATACGCGCCATCCAGTGACCCTGTCGGCAGGCCGGCGAGAAGGTCGCCGCCATTTTGCCGGCCGATCGACGTCAGCCGGGCGCGATCCGCGTCGGGCAACTTGGATTCAAACAGCGGCAAGGCGGTTTCGGGCAGCACGATGAGTTGCGCGGGCGAGGCGGCGGCGAGGCGTGCGTAGCTATCCAGCGTGGCGCGTGTTTTGCCGGGTTGCCATTTCATGTCTTGCGGAACATTGCCTTGCAGCAGCGCAACCGATGTTGGTGCGCCCAGCGGAGTGGTCCAGACGACGCCGCGCAACAGCTGACCCGTGATGCCCAGCACCAGCACGGCGACAAGGGCCCAGACACGCAGTGCAGGCGGCCGATGCAGGGCGAGGCCCCACGCCAGCAGGGCCGCGATCAGGGCCATGATAAACGACACGCCATAGACCCCGAGCACCGGCGCATAGCCGGCCAGCGGGCTGGCCGGCACTTGCGAATAGCCCAAGGTGAGCCAGGGAAATCCGGTGAAGATCCAGCCCCGAACCCATTCCGACATGCCCCACAAAAGCGGGATTCCGAGCAGTAGTCGAAGGGTCGCCGAAGCCGGCCCGCACTTAGCGTCTGAAGCTGGCACCTGCAGCGCGCCGACGAGCGCCGGGAGCAGCGCCATCACACTGCAAAAGACCAGCGTGGCGAGCCCTGCCAGTCCCATCGACATGCCGCCGTAGACCGACAGGCTGATGTAAATCCAGCTGACGCCGGTGAGGAAAAATCCCAGACCCCAGGCAAACCCGACGAGAAATCCGGCGCGCCGCGTCGCCGTGCGCGACAGCAGGCCGAACAGCGCAGCCAGGCTCAGCAGCGGCAGCGACCATAGATTGAACGGGGCAAAACCGCCGACGGCGAGTGCGCCGGCAAGCAGGCTGGCAAGGGGCAACAGGCAGGACGCGCAGCGCATGGCGGGAAAATTACCCGCCATGGCTGGCGCGGACTCGATCAATGACCCGACTCAAAATCGAGATGGCCGTCGATCACGGTGTAGCGCACCCGGCCCTGCATCGGGTGGTTGAGGAAGGGCGTATTGTTGCTCTGGCTGAACAGCGATTGGGCGTTGACCACCCAATCGGCGTGTTC
>MGZO01000124.1:25461-31389 GCA_001802655.1 Hydrogenophilales bacterium RIFOXYD1_FULL_62_11
AATGTCCGCGCAACTGCCAACCGATAGATGCCCGCCCGGCACACCCAAAATTTGGGCCGGTTTCCACGAAATCAGGTCTAGCGCCTGGGCCAGAGGTACACCCATTTCACGCGCCCATTTCAGGGTCAGCGGCAGCAGCAGTTCGACCCCGGAAGCGCCCGGCGCAGATTCACCGAAGGGAACCTGCTTTTCGTTTTCATCGACTGGCGTATGGTCGGAGCAGAGGGCATCAATGGAGCCGTCGCGCAGCGCCTCGCGGATGGCGTCGCGGTCGCGCAGACTGCGCAAAGGCGGACATAAATGCAGATTGGAATTGAAGCTGACGAGATCGTTTTCCGACAGGTGGACGTGGGTGGCGGCCACATCGCAACTGACCGCCAGGCCCTGCGCCTTGGCCGCGCGCACCATCGCAATGCCGTCACGGGTGGACAGGCGCATCAGGTGAACGCGGGCGCCGGTTTCGCGCGCCAGCTGCAAGATGGTGGCCAGCGCCACGGTCTCGGCCAGTGCGGGAATGCCGGGCAAACCGAGACGCGTGGCGACTGCGCCATCGTGGGCCACGCCATCCTGTGCCAGTGACACGTCCTGTGGCCGCAACCACAGGCTGAAACCAAAGGTGGCGGCGTATTCCATCGCGCGCAGCAGCACATGGGTGTCGGCAATCGGAGCGTCGGCCTGGGTAAAGGCGCGGCAGCCTGCCTCCGTCAGCTCGGCCATTTCCGTGATCATTTTGCCTTCGAGCTTTTGCGTCAGTGCGCCGAGCGGGTAAACGCGCGGGCCGGGCAAATTCCGCGCGCGGAATTTCAGCATTTCGACCAGGCCGGGTTCATCCAGCGGCGGATCGGTGTCGGGCGGGCAGGCCAGCGACGTGATGCCCCCCGCAGCAGCGGCGAGCATTTCGGATTCCAGCGTGGCCCGGTATTCGTAGCCGGGTTCGCGCAGCCGCACCGATAAATCAATGAGCCCGGGGCAGACGATCAGTCCGCTGGCGTCGATCGTGCGGTTGACGTGGAAATCGGCAGGGCGCTGGCCAATGGCGACGATTTTGCCGGCGGCGATGAAGAGGTCGGTGACTTCGTCACGTGCATTCATCGGGTCGATCACGCGCCCGTTCTGGATATGGATTTTCATGCCGCGCCCCCAGTCAGCATTGCCATCACCGCCATACGCACGGCGATGCCGTAGGTCACTTGCGGCAGAATCACCGATTGCGGGCCGTCGGCCACGGCAGAATCGATTTCGACGCCACGATTCATCGGGCCTGGGTGCATCACGATGGCATCCGGTTTGGCGAGCGCGAGCTTCTCCGGGGTCAGCCCGAAGAACTTGAAATACTCCTGCGCGGAAGGCAGCCGCGCGCTTTTCATGCGCTCGTTTTGCAATCGCAGCATGATGATCACATCGCACCCCTTGAGTCCGGCTTCCATGTTGTGGAACACCTTGACGCCCATTTGCTCGATGCCGACAGGCAGCAGGGTCTTGGGGCCGATCACGCGCACTTCGGGCACGCCCAGTGTGGTCAGCGCATGGATCTGCGAGCGGGCGACGCGCGAGTGCAGCACGTCGCCGACGATGGCTACGGTCAGGTTGTGGAACGCGCCCTTGTAGCGCCGGATGGTGAACATGTCGAGCAGGCCTTGCGTCGGGTGCGCGTGGCGGCCGTCGCCTGCATTGACCACCGAAATGTGCGGCGCGACGTGGCGCGCGATGAAGTGCGCTGCGCCGGACTGGCCGTGACGCACGATGAACATGTCGGCATGCATCGCGGACAGGTTGTCGACGGTGTCGAGGATGGCTTCGCCCTTGCTCTGGCTGGAGGTGGAAATATTCAGATTGACTACATCGGCAGACAGACGCTTGGCGGCGATTTCAAACGTGGTACGGGTGCGCGTCGACGGCTCGAAGAACAGGTTGAAGATGCTCTTGCCGCGCAGCAACGGGACTTTTTTGACTTCGCGTTCGCCCACATCCATGAAGGATTCGGCGGTGTCGAGAATTTGCGTCAGGATGGCACGGGGCAGGCCATCGAGGGTCAGGAGGTGATGCAGTTTGCCGTCTTCTGTGAGTTGTAAGTTCATGCGAGTGAGAGCGTGAGGTGGCCGTCGTCGAGGCGGGAGAGATTGATATTCTGGTGTTTCGGTACGTTGAGCGTAAGGCCGACGAAATCCGGGCGGATCGGCAGTTCATGGTTGCCGCGATCAATCAAGACCGCGAGCCGGATCGTCGCCGGGCGGCCATAGTCGAACAACTCGTTCATCGCCGCGCGCACCGTGCGCCCGCTGTGCAGCACGTCGTCCACCAGCAGGATGTCGCGGCCTTCCAGATCAAACGGCAGGTTGGATGGCTTGACCTGCGGGTGCAGGCCAATGCGTGAGAAGTCGTCGCGGTAAAACGAGATATCGAGCGTGCCCAGCGGCTGGGGGCATTTCAGCAGCGCATGCAGGCGTTCGGCCACCCATACGCCGCCGGTGTGGACACCGACGATGAACGTGTCGGGGGTGAGCGTGGGCGCGATGGCGTCAGCGAGTCGGGTAATGAGCGTGTGAGCTTCAGGCAATGAGGCGTTCATCAAAAAAACCTTGCAAAATGAGTTGGGCGGCAACAGCGTCAACCAATGCCTTGTTTTTTTTGCCGTGGATGCCGCGGGCATGGAGTTCGGATTCGGCCGCCGTGCTGGTGTGGCGCTCGTCGATCCAGAACACCGGCAATTTGAAAGTGGATTCCAGTTTGCGCGCAAAGTTTCGCGCTACCCGTGTCATCTCATGCTCGCTGCCATCGACATGGGTCGGCAAGCCGAGCACCAGCAACACGGGCTGCCATTCAGCGACAAGCTTGCTGATGGCGGCCAATCTCGCATCGGTGGAATCGGCCTGGATCACGGTGAGCGGGTGCGCCACGCCGATGGACAGTTCCCCCGAGGCCACGCCAGTCCGTTTCAGACCGAGGTCAAAGGCCAGCACCGTGCCGTGGGTATCTGCGTATTCCACTGCGGGATTCAGGCGTGCCCGGCTTCGTCGGACAGACTGGCGAAATCGATGCCGAGGAGTTTCATCGCGGCATCCAGGCGGGCTTCGGGCGCCAGGTCGAAAATCACCTGCGGATCGGCCGCGACCGACAGCCAGGCGTTCTGCTTGATCTCCTCTTCGAGCTGGCCCGGTGACCAGCCCGCGTAGCCCAGCGACACCATGAATTTTTCCGGCCCTGTACCCTGGCTGACGGCTTCGAGGATGTCTTTCGAGGTGGTCAGGCTGATGGCATCGCTGACCGTGAGCGTGGAGCTGAAGGTCAACGGCGGCGTATGCAGGACAAACCCGCGCTCGGTTTGCACCGGGCCGCCGAAATACACGATATCGCTGTGCAGGCGTTCGGGCAGGGGCAGACCGATCTGCTCGAACAGCGTGGATAAATCCAGGTCGATCGGTCGATTGACGACGACGCCCAAGGCACCCTGAGCGCTGTGCTCGCAGATGTAAGTCAGCGAGCCGTGGAAATTTGGATCGACCATGTTGGGCATGGCGATCAGAAAATGGTGGGTGAGATTTACGGTATCCATCATGGCTTCTCCATTGTAATCTGCCTCAAATCCGGCAAGCACCTCTTTTTGCATCCGTTTCCCTGACTATAGCGACACGCACCTCCCATGCCTGAATACACCCGCGCCCTTGTCTGGTTTCGCCGCGACCTGCGCAACTACGATCATGCCGCGCTCTACCATGCCCTGAAACAGGCGCGCGAAGTCGTCTGCGCCTTTGTTTTCGACCGCGAAATTCTGGATGCGCTGCCCGACCGCGCCGACCGCCGCGTCGAGTTCATCCACGCCAGCCTCGGCGAATTGCAGCAGGCCCTGCAGGCGCAGGGCGGCGGCCTCGTGGTCAGAGTCGGGACGGCGCGCGAGGAAATCGTGCAGCTGGCGACCGAATATCAGGTCGAGGCGGTTTTCTTCAATCATGACGACGACCCCGCTGCACTGGCGCGCGATACCGCCATCGAAGCTGCGCTGCGTGAGCGCGATATAGCCGTTCATCACTACAAGGATGCGGTGATTTTCGAACGTGAGGAAGTGCTCACAATCGGAAAAACCACCTTCAGCGTGTTTACACCCTATAAAAATGCCTGGTTCAAAACCCTGACACCGTTTTACCTGCGCGCCTATCCGGTCGATGCCTGGGTCGATCACCTGATACCCGCTTCAACGCCGATTCCAGCCTTGTCCGACATGGGGTTTGCGTCCACCAATCTGCACGAATTGAAACTGCCCACCGGCATGGCAGGTGGCGCACAGCTATTCGAGGATTTCCTGCAGCGAATCGAGCGTTATCAGGAAGCGCGTGATTTTCCGGCAGTCAAAGGCGTGTCCTACCTGTCGGTGCATCTGCGCTTTGGCACGGTTTCCATCCGCCAGCTTGCCGCTGCGGCCTGGCAACAAGGCGGACGCGGCGCGCAGACCTGGCTGACCGAGCTGATCTGGCGGGATTTTTACCATCAGATTCTGTGGCACCGTCCCGATGTCGCCGCTGGGCATGCGTTCAAATTGCAATACGACGCGCTGCCCTGGCCGAATCCGGCCGGGCATTTTGAAGCGTGGTGCGAGGCACGTACCGGCTATCCGCTGGTTGATGCGGCCATGCGCCAGCTCAATCAGACCGGTTACATGCACAACCGGCTACGCATGGTGGTCGCGAGTTTTCTGACCAAGGATCTACTGGTCGACTGGCGGCTGGGCGAACGCTATTTCGCCGCCAGGCTGATCGACTTCGATCTCGCTGCCAACAATGGCGGCTGGCAGTGGGCGGCGTCGGTGGGCTGCGACGCGCAGCCCTGGTTCCGTATCTTCAACCCGGTCACGCAGTCGGAACGCTTTGATGCGCAAGGGAGGTTCATTCGCCGCTATCTGCCGGAGCTCACCCGAGTACCTGACGCATTCATCCATGCTCCGTGGCGCTTGCCCGTCGCGGAGCAACAGCAGGCGGGGTGCGTGATCGGACACGACTATCCGGCACCGATTGTCGAGCACGCAGCGCAACGCGTTCGGGCGCTGGATTTATTCAAGAGCGCAGTGGCCAGGCCGTAATAGCTGAAAACAGGAATAAAAATGGTGTGCTGCGCTTCAGTGGAATCAACTCAACAGGACACAGGTTGTCCCCCTGCGGCAGGTCGTGCATAGGGGGCGGGCGTTGACCCAAGTCCACAATCCACCAATACTGACAATATGATTGTGGGTATTTTTGCTTCCCCAACCCGGAGCCTGCTTATTTAATGCAATTACACAGACAAGACCTGCCCCATCGCATCGGCATGCTGTTGCTGGTGTTGTGCGTGCCGTTGCTGCTGTGGCAGACCGTGCCGGTCAATCAGTCGGCAATCCCTGGATCGACCTTTCTCGCAGTCCATTCGATGCTGGAGATCATCGCCATCGTCGTTGCTGCGCTGGTCTTTTTTACCGGCCACGGTGCAGAGAAAATCCCTCGAGCCGTACGTTCTCTTGTACTGGGCTATGCGTTTCTGGCCGTGGCGCTGTTCGACATCCTGCATTTTCTGTCTTACCTGGGCATGCCGGATGTGGTGAGCCCCAATTCTCCCCACAAATCGATTTTGTTCTGGTTGTGTGGACGTATTGCGGCGGGGGTGGGGTTGCTGGCCTATGTCCTGATTCCAGCGGGGCTTGTGACGCGCGACGTGGTGCGGCGTGGCGCGCTGGCGGGTGTGTTGCTGGGCGTGGGGGCGATTGCGACCGCTTTTTTGAGCACACCGCAATTGATGCCGGCGATGTACGTGGGCGGACTCGGGTTGACTCCGCTCAAAATCGCCCTCGAATGGGGGGTGTTTTGCCTGTATCTGGCGATAGCTGGCCTGTTGTATCTGCGCCGCAGGCAGGTCACGCACTGCAATGTCGACAGCTTGATGCTGGCCCTGCTGTTGATGGCTGCG
>MGZO01000125.1:0-1638 GCA_001802655.1 Hydrogenophilales bacterium RIFOXYD1_FULL_62_11
ACTTCACCTCGACCATTCCATGGTCGCGGTTGTATTTGATCGCATTGGACAGCAGGTTGATCAGCGCCTGCTTGACCCGGGTATGGTCGGCATGGGCAAAACAGGTGGGGTCGACTTTGTCGAAACTGATGTTGATGCCGCGCTGTTGCGCCTGCGGTCCGATCATGGCCTGGCACTCGAGCAGTACGTCGGACAGCGAGATGGGGTCCAGCGACAGCGACAGCTTGCCGGACTCGATTACCGCGAGATCGAGGATTTCGTTGATCAGGTCCAGCAGATACCAGCCGGCCTTGATGATCTGGTGCAGCCTGATAATCTGCGTGGCCGTAGGTGGCGGCGCACCCGTCTCCAGCAGCTGGGCAAAGCCGAGGATGGCATTGAGCGGGGTGCGCAGTTCATGGCTCATGCTGGACAGGAAGTTCGATTTCGCCAGATTGGCCTTTTCTGCCACGGCCTTGGCACTTTCCAGCTCGGTGTTCTTGTCCTGCAGTGCCTTGTACAGCTGTGCCCGCTCGGCTTCGACCTGCTTGCGCGCCGTGTTGTCCGTGCCAATCAGCAGGTAGCCGATGATCCGGCCTTGAGCGTCACGCAGCGCCGTGACCGACACGACCGCTGGAAAGCGGCTGCCATCCTTGCGGATATAGGTCAGTTCGTAGATGTCCTCGATGCCGCGCGAGGCCTTGAACACCAGGGCTTCGAAGCCCGGCGTAATCGGGGTTCCGAGCTCGACGCTCAACGCCTCGGCGCGTGCGATTACTTCCTGCGGATCGGAAATGTCAGCCGGGGTGATCTTGTTCAGGACGTCAGCTGCCAGATAGCCCAGCATGCGCTCGGCGCCGATATTGAACAATTGAATGATGCCTTTCTCGTCGGTGGCGATAATCGAGAAATTGGCGCTGGTGAGGATCGCGTTCTGCAAGGCCCCTGTTTTAAGCAAGGCTTGCTGGCGCTGCGTTTCACTGCTGCTTGCCGTCTTGCTGACAGCATCGGCAAGGGTAGAGATGTTTCCGGTTTCGGACATGCTGGGGTTCCGTGAAAAGCGTATGGCGATCCGGGAGAAGCCGATGCCGGTTTGGGCAACAAATTGATATCGAAGCCGTTGCAGCCGGATAAGAGGTTGGATCTCTTCACGCACAAGGTCTGAATCATCGTACTCTTTCAGATGGTTTTCTGTGCGCTGGCACACTTAAGCCGGTCAGCATTTTGAAGTGCCAGGTCTGGTTCTGGAGCGGTCCAACTGAGGCCGCGCGTCGTGTTTCCGTTCCTGGCCTGCAAGGCTTTAAGCGCGCAGAAGGAATCCGTTCCGCCAACATCAGATGGCCGTTCAGGAATCATCGGCGTGAGCGATGACGGCAACCGCAAGCAAGGGGCTTTGCCCACTGTCTACTGCTTGATTTCGGCCAATTGCAGGCCGCATTCTGAGCCGACAGCGGTGCGGGCGCGACGGCAGCTGAAAAACAGCTTATGCCAGCAATGATTTTCAGCACGAATTGGCGGAAACCAAACCGTGCGCGCCAGAGTCCATTTGCGTGCGGGGATCAGCAGGCAGCGTGACAGCCCCGTTACCTCGCCGTGTCTGCAGCAAATCAGGCAATACCCTTGAATGCATAGCGGTTTTTGTGCCTGGCTGCATTTTGC
>MGZO01000125.1:1660-5689 GCA_001802655.1 Hydrogenophilales bacterium RIFOXYD1_FULL_62_11
GGAGTTCGCGGAAGGTGAAATCATCGTGGTCGAGCCGTCCGGGCTGGTGAAGGATGGTTCCTATGTGGTGGCTTTTGTGAACGAGGAATGGATTTTTCGCCAGATCGTGAAACGCGATGATGGCTGGATGCTGAAACCGCTCAATCCCGTATACGAAAACATACCGGTGGCCGACATCGATGTGGCCAAGGGCGTGGTCATTCTGAAGAAACTGCCAGGCAAGCGCAGCGTGCAGAAGAGCTATATATAAGGCCATCGTTTGAAACGACACGGTTTAGAACGGCGGGATACCCCGCCGTTTTTTCGCCTGTCGTTTGAGCGGCTGCGGCATAATCGCCCGCCATGCCTGAATCTCTCCCACCCGCCATTTTTTTAATGGGGCCGACGGCCTCCGGCAAGACCGCGCTGGCGGTCAGCCTGGTCGAGCGTTTTCCGCTTGAAATCATCAGCGTCGACTCGGCGCTGGTGTATCGCGGCATGGATATCGGCACCGCCAAGCCCGACGCTGCCACGCTGGCACGGGCGCCGCACCATTTGCTGGATATCCGCGAACCCACCGAGGTTTATTCGGCCGCAGCGTTTTGCGATGATGCCCGGCGTTTGATGGGCGACATCGTGACGCGCGGCAAGGTGCCGCTGCTAGTGGGCGGCACCATGTTGTATTTCCGTGCGCTGTTGAATGGCCTCAACGACTTGCCGCGTGCCGATGCGGCGTTGCGGCAGCAGCTGGAAATCGAGGCAGCCAGCCGCGGCTGGCCGGCCATGCACGCTGATCTGGCGCGGATCGATCCGCCGACGGCTGCCCGGCTGGCGCCCAACGACTCGCAACGCATCGGTCGTGCCTTGGAGATTTTTCAGCTGACAGGCACGCCCATGTCGGCCTTGCTCGATCAGGCGCAAACGGCGCTGCCCTACCGGGTGCTTCAGCTCGCGCTGATCCCGTCAGATCGCGCGGTGCTGCACCAGCGCATCGCCACGCGCTTTGACGCGATGCTGGCTGACGGGCTGATCGATGAAGTGAAAAGGCTGCGCCGGATACCGGGGCTAAGCGCCGGTTTGCCCGCCATGCGCGCGGTAGGCTATCGCCAGGCATGGGCTTATCTCAACGGCGAAATTGATCTGAAGGGTTTGCGCGAACAGGGGCTGGCTGCCACGCGCCAGCTTGCCAAGCGTCAGCTGACCTGGCTGCGGTCATGGCCGGATGCGGTCACGCTGGACTGTCTGGCGCCCGACCTCGAAACGCAGGCATGCGCTGCGGCCGGGCGTCATTTGGCAGCGGGTTGAGGCGGAGCGCCCGGTAAAACCGAATCAACGGTGGCGGAAGCTTGGCCGCGATGAAAGCGGAGGACGAGGACATCCCCTGCGTTCAGGGTCGCGGCATCGTCCACCACACGGCCATTGTTTTTCTGAACGATGCTGTAGCCACGTGCCAGCACGCCTTCCGGATTGAGGTGGGCCAGGCTGCTGCTTAACCTCGCCAGATTGGACTGGTGCTGCAGGCGCTGATTTTGCGCAGCGCGCAGAACCCGTGCCTGCAGGGCGTTTAAATTGTGTTGTTCATGTTGAATGCGAAGACCTGGCGTGATCAGCCGTTGCTTGAGCTGAGCCATGCGGTGCTGTTCGTGTGTCAGCCGGTTGCGGGTGGCATGGCCGAGGCGCTGTGCCAGTTGCCGCAGGCCAAGCTGTTGCTGGCGCAGTTGCTCGGCGGGATGGACCAGCCGCCGCGCCAGATAATCCAGCCGCTGCATGTCGTTGCGCTGTTTGCGCGTCAGGTGGTCATGGAGCTGGCGTGCCAGTTGGCCGAGCTGCTGCAGCAGATCCTGACGCACCGGGCTGGCAAGTTCGGCTGCCGCAGTAGGCGTCGGGGCGCGCAGGTCGGCGGCAAAATCAGCCAGGGTGAAATCGGTTTCGTGACCGACGCCGGAAACGACCGGCATCGGGCTGGCCGCAATCGCGCGCGCCACCGCTTCGTCGTTGAACGCCCACAGGTCTTCCAGCGAGCCGCCGCCGCGGCAGACCAGCAGCACGTCACATTCCGCACGCTGCCCGGCGCGGCGGATGGCAGCGGCAATCTGCGCGCCGGCCCCGGCGCCTTGCACCGGTGTGGGATAAAGAATCACCGGCAAACCCGGCATGCGGCGCGCCAGCGCGGTGAGCACGTCGTGCAGGGCGGCCGCCTGCGGCGAGGTGACGATCCCGATGCAGCGCGGGAAACGCGGCAAGGCGCGCTTGTTGAGCGGGTCGAACAGGCCTTCCGCTTCGAGTTTGGCCTTGAGTTTGAGAAAAGCCTCAAACAGGCGTCCGGCGCCCGCGCGCCTGATCGATTCGCCAGCCAGCTGGAATTCGCCGCGAGCTTCATAGAGCGAGGGCAGGGCGCGCAATTCGACGTGGTCACCGTTGACGGGGGTAAACCCGGCAAACTGGTTGCGGCCGCGAAACACCACGCAACGTACCTGGGCGCCCGCGTCTTTGAGCGAAAAATACCAGTGGCCGGATGCTGCGCGGATGAAATTGGATACTTCGCCTTCCACCCACAGCAAAGGCAGTTGCGACTCCAGTGCGCGGCGCGCCATGCGGTTAAGCTCGCTTACGGTCAGAACGGGGAGGGTGGGCGCACTGTCGAACGCGTCGTCGATCAAATCCATGGCGCGCAGGATAACGGGTTCAGCTTCGGCACGGTTCATTCACAGTCATCAAACTTTCATGAAAATAATGTTTAAAACCCTATTGACGTTGAATGAATTATCGTAACTGTTTGATATTTAACACTTAGTGAAATTGGTTACTTTTTGTGCCGAAGCATTTTTCCCTTTGTGGGCGGGTGTTTAGCGCACCTGTCTGATGGTTCCTCACAGACTTATCCACATCTATTGTGGAGAACTTGCATGATGCGGCCGATACCTTGCCCGCTCAATTGGTGCTTGCCGAAACAGGCATGCGGGCGCTACATTTCGTCTGTTGTTTTAATAGGAGTGGTATTCAGTGTTTGCCATCATTGAGGCGGCCGGTTGGCCGATCTTTCCGCTGATTCTGGCGTCTGTCATTGCCGTGGCCATTATCATCGAGCGCGCTTACAGCCTGCGCACGAAGGAAGTCGCACCCGCCACACTGTTGCAGGAAACGATCAAGGTCTATCAGGAACGTGGCGTGCCCGCCGAGCTGATCAACCAGTTGAACGACAGTTCGCCGCTCGGGCGGATCTTCGCAATCGCGCTCAAGAACGCGGGGAATTCGCGTGAGGTGATGAAGGAGTCCATCGAGGAATCCGGGCGCGCTGTGACGCACGAACTCGACCGTTTTCTGACCTCGCTGGGTACGATCGCCAGCATGGCGCCCTTGCTGGGGCTGTTGGGCACCGTCATCGGCATGATTGAGATCTTTGGGGCGCAGACGGCGGGCGGCACCAATCCCGGCCAGCTGGCGCACGGCATCTCCATCGCCCTGTACAACACTGCGTTCGGCTTGATCGTGGCGATCCCGGCCATGATTGCCTATCGTTACTTCCGTAGCAAAGTGGAGTCGCTGGTGGTCGACATGGAGCAACAGGCCATCAAGCTGGTTGAAATCGTCCACGGCGACCGGAAATAAGCCATGAATTTTCGTCGCGGCCGTCGGGATGACTATCCGGAAATCAATCTGATTCCGTTCATCGACATTTTGCTGGTGATCGTGATTTTTCTGGCGGTCACCACCACCTATGCGCGCTTTGCCGAACTCAAGATCAATCTGCCCAGCAGCAGTGCTGCGCCAACGCCTAACCAGCCCAAGCAAATCGAAGTGGCCGTGGCCGAAAATGGCCGCTATCAGATCGATGCCACCGCGATTGGCGATGCGTCGGTTGACGCGCTCGCGGCTGCACTCAAGCAAGCAGCCGGCAGCCAGCGCGATCCGGTGATCGTGATCAATGCTGACGCGCGCGCAACGCATCAGTCCGTGATCAACGTAATGGAGGCGGCGCGTCAGGTCGGTCTCGTCCGCATTACGTTTGCCACCCAAACCGCTCCCTGAGCGGACGCCCGTGTTTTCCTT
>MGZO01000126.1:0-479 GCA_001802655.1 Hydrogenophilales bacterium RIFOXYD1_FULL_62_11
CGCAGCGCATCGGCGTCGGTGCGTGCGCCCTCGCCCAGCATGTCGAAACTGAAGCGCAGCTGGTCCAGCTTCTTGCGCGCCGAGGCCGCTTCCTTCATGCCCTCTTCGATCGTCTGACCCAGCACGAACTGGCGACCCAGCAACTGCACCGCGCGCAGCGTGGCCGCGACCACGGTCTTGGCGCCGAGCTTGGCCATCAGGCCGGGCTCCTGGCCCGCGCCCGGCAGGAAGTGTTTGGACATGGCGATGGCGGTGGACGACAGGCGCGCCAGCGTCGAGTCGGCGGCGCCGTCAAAGTCCGCGCGTCCCAGCTGGTCCGCCGTGAGTGCAATCGCGGTCTCGGCGTCCGGCACACGCAGCAACGCCTCGGCCAGGCGCATCAGGGCCAGGCCCTCGGCGCTGGAGATCGGGTACTCCTTGAGCAGGCTTTCCATGGCCCAGAACGGCGGCGGGTTCTCGCGCACCGCGCGCACCCAGGG
>MGZO01000126.1:534-704 GCA_001802655.1 Hydrogenophilales bacterium RIFOXYD1_FULL_62_11
GGGGGAAGGCAGGCGGTCGGTGGTGCGGGGCATGGATGTCTCCGGGAATCGGGGAGGTTGGTGAATCCCGTGATGGTGCCGATGCATTCGGTGAATTTCTGGTGGTTTTTTTACCATTTACCGGATAATTCACTACCCATGACCGCAACCACCCACGACCTCGACCGCAT
>MGZO01000126.1:1545-1925 GCA_001802655.1 Hydrogenophilales bacterium RIFOXYD1_FULL_62_11
GTAGCGCCGAGTTCGGCGATTTTGTGGGTGCAGGTGGTGAGCGCAAAACCGGCTTCCTGATGCCGTCGCTCGGCGGCGCGTTGCAGTTCGCGCGCTTCGTACACGGCGCGGTCGGCCTGGTCGCGCCTCTGCCGCGCGGCGTTGAGCGCATCACGTGCGGCCTCACCTTGCGCGCGGTAATCCTTGAGGCGGGTTTCCAGCAGGTCGAGCGTGGCGTGCTCGCTGGTCTGCAGGTGGGCGACTTCTTCAAGTTCCTGGGCGATTTGCGTCGCCCGGCTTTGCACCCGTTCCACCGCCTGCTGCAAGCGCAGCAGTTCCATTTGCGCGGTGTGGTGGCGGCTTTGCGTCTGGGCGGTTTGCGCACGCAGGATCTGGATCTC
>MGZO01000126.1:2424-2894 GCA_001802655.1 Hydrogenophilales bacterium RIFOXYD1_FULL_62_11
AGTGCCTACGCCGGGCTGGTGCTGGCGATCATCGTGCTGGGCGGCAGCAGCCAGAAGTTCATTTACTTCGACTTCTAGGTGAACCGTATGGCGTCTGGCTCGCTGCGTGTGGTTCAGTGTTCGTTCGCCTGCAGCCACTGCTCCAGCATCATTACCACCCAGATCATCACGCCGTAATAACTGGCGTGCTGGCCGCGCTGCATGGCCAGCATGTGGTCGAGGTAGGCAGGCTGAATCCAGCCGCGCTGCTTGAAACGGGCGAGGCTGTCGCCGACAAGTTCGCCGAGCGGCGCGTATTGCATGCTCCACACGCCGAACGGCAGGCCGAAGCCGTGCTTGCTCTTGTTGATGATTTTTTCCGGCAACAGGTCGGACAGCGCTTCCTTGAAAAACCAGCGTAACTTCTGGCCGCGCACCTGGTAATCCACTGGCAGATGGTTGGCGAAGGCGACCATGCGGTCGTCGAGCAG
>MGZO01000126.1:2910-8369 GCA_001802655.1 Hydrogenophilales bacterium RIFOXYD1_FULL_62_11
CGCGCGGATGAAATCGCTGGTCAGCAGCTGGTCGAGTGGGGTGCGATGCAGAAAGTTGTAGCTTTCCAGCCGCAACGGCAAGCCAATGTTGGCCTGCTGTACGTAGCTTTTGAGTTTGGACAGCGGGAAGCGGTTCGACAGCCCTGGCAGGTAGGCAAGCGGCTCGATCACGTTCTGGCGCAGCGCGGCAGGCAGGCGGAAATAGTTTTCGAACAGCTTCTGTTTGGCGTAACGCGCGTTGCCGCCGAAGATTTCGTCGCCGCCGTCGCCCGCCAGCATGCGCTCGAACCCGGCTTCGCGCGCGGCCTGGGCGCAAAAGTAGGTAGGCACGGCCGAGGCGTTGCCAAAGGGTTCGTCGTAGGCGTGGGCAATCACCGGCACGGCGGTAACGATGTCGGCGGGCTTCAGGTAGTACTCGTGCGGGCGGCTGCCGAAGCGTTCGGCGGCGCAGCGCGCGTATTCCATTTCGTCGAATCCGGCGGCGTCAAAGCCGATGGAAAAGGTATCGACCGGCGCACCGCGCGCAGCAGTCAGTGCACCGACGATAGTGGAGCTGTCGGTTCCGCCGGAGAGAAACGCTGCCGTGGCCGGCGCGTCGGCATCGCGCACCGACTGGTCGAGCACGCTGCGGAAATGTTCGCGGTGGGCGCTGAAAGGGGCTTCGACCGGGGTGTAATCGGCCTGCCAGTAAAAGCGGGATTGAATCTGTCCGTTTTTCAGGGTGATCATCTGCCCTGGCAGCAGTTTGCGTACACCTTGATACAGGCTGCGCGGCGCGGGAATGGAATGGAAATACAGGTAATCGTAAATGGCCTGCGGGTCGATGGTGCGGCCGACCGCAGGGTGCGCGGCGACACTCTGGATGCTGCTGCCAAACACCAGCTGGCCGCCGTGCTTGGCGTAGCACAGTCGTTCTGCGCCGGCGCGATCAAGTACCAGGCAGGCCTGGTTTTTGTGGGGCTCGAACACGGCAAAAGCAAAATTGCCGCGCATCAGGGTGGGCAGTTTTTCGCCGTGGCGTAACCAGCCGTGGGCGACGGCTACAGCGGGGTGGCGGTCATGGGCAAGCGCAGCCAGTTCGGCATCGAGAAACACCGGTCGTCCCGTCAGACTGGCGGCCAGGCCGTTTTCGACATGTAGATCGGCCTTGCCAAAGCGCGAACACGCGGCCATGCCGAATGCGGGGCTGCTGTGTTCGTGCAGGGGGATGCCGGGTGGCAGATGGGCGGCATGCCCCATCTGCTTGATCAAATCCTGATGCGCGCCGTGGTCGCCCAGCCAGCCAAATATGCCATCCATGGTGTGTCGTGTCAGAGTGATGCGGGATAATGCCCGCCAATATATAACGAGCCAGTGATTGGGTACGAATTCTGTTCACTGGAGACGAATTTAACCTGCGTGCAGCGGTGCAGGATTGCTAACGATAGAAGCCTATGAGTTTGAGTGAGTTTTTTGACAAGGTAGCCAAAACGCTGGCGTACCACGCGCGGCGGCTGCTGCGCGGCGTGCGTGGCGTGCGCTGGAATCTGTCGCGCCGGCCCGCCCGTCGCCCCATCATCGTGGTGGGCTGCTCGCGTGCGGGCACCACGCTGGTCTACAAAATGCTGTCCGAGTCGCACGAAATCGGCAGCCTGCAGCGCGAAACCCACGACTACTGGACCGACCTGCATCCGCTGTCGGACAAAAACTGGGACACCCATGCGCTGGAGGCGGCCGATGTCAGCCCGGCGGACCGCGACACCGTCAGCCGCTATTTCTATCGCTGGACGGGCAAGCATCGCTGGGTCGACAAGAATAACCAGAACGGCCTGTGCGTCCCCTATTTGACCGCCCTGTTCCCGGATGCGGTATTCGTGTTCGTCAAGCGCAGCCCGGGCGACAACCTCAATTCATTGATCGAAGGCTGGCGCAAACCCGACGAATTCGCGACCTGGTCCAAGGATTTGCCGGCGACGGTGGCGGTGGAAAACGGCCAGTTAAACGAGTGGTGTTTTTTTCTTGCCGATGGCTGGCGTGACTATGTGAACGCACCGGTTGAAGACGTGGCCGCATTTCAATACCAGGCGATCAATCAGGCGATCCTCGATGCCCGTACGACGTTGCCCGGGAAGCAATGGGTCGAGGTGTATTACGAAGATTTTCTGCGTGACCCTGCCACCACCTTCCGCCAGGTGTTCGAGGGCTGTGGGCTGATGTTTGATGCCGCACTGCAGGCGCGTTGCGCCGAGGTGCTCGATACGCCGTTCAATGCGTTTTCCGAAATCCGTCTCGACAAATGGAAGGACGGCCGCAACCGCGAAAAAATTGAACGCGTGCTGCCGCAGGTGGCGGACGTGGCCGGGCGGATGGGCTATTGATGAGCGTGCTGGTCCTGCTGCTTGCGTTGTGCCTGCTGTTGTGGGGCGGCGTGTTGCTGGCGTTCGCTGCGCCACTGGTGGCGCGCTGGCGTGAGCCGGTGCTGCGCTGTCCGGTGCTCATCATTGAAAGTGATGACTGGGGCGCGGGATCGCCGGCCCAGGCTGCGGCGCTGGTTCGCTTGTCGGGACTGATGCAAGGGGTGCGCGATTCGCATGGCCGGGCCGCGGTGATGACGCTGGGGGTGGTGCTGGAGGTGCCGGACGGCGCGCGCATCGCTGCCAGCGGGGGCAAGGACTATCACGCGTTGGCGCTGGCCGATGTGCGTTTCGACGCTGTGCGCCAGGCGATGCTGGAGGGGATTCGGGCGGGTGTGTTCGTTCCGCAACTGCATGGCCAGTGCCACTACTGGCCGGAGGCGGTGATGGCTGTCGCGCAAACCGATGGCGCGGTGCGCGATTGGCTCTGCGCTGCCGAGCCTGCGGCAACCGAAGACCTGCCGTCGCACCTGCAAAGCCGCTGGATCGATGCTGCCAGTCTGCCGTCGCGCGCCCTGCCGGTTGGCGCGATCCAGCGCGCCGTCGCTGCCGAAGCGTGGGCGTATCAAGCCGTGTTTGGCGAGCAGCCGCAGGTTGCCGTCGCCACCACTTTTGTCTGGAACGAGGCGGTTGAAGCGGCCTGGCGCGAGGCGGGCGTGAACGTCATCATCCCCCCGGGTCGTCGCGCGACCTGCCGCAATGCAAGCGGGCAGCCGGCATGTGTCGATGTACTGATGCTGACGGGCGAGCGTTCGCTTGCCGGGCAAACCTATCTGGTGCGCGACGTGTATTTTGAACCGGTGCTGGGCCACGCGCCGCAACGCGCGGTGGATGGCCTGCAATCGCGCAGCTTGCAGGGTCGAGCCTGTCTGGTCGAAACCCATCGCTTCAATTTCCTGCGCGCACCTGAAGCGAGTTGCGTGGCGCTGGATTCTGCCTTGCGCCAGGCGCTGGCCGCCTGTCCTGCATTGCGTTTCACCTCGCCGCTGGAACTGGCAAACGCGCTCCATGCACGCGATGCGGAATGGGTTGAAACCCGGTTGCGGCCCCGCTTGCGTGCATGGCGTGCACGGCTCGACGAGATCCCGCGCTTTCGCCGCATCGCGCAACTCAGCGGGCTGGCGCTGCCGCTGCGCCTGCTGGGGGGCGCAGCATGAAACCGCATTTTTCCGTGGTCATCCCCGCTTACAACAGCGCGGCCACGCTGGTGCGCGCGATCGAGTCGGTGCGCGCGCAAAGCTGGCCCGCGCATGAAATCATCGTGGTGGATGACGGCTCGCGTGACGCCACCGCCGAGGTTGCGCACCAGTTTGGCGGTGCGGTGCGCCTGATCCAGCAGGCCAACAGCGGGGTGTCGGTGGCGCGCAACGCCGGGGCGGCAGCGGCCAGCGGCGACTGGCTGGCGTTTCTCGATGCCGATGACTGGTATGCGCCGGATCGCATCAAGCTGCATGCCGAATGGATTGCCGAAGACCCCGGCCTGGATTTTCTGACCGGCGATTACGAATACCGCGATGCGGCGAACACACTGCTCGGCACCTCGATGGCGCAGCACGCATCGGGACAGGCGATGCTGGCGAAGTGCGGTGGCGCGCAGCGCGGGGTGATGGACACCCCCGCCGAGATCGCAGCCTTCGTCGCCGACCACTTTGGCGATACCCATACCCTGTCGGTTCCGCGTGCTCACTTTATTCAGCTCGGCGGTTATCCCACCGGTTTCAAGGTGTGCGAAGACGTGCATTTTCTGACCCGGCTGGTGGCACAGAGCCGCCGCATCGGCGTGGTGTGCCAGAGCCTGGGCGTGTATGCCATTCACGGCGGCAGCGCCACGCGCCGCGACCCGGTGGCGGCGCAGCGCGAAAACGTACGTACCCTGAATGATCTGGTGCGGCTGGCGACGCGGTTTCCGCTGCCGGTTCGCGAGGGGGTGGCTGCCCGCATGCAAAGCGCACGCTACAACCTGGCGTGCGCCCTGAGCAAAAGCGGCCAGCGCGGCGCGGCGGTTCGCGCCGTGTTGCCGTCGCTGGCCGCCGCCCCTGGCTGGACCAGCGTGCGCCAGGTGTTGTCGATGTTGAAAGGATGAAGGGGTGAATCGTGTACTGGTGCTGACCGAGCTGTTCTTGCCGACCCGGGGTGGCACGGCCGTGTGGGCGGCCGAGGTGTACAAACGTCTCGGCGGCAAGGCCATTCATATCGTCACCGCCGATGTGCCGGGGGCGGCGGTAGTCGATGCCGTCCACCCCAACAGCATCCATCGCCTGAGCCTCAAGCGCGTGGCCTGGCTGCGCCCCGAATCGCTGGCAATGTATGCGCGCTTCTTCTTCAAGACGCTGGGCCTCGCACTCACCCATCGCTTCGATTCCGTCCACGCGTTCCGCGCCCTGCCCGAAGGCCTGGTGGCGTGGGTCGTGGCGCGGCTGACGTTTCGGCCTGTCGTGATCTACGCCCATGGCGAAGAGCTCACCACCTGGGGGCGTGGCGGAAAATACAAGGCGATGTGCTTTGCCCTGCGCCATGCCGACCGCGTGATTGCCAACAGTGACCACACGCGCGCGACCCTGCTTGAAATGGCGGTTGACCCCGCGCGCATCACGATCATTTATCCCGGCGTCGATGTGGCCGTGTTCCGGCCGGGATTGGCGGCGAATGATCTGCGCGAGAAACTGGGCATTCATGCCGACGAAAAACTGGTGTTTTCGGTGGGCCGCCTGTCACGTCGCAAAGGCTTCGACCAGATGATCCGCGCGGTGGCGCAATTGCGCGCCGAAGGGGTTGTGTTGCACTACGTGATTGCCGGGATAGGCGAGGATGCGGACTATCTCGATCAGCTGATCGCCGAGCATCAATTGCAAGGCGCCGTGCATCGTGTCGGTGCCGTGGGCGAGGCCGATTTGCCGCGCTGGCTGAATACCTGCGACCTGTTCGCCATGCCCAACCGCGACATCAATGGCGATAACGAAGGCTTCGGCATGGTGTTCATCGAAGCGGCCGCCTGCGGCACACCCAGCCTGGCGGGTGAAGCCGGCGGTACCGGGTCGGCGGTGCTGCACCAGCAGACCGGCTTGC
>MGZO01000126.1:8397-29333 GCA_001802655.1 Hydrogenophilales bacterium RIFOXYD1_FULL_62_11
GGGAACGCGTGGCGGAAAAAACCCGGCAATTGAACCTGAGCAACCCCCATCCGGATTGATGACCATGACTGACACCTCGCTCCCCTGGCCGGTCGCCGTATTCGCCCACAACGAGGCGCGCAACATCATCGCCTGTCTGGACAGCCTGCAGGCCGCCGCCAGCCATCCGATCGAATGCCACGTGCTGGCCAACGCCTGCAGCGACCGCACCGAGGGCCTGGTGCGCGACTACGCGGCGCGTCACCCGAATGTGCGGCTGCACTCGATCGCGCTGGGCGACAAGGCCAATGCCTGGAATGTATTCGTGCATGATTTCGCGCCGCGGGGTGCAGCGCATTATTTCTTCATCGACGGTGACGTGCGGGCCACGCCGGGTGCGCTCGACGTGATGGCAGGGGTGCTGACGCAGCATCCGCAGGCAAGCGGTGTGTCGGCCCTGCCCAAAAGCGGGCGCGGGGTGGCGGCGTTTCAGCGCGACATGCTGAAAGACAACGGCGTGGCGGGCAATCTGTACGGCTTGCGCGGAGCGTTTGTCGAACGCATTCGTGAGCAGGCGATCCGTATGCCCATCGGCACCATTGGCGAAGATGCGCTGATGGGGGCGATGCTGAAATGGGATTTGCGCGGCGACACGCGCTGGGATAACAGCAAGGTTGTGGTGGCGCAGAGCGCGGGTTTCACGTTCGATTCAGTATCGCCCTGGCTGCCGCGCGAGTGGAAAAAATACTACCGGCGGCGCGTGCGTTACAGTGTTCGCGGCTACCAGAATAAAATGCTGGGACAGGCAATCCAGCCGGGCGGTTTTGAAGCACTGCCGCCGCAGGTGCGCGACCTGTACCCGTGTTATCCGGACATCCTCAGGCTGCAATGGCGTGGCTTGAATACGCTGTTTGACTGGCTGGCCCTGCGTGAAATCAGGGCAGCACGCTAACTGCAAAACCCTTGTGAATCATCGAGGAATATGAACCTATGACCCTTTCTAAAATAGTTGTTACGACATGGCTTGCCTTGTTGCCGGTTGCACCTGCGATGGCTGCGTTCGCGCCTACCCAGGCTGAACTTGCAGCATTGCCCGCTTATTGTGCAGCGCGACTCGGTGGGTATTCTCAGGCATACACAAGCTGGAATGCATCCATGGGCGGCGACTTTCTTCATATTCATCATTACTGTTTCGCGCTTAACTTCATGAACCGGGCGCGTGGCATAGCATCCGTCAAGGACAGACAGAGCACGCTTGGCGCGGCCATGACCAATTTCAATTACGTGCTGAAGTACACGCAGCCTGGTTTTTATTTGCGTTCCGAGATACTGATGAATCGCGGCATCGCCTTGTCGATGCAGCACAAAGACGGCGCAGCAATGGGTGACCTGCTTAAGGCCATCGAAATAGATCCCAAGTTGCCACGCGCCTATGCGACGCTGGCAGACATGTATGAAAAACAGAAGAACCGCAGCAAGGCACTGGAAACGGTGACTACAGGACTACGCCACAATCCGGATACCAAGAGCCTGCAGCGCCGTTACACCGAGCTGGGTGGCAAGCTGCCTTATCCTGCGCCGGCCCAGGCAGACGCTGAGGCTTCGCCGGCACAGACAAACGCCACGCCCACACCTGCGGCGACTCATCCGGCGGAGTCTGGCACCGCTACGGCGCCAGGCGCGACTCCCACCACGGCACCTGCAGTTGAACCCCCAGCCGCACCCAAAATCGGTTCACCGAAAAATCCGTATTGCCGCTTCTGTCCGGACTAGACACTATTGCCGCGCTGACCGGATGCTTGCACGAAGGCCTGCAAACTCGCCCATAAATCAGCTTTCACCTGCGGGTGCTGCTCCGACACATCGTGCTGACAGGCAGGGTCGCTTTCCACGTCAAACAAACGCAGCAAATGGCCGCTTTCAAGCGGCTGATACACCAGTTTCCAGCGGCCGCGACGGATCATGCGGTCTTTCGCACGCAGGATGGCATCGCAGTATTCCGGCTTGATCGCCAGGGTGCCGCTGGTGCGGTTGGGTACTTCCAGCAGTTCCAGCAAATCCGGGTAGCGCAGGTGGGTAGCAGGCAGGCCGGGAATGTCGGCGATCCAGATGCCGGTTTCGTTGAATGCGTCGAGCTCGGGACAGGCGCAATCCGCGCTCAGGCAATCCAGCAGCGATACACCGTCAATGCCAGGTGCAGGTGCTGCGCCGATCAGGTCAAGCAGGGTGGGGACAAGGTCGATCGAGCGCACGACCTGATCGATCCTGCCACGTGCCGGGCGGCGCGGATCTCGGATCAGCAGCGGGATTCGCGAGCTGAAATCGCCCACGGCCGAGTTGCCCTGCCCCCAGGTGTCGTGTTCAAAAAACTCCATGCCGTGGTCGGAATACACCACGACGATCGTGTTGCCGGCCAGCCCGCAGACGTCGAGATGCGCCAGCATTTTGCCGACTTCATCGTCGAACTCCGCGACGCAGCCGTCGTATAAATCAATGATTTGATCGAGATCGAACTCTTCTTTGGGCGCACCCTGGCGGCGAATGATTTCGAATGGATCGGTGAGTCGCGCCATGGCGAATTTGGATTCGCCGACATGCGCCGGATCAGAAAAGCGTCCGTACCACGGCCATTCCGAAGCAAATGGCGGGTGGGTGGTGGAGTAGAAGAGATTGAGATAAAACGGCTGGGCGTCTTCTGCCAGACGTGACACCAGGCGTCGCGCGCGCTTGCCCAGCGGTTGCGTCAGCGGCACCCCGCCCAGGTAATACAGTTCGGGCAACAACAGGCGTCCCAGCCGGTTGTGGGTGAACAGGGAAACAAACAGGCGCAGATCCTTGGGGCCCTGGCGGATCAGATACTTCAGGTTCCACTGGTCTTCCGGCAGGTCGGTGTAGTCGAAGCCGAACGAATATTTGCCGAGGTCTGCGCCGCACCAGTCCGAAATGGCGGCGGTGCGATAACCCGACTTTTTCAGCATGGTGGGCAGCGCATCGAGTTTCAGCCGGGTGTTGTCGTCATCGGCGAAGTTGTCGCGGATGCCATGGGTGTGTGGCCAGGTGCCGGTCAGCATCGAAATGAGGCTGGGCGCGGTGCGTGCGCAGGGCACATAACAATTGCTGAACAGTGCGCCGGTAGCGGCAAGTTGGTCGATGTTTGGGGTCAGCGCCCGATGATAACCAAGCGCGCCGAGACGGTCTGCACGCAGCGTGTCGGAACCGATCATCAGGATATTCGGGGGGGTGTCTGTCGCACGCGCGGCGTGCGTGCGCGGGGGGCGCGCGTCCGGCTGCCAGCCTGACCAGACGACCGTGCCGGCGACAAACAGCGTGGCCGACCATAGCGCCATCAGGTCGCCGAATCGGTTGGCCTGCGCCAGTTCCCAGCTGGCCAGTACGAGCAGCAGCCCTACCGCGCTGAGGGTCAGCGATTGCAAGGCAGCAATTCGCCGGGGTGTCATCACGTGCCACAAACCATACAGGCGGCTGGCGCGATAGTGCATCGAAGCCATCAGCAAACCGGGGTTGAAACGCAGCTTGCGGACGAATTGCAGACCGAATCCGCCGAGGACGCCGAGCAGTGCGGCGATGACGGCAAGCCCCATTACCCAGGGCGTGCCGGTCGCGGTGGCTAGCATGAAGTAGATCAGTACTCCGGTACCGCCGGTGAAGAGCATGAGCGCAAACGCCCAGACCGTAAGTTGCGCCAGGGCATACAGGGTATAGCGTCGATAGTGTGTGAGCACTTCTTCGCGGATGCGGGGTCCCGTCTGGGAAAAATCGAGCAGTGATTTGGCCAGCAGTGCGGCCGCGCCCACGCCCGCCACACCCAGCGCCGGCAGCACCCCTGCCCAGCGTCCTTCGCCTGCGGCAAACCAGGCGATCAGGCCGCACGCGGTGGTCAGGATGCCCAGCATTTCGACCTGGAGCATGCCGCGGTCGGGGGGAGGGCGCAGTCTTGATTCACCGGTCGGCGCACGCAGGGTTTCGACGGCCCCTGCCAACTCTCCGAGGCTGGCAGCCAGCCTCACCATGTAGAAAAACCGGCGGTCTGCATTGCGCGTGAATGCGGCACTGCCCAGATGGCCTATCACTTTGCGAAACATGTACAGGCGCGGGCGGTGGCCGTCGCGACGGATCAGGAAATGGGCGCGCGAACGCACGAAACTCTTGCGCAGGGTGTAGGGTGTGCTCATGCGCTCGGCGTCGATCGCGTGCAGCTGACGCACACTGGGCAGATAACGGATGGCGTAGCCTTTGTCGGTTGCACGCGTCAGAAAGTCATGATCTTCGCCCCCCGCCAGATTGTGCCCGGTCGGACCCAATTCAACCGAGAACACCCCGACCTCATCGAACACCGATCTCCGCACGACGATGTTGCCGCCGCTGGGGTAACGGTCCTGCGGCGTGATGACGAGCGATTCACCACCCAGGTCGAACTCGGGGAATGGCCGGATCGGAATGGCATAGTCGCCTTGCGTATGAACCCATGACGGCTCGCTGCCGTCCCAGGCGGGCCAGATGCGCCCGCAGTACATTGCCTCGTCAGGATAGGCATCCATGCCGGCGAGCAGGTGGCTGATAAACCCCGCTTCAACGGTCTGATCGTCATCGATGAAGCACAGCGCATCTTGTGTCGCGTGCGCGATGGCGGCATTCAGTGCATACGATTTTCCGGCTTGCGCTTCCTCGATCCAGCTTAGCGTCAGGTTGTTACGTGGCTGGGCAAAACTGAATTCAGTCAGCCGCGCCAGCGTGTCGTCGTTGCAGTTGTTGACCACGACGAGCACGTCGACGTTTTCTTCGCCGTTATGGCCGCAGGCGTAGATTGACCGTAGCGTCTGGATGAGGGAGGTGCTGCGATTGTAGGTACAGACAACGATAGCGAGGCGATTACGGGTGGGCATTGGCACAGCTTATTCCTGGAGGCGTCCGTGCTTGCGCAGCACCGCCAGCCATTCCTTGATATGTTCGCCTTCGGTGCGCATGTCCCATTTGAAGCCGGTGCGTGTGAACGGATAAATCCCGTGCTCCACCGCCCAGATCAGGTCGTCCAGATAACGTACATAGTTCTCGTCGTGGCGCCAGGGATGGATCGCCCAGTGGTTATGCCCGTTCATTGACCAGCGCTGATAGCCTTTGTGGGTAAACGTATGGCTCAGACTGTTTTCCAGCGGCTCGCCTGGCTTGGCCTGCTGAAGCGGCAGGCAGGCGTGGAAACGCGCAACGTCCATCAAAAAGTAGCGGGTGGAGGTGAAGCTGGCGTGGTGCCAATCCATTTTTGGCTTGGACTCGAACGAGTGCCCCGTCACTTTTTCCAGCCAGTTGCGCGCTTGCGGAGGGCCTCCCTGCGGTGTGGCCACAATGACGTTCTTTTCACGTTGCAGCAGGTCGAGACCGTCGTATAACCAGGAACGATCGCCTTGCCGGTAGAACAGCATGTCGGAGTCGACATGGAACAGATAGTCGCCGGCGCAGGCATCCATCGCGTACAGATATTGATAAATAGGCGCCCCTGAAAAGTCCTTGAGATCGATCTGCTCATCGCCGAAGTATTTCATCAGGATGCGGTGCTGCTCGGCTTCAGTCCAGGGCACCACGTCGACGCGGTCGATGAGCTTGTCGGCCAGCAGACGCTGCAGGATCTGCTCCACTTCGTTTTGCGAACCCTGGATGCGTTCTGCGTACTTGCCTTCCTGCCGACCCGGATCGTAGGTGGCGATGCGCTCGGCAAAGGGGAAATTTAGCTGGCGCATCATGTGCCGCAGCGTCTGCTCCAGATAGGGCGCATCCGAGTTGCAAACGTTGACGGTGAAGCTAACGCGAGGGGTGATCTGAGCCATTCTTGATTTACTTTGGTCGCTGTTACGAGGGCTATGGCTTATGACTTCTGGTCTGACGTACTAATGTTTTTTTGAGATGGCGAAGCAGATTTCTTGCTCGATCAGGCAGTGAGCAGTAAGCCAGTTTGACGAGCGAATCCGCATCATCTGGCTTGAGTTTAAGCGCTTTCAAAAAATACTGCCGTGCGGTTTTGTGATCCTGCAGGTTATAGAAATAATGATTTGCTGCACCACGATTCATACCGTGCATGCGCTGCACATATGCTGCGCGATTGACGTGTTTGGCCGCTTCAGGATCGGCGGACAGAAAGGTATCCAGCGCCTTGAGACGTATCAGCAACATGGCATAACCCTGTTTCGACTGCTGCGTTGCGTGTATGCGCCAAAAGCCGGTAATGGTCTGCAGATGGCCCACCGGATAGCGCCGGGCAATGCGCAACCAGAGCTCGTAGTCATCCACGCCGGGCAGGTCGGGATTGAACCAGCCGACTTCGTCCAGCACTTTTTTCGGGATGATCGAGGTTAATGGCTGTATGTCATTGCTAATGAAAATCTCTTCAAACACGTTGCCCACAAGGGTCTCTGCCGAGCTATTGCCAAATGAAGCTTCGTCCAGAGAACGGTACTCCGGCAACAGCGCTCCTTCAGAGTCGATGCGGGCATAGCGCGTATGCAGCAAACCTGCTTCTGGATGCCGCAGCAAGGCATCCACCTGCAATGAGAGCTTGTTGGGCAACCAGAGATCGTCCTGGTCATGAAAGCTAATGAAGGTCCCCGTGGCATGCTTGAGTGCGACGTTGCGGCTGGCCGCTACGCCTGAGTTCGCGGGGTTCGAGAGAAAGGTAATGCGCGGGTCAGGCAGATAGCCATGAATGATTTCGGCAGAGTGGTCGGTGGAACAGTCATTTACCAGTATCAGCTGAATCGCAGGATAGGTCTGTGCCAGGGCGCTTTCAATGGCGCTGGCGAGATATTTCGAGCCGTTATAGACCGGCATGATGATGCTGACGGTGGGATGTGTCATGTCTGTTCCATCAATTACGCTGTCGTTTTGAGTAACCTGCCAGCCGTCCCCAAGCGTGGGCAGCATTCATTACCTGTCTGATCTGTCCAGAGTTGCGGGTTAGAAGTAAACCCAGCGACTTCAGGCTGTGGGTTGCAAGCTGGCCCACTAAAAACGGCGGGATCCCTAGAATCGTATTCGGGTAATCCGGTAGCTGAAACTGGCCTTGGCGCAGACCGGCGCGGTAATGCAACTTGATGAAATAACGGCGTCTGAGCCGCCATGACTCGACCGCATGCAGGACGGCCATGTCGGGACGGTAACGGATGCGGATGCCACGATCGAGCAGGGTCTTCAACATCACGGCATCCTCGCCCCCGCCAATGTTGGTGCCCTCCCGGTTGTAGCGGGCGTCGAAACGCAGGGGCGAGTCGTTGCGGAACAGTTGCATGTCGTAAGCGATATTGGCTGTCCAGATGGGTGTGTCCGGAGACTGGATCCAGAAACGATCTGGCCCGTGATCGACGGCTGCCAGAAAACCAAGCAGTTCATCCCCGAGCCAGTTCGGGCGCCTGATGGTGGAGAAGTCCATGGCGACCTGCCCTCCCGCACATTGCGCGCCTTCGTTGGCAATGGCGTCGTAGGCGGCTTCCAGGAATCCGGGCTGTGGTAACTCGTCATCGTCGATAAACACCAGGATGTCGTGGTCGAGCGATTCTGCCAGTGCCCGGTTGCGAGCGGGCACGATCCCGGGTGCGGCTTCGGTGACAACGCGCAAAGGTGCGCCAGACTGGTTTTGCAGTCGGGCCAGCACGTCTAGCGTGTCGTCTGGACTGTTGTTGTTGACTGCAAGAATCTCGAATGGAACAGGACAGCTTTGCCCACGCAGTGCGGCAACCAGGGTAGCCAGCCGGTCGGCGCGTTTGAATGTGCAAAAGGCGACAATGAGGGTGGGCATGGCGGTCAGATGCGGTTGTGCGCGTTGCGGCGGTTGTCCACCAGGCGAATCAGTGATTTGAAGAGCGGTGCAGGCAAAAAACTGGCGAAGATGTATTTGGCGTCGCGTGCTTTCCAGTCGACCTTGCGGAATGCGCGGCGGAACAGCCGCCGTGATGAATCGGTGTCGCGGCGCCAGTGGCAACGATAGGCTTCGGGCAGCAGGGAGCCGTAGACCAGCGCATCGCGCGTTTCGCGACCGAGATGAGCAACTTGCGCGGGGTGGTGGCGGACGAAGGTTTCGCGCACGGCAACCGCGTCGAATACTTGCCGCCAGCGTGGAATGTGCGCGTCACCGCGCGGATAGCGGCGATAAAACGCCAGCACTTGGGGGACGCGCACCACGGTGGGCTGGGCGGCCAGCATGCGCAGCCACAGGTCGTAATCCATGGCCGTGGGCAGGCGTTCCGAAAATCCGCGCAAGCGGTCGATCAACTGGCGTCGCACCAGCACGCCGTTGATCGGCCACGGACAGGATTGCAGAAACAGGGCGGCCGCATCGGATTCGACGTAATCGGGTGGAATATAGGGTTGCGTGTCAGCCGCAGCCTCGCCCACGTTTTGCCAGCCGCAATACGCCACATCGGCCTGCGTGTCTGTCATGGCGGCATGCAGCAGCTGGAGCGCATCGGGATGCCAGGTGTCGTCGGCGTCCAGAAAGGCAATGAAGTTGCCGTGTGCATGATCCAGCGCGTGATTGCGCGCGGTATACGGGCCGCTGTTGGTCTGGTGCAAAACCGTGATGCGGCCGGGATGCGCTGCTGCCAGCCGCGCGATGATCCGGGTGGAGTCGTCGGTCGAACCATCGTCCACGACAATGAGTTCAAGCATGGGATAGCGCTGTTGCAACACACTCTCGATCGCCTCTTCCACAAAAGGCGCGGCGTTGTAGCAGGGCATGACAACCGAAATCAGCGTGGGGTCAAAGTGGTCCATCGGATAAGGGGTTATTGGTCTCGTCGCCCGATTAGCCAGCGGTGCCAGGACTCGGGCAGCCAGGCAGGCAGCATGTATTTCCAGTCGGTCAGTGTGCCATAGCCTTGTTTCATTACGGCACGAAAAATTTGCCGCGCGGCGGGCAGCTTGCGCTTCCAGTAACAGGCGTAACCACGTTTGAGCAATTCGCCGGAGGTCAACGCGCGCACGTGCGCTGCGCCGAGCGCGTCATTGAAGGCAGGATGGCGGGCGAGATACTGCTGCTGTGCCTGCCAGTGCTGGAGCGCGGCGCGGGCGTAATCAGCCGATGCCTGCGCGCCGCCGTGGAAATGGTAGAAAGCCAGCACTTCGGGTACGCGGACAATCGGTGCGGTCGTTGCCACGTTCAGCCATAGCGCGTAGTCCTCGGCATTGGTGAGTGTCGGGTCAAACCCGTTTGCGGCCAAGACGGCTTCACGCTTGACCAGGGCGGCATGGATTGGCCAGCGGCAACCGGCAAACAGGGTTTCGGCTTTGGCGGCAGTTTCATAGTCGGGCGGCACAAAGGGTTCGCCGCGCCCGCCCGGCAGCCCCAGATTTTGCCAGCCGCAATAAGCCAGAACCGCTTCGGGAGAGGCCTCCAGTGCGGTCACCATGGTGGCGAGAAAGTTCGTTGTCCAAGTGTCGTCTGCGTCCAGAAAGGCCACATAGCGGCCACGTGCGAGAGCGAGTCCGGCATTGCGCGCTGCACTTACGCCCAGATTGGCCTGGCTGAGGAGGCCGATTCGTCCGTCTGTCTGAGCCTGCAGCCAGGTCAGGGTGGTGTCGCTGGAACCATCGTCAATTGTGATGAGTTCCCAGTCAGGAAATGTTTGCGCCAGCACGCTGCCTACGCTGGTCGGCAAATGCGCCGCTGCGTTGTAGCAGGGCATGACGATGGAAACAAGCGGCGGCATCGGGATCAATCACACGCGGCGCACGTGTCGCAGCGCATAAGCCGCGATGTCACGCCAGCGGACATCGTGGCTGCCGAAATAGAGCTTGCGGGCGAAGCTGCCGAGCGTGTCGGTATTGAAAATGGTTAGACGGCGCAATTGGTGCGGATCCTTGTCACGCAACGCCCAGCCGGTTCGGGTGCTGCAGGTGGCGGTATATCCCGCCTGCTTGACCGCCTGGGCACAGCGTTCATCCCAAGTACCGTAGGGGTAGGCGAAACTGCTGACCGGATACCCAATCATGGCCTCCAGCGCGGCCTTGGATTCGCTGAGTTCCTGCATCAGGCGCATATCGTCAATGTCGGGAAGTCGTACATGACTTACCGTGTGGGAACCGATTTCCATGCCGTTTTCATGCATCTCGCGTAACTCGGCGGCGTTGAGCAATCTCCCCGCGGGACGGCCGTCTACCGGACAACCGTTCGTGGACCACCGCGGCGCCTGGCCGACCGAGCCGGAAACGATGAACCAGGTGGCGCGCATGCCGCGTTTCTGGAGTTCTTCACAGGCACTGAGGTTGTCCACGTAGCCGTCGTCAAACGTGATGACGGCGGTGCGTCCGGCCCATTTTTTAGCGGGGGCGGCGACCAGTTCGCGCATGGTCGGCGTGGAATAGCCTTCGGTGGCCAAAAAATCGAGTTGGTCGCGGAAGCGCTGCATGGACACCGCCCACGGCCAGGCAGGTGTCCCCTTGCCTGGCTGCACGGCGTGATACATCAGCATGATCGGTCCATGCTGGCCGGCCTGGCGGTGGAGCGCGCGCGAAAGAGGATCAATCCAGCTCATGCAGGGGTTTTGGCGAGTTTGAGCCTGCCTTTCCAGCGGGCCGTTTCTGTTACAAGCGCCGGGATGGGCAGATATAAAAAACAGAGCGCATAAACCAGGCCACCTACTACGGCCATGACCAACACATACAGTGCATCGACTGACTGGATGGACACGGGAATGACGCGGTCGGCGAGCCACAGGGTAGCAAGCAAAATGGTATTGAGGATTGCTGCTGGGATGAACGCGCGTGCGAGGTCGAACCAGCGTGCATTGAGCGATAGTTTGGCGAGCCAGAACATGTGAATGGTCATATAGAGCAGCGCAACGAGCATCCCGGTCGCCACACCGGTCATCCCGTAAGGCAGACCAAGCAGAATGGCGATGGCGGACACGGCAATCATGATGAGTTGCGCAACAAGCTCTTTGTCCAGCCAGCTGCGCGCAGCCAGGACGGCACCTGACAGGTTTTCAATCATCATCAGTGGCGCAGCAAGGCTGAGAATCATCAAGGGGGCAGCCGAATCAGCCCAGCGAAATCCAAATAGCGTGACCACCAGAGGTTTGGCCAGCCATAAAAATCCAACATAGAAAGGTAGCCCATAGACGGCTACCAGCGTCAGGCTGCGGAAGAACAGATAGCGGGATTTGTCGAGATTATCCTGTTCCTTCGCCAGTGCACGAAACAGGACTTCATACACGGAGCCCGTGATGAAGCCGTGCGGGCGTGCTGCCAGGCTTTCGGCCTTGTTGTACAGCCCCACCCCGGCTGGACCTAAAGTGCGCGACAAGATGAACGTGGGCAGCTGGCCTCGTACGTAGCCAACAATATTGTTGGCGGAGGCGAGCAAGCCATACCGCATCAGCTCCTGCGCGCGTACAAAATTAAAATTGATCCCCGGAAGCCAGCGCGCATACCAGGCTAATTGCAGTGCGCCTGTAATGGAGCCGAATAAACCTGCAAGGATCAGGCTCCAGGGGCCGTGGCCCAGATAAGCCAGACTGAGCGCAATGCTGTTGTACACCACCAGATTGCTTAGCTGGACCGCCGTTTTGGCTTTGAAACGCATCTCCCGGTGCAGCATGTTGCTGGGGACGTTGAAAAAGGGGCGAACCAGAAAAGACAGCGCAGCAACCCGCAGCAGATCGGCGTACGCCGGGTTGGCGTACCAGCGGCCAAACCAGGGGGCGATTGCAAAGAAGAATCCAACAATTGCCAGCCCGACCAGAAATTGCAGGGTGAACAATAAATCGTAGTCGCGCTTGCTGGCTTCCTTGGCGCGAACCAGGGCTTGCCCCATGCCGCCGCCAGACACGTAGCCCGCAAGGTTGGTGAAAATCAGGATCGTGGCCACCATGCCGAACTCGGCTGGCATGAGCAGCCGCGCCAGAATCAGGCCAAGCGCAAAATTGATCACCTGGCTGCCAGTGTTGCCAATGAATACCCATTTGGCACCGTGGCGGATGGAATCGCCAAGGCTCATGATTGAGCCGGGCAAATAATCGCGAACAAGCTGGAATGTTTGATGATCACGGTCAGGCAGGTCTGTGGGGTCATTGGGGTGCGATTAGATATTGCTTGGTCTGTAAGCGTGGGCATCTATCAGACAGGGGCTATCCAAGAGCAATCCAGGCATCCTTTGGGTCTGTTGGATGACGAAGCATGGAGGTCTTAGAAGTCGTCATTATCCCGTTGTGCTGGAAGAATTGGCTTGGTGAAGATTGTTTTTTATTCATGATCGGCGCTTCGGCTATTTCATGGGCAGTTCGATTCGAGAGAGCAGGCATTAAGTGGCGCCAGGTTTCTTATTTTAAAAAGCAAAACCCATACCAGTTACAGGGTGCATTCCCCGTCAGTGGCTCTTGCCCAGCCATCTTTTGACCGTCAGGGCTAATTGCCCGATACCCGGCACGCGTTTCAGTTTTCGGAGCAAGCGACTATCGATACGTGCATTGGGAAGAAAATGCGAGCGTTCCATTTGTGCAAAGTTGCTGTTTTGGGGCACGTCGAAATGCTTGCGCATTCGCTGAATGGCGGCGAGAGACTCGGTCAGATTGTGCTCGATGTAGTTTATCTGGCTGCTCCATGCGATATCGTTTCCAATATGAAACGTGAGCGGCAGATCGTTGATTCGTTTGACGCGAAATCCACTCACGGCGTCCAGAGCAATGAAGAGCAGATAGTCGAAGTGGGCTGCACCGATACAACAATTTCCGAGGTCAAGTTGCGAGACATAGGACTTTGGGAAAACGAAACAGTCGTAACCATAAGCAACTTGGCCGGGCTGGCCATACATTTCTGGGAGTTGTTCAATGCTGTTGTAGCGACTGGAAATGTTCCGCCGGTAAACCGTGAATGGGGTGCCTGGTTCGAAGCGTTTTTCAATGATTTCGTGAAGCTGCAGGTAGAAATCGGGTTGGACTGCGATATCCATGTTGGTAAAGATCAGGTAGTCGCAATTTGATGACTCGGCACCCAACTGCAGGATGTCAGAAATCAGGGGGAAGGGTCTTTGGGGCGAGAGGGGGCGGATGTCCTGCACCGTCCGGCCAAGGTGCCCTGCAAGCTGGGCGGGTGGCTTGATTGCGATTTCGTCGCCGGGCAGCACGATGGCATTGACCTCGACTTGGATGCCGCGATTTCGCGCTTTTTCCACAGCGATGCGCAGGCTTTCGTAGGTGATTTTGCTCGCGATTCCGTGTTCGGAATCTTCCGGACCCGGAAATGGATTAATGATGTGGCAGAACGATGCTGACATGGGTCTGGATGGCTCTGATGGGTTGTGGCTCGTGACTATGATGTCATAAGCCGGATTGCGGCTTCACAAAACCAGCCGGCTGGATATGTAGGGGCTTCCGCTGACGTCTGGTTGGACGGTTGGCGAGAATCATTGGGAGGAATGCGCAAGGCAATCAGTAGATGATCTCTGGCTGAGCGCCAGTGCGGTGGCGTTCGGTAAGCGGGGCGACAAGCCTTGCCTTTGTATTGCGCATAGAGACGGCGCAGGGTGAACGCCAGGTTCGGCAGATAGCGATAAAACAGGTTTGCTGCTGCCTGGACGAATGCTTCGGGCGTCCTGGCGGGTTCATGGCTAAACGTGATCAGGTCCTCAATCGTCAGATCCATCTTCTCTGCAGTATGTTTGCACCAGTGCGGATTAATGAAAGCGATATGCTCAGCGATACTGCAATACCAGTACATGCCGCCCATGAGGCGCCATGACAAGCTTGCAGTATTGCCGGTGGAAATGATGATCAGGCCGCCTGGCCGGGCAGCTCTCACCAGCGATGCGAGAAAGGCTTCGGGGTTGCTGACATGCTCGATGACGTCCATTGCCACCACGACATCAAAGGGGGCTTGTAGTGTGTCAAGGTCTGAAAAGTCGCGCCCTACGATTTCGATCCCTTTTGCGGCTGCGTGTTCCGCAGCAAGTGGGTGAACCTCGATCCCCGCGCGGCGGTAGCCGCTGCCCAGATAGTCGAGAAAGCGGCCGTCGAAGCAGCCTACATCAAGCACTGAGGCGATATCGACGTTCTTGCGAATGATGCCCGAGGCGGTTTGCCAGTCCTGGCGTTTGACAGGGTGGTATTGCCAGGAAGCAGCCGCGCCTTGTCGATACAGGGCATCCAGTTCGGATTTGTCCAGCTGCGGATACCGCCAGTGCAAGCCACATGCATTGCAGCGGCACAGACTCCCGCCGGGAAGCGGTGAATCGAGTGCCCTGCCTGCGAATTCGAAAGCATCGGGGAGGGTTCCAATCCGGGCTACCTTGGCTGAACAACCGCCCGGACAAGTCGTGCGGGCTTTTGGTTTACCGGATCGCTTGGTATGCAACCGTGGCAGCAGATTACGTTCGGATGCTGGAAATGGCATGGGCATGTTTTTCCTCTCCTCGGCGATTTTTCCTGAGTTGGCGATGATCATCATTAGGGCCGGCATAGGGTCTCAGAATGTTTTCCTGTGCACGATGAATGGGGCATATCACTGTCGAATCGTTTGCCTGGGCCTGTAGGTCAGGTCCTTCCAAGTATTTTCTTTACGAGAGGCCGCAGATAATTGAGATAGAGCTTGTGCTCGGCATGAAACAGCCAGATTTTCCGCTTGATGATCGCCGTCAAATCCTGCCGCCCCATCGTCTCAAGTGCCGGTAGCACTTCCAGATAGAGTTCAAGTTCAGCATAAGTCTTGATGGGGATTGATTTCAGCAATTGGGGAGATACGTCATTGCCAGGAAATGCGGTTGTCCTGGAAAGCTGGCCGCAAGCCATGAACGCGAGCATGGTGCGGACACATTTCAAACAACGCCCGCAATTCAGATAGCCTTCCGGGATGGCGGCTGAGTCCCAGCACACTCTGAGTGCGTCCAATACACCAGGATGGGTTGACAGGAAGCGAATTTTCTCGACCCGGCTGAACTGCTCCATGTCGCCGGTGGTGAACTCAAGAAAGTCCGCACCAAAATAGCTGTTCAGCCACGGATGCGAACCATGGGGATGCGGGATATGTTCCATCGAATAGTCCGGGGCGATGATGCATCGGTGAATGCGCGAACTCGCAGCATGGGCGATGGCAGCCAGCAGGGAAGCGTGTTGCCATCCACCATAAAGCCGCCAGCTCATGGCCAGGTTCCTCAAATTGACTTTTACCGTCACCAGCTCTACACCCAATTCCCGGCATATGGCCGAAAGATGCCGGATGCCGAGATTCCAGACGTCAAGCCGATTGGGTTTGTTGGGGTCGCCCACGTCCAGGCCATGAACGAAGAAAGCGACGCTCACTCGCCTTGGGTCGCCCATCGGGTATTGGCTGGCATTCCAGTACAGGGCTGACAATGAGTCCACACCACCGGAGAGGAACAGTGCGGTGGTGGATTGGGGAATGTCAGGCAAGGGACGCGCCACTGCAGGCGCCTCAATCTTGACAGGACGTAGCGGACTTTTATGCCAGCGCTTCAGCAGCCGCATGGCCATGGTGAGTCTGGAGGCGAGCTGTGGGTCGACTTCCCCTTCAATTTCCAGCCGGGTTTCTCCATTCCACATGGCAGCAATGGCTGTCCCCATCATGAACGCATTGGGTTCGGGGCGTATCCAGTGGGCCTGTTCAGCGGGTACGGAGAAAAAAATAATTTCCCGCGCATTCCTGGTCTCATGTTCCACCTCGGCCTGTATTTGATACTGGCCGTCCTCACGCTTTTCCTGGATGTTCCGGATGATCATTATCTCTCCCTTTCTTAACGCTTATCTCGGCTCGAATGCGGCAATTTTTTGTTCTTTTGAATTGGCTTGATCAGCCTCGAGCACTGTTTGTTTCAAGGTTTCGTGAAGCAAGTGCTAGCACGTGCGGCAGGCTGGTGCGGATGCGTTTGCGATTGTCGTACCGTTGTGTGAATGCTTGATTGATCTTGTTCATGAACTCATCGCTGACGCATTGCGTAGGTGCAATGATGTGTTCGAGCGACAGGCCAAAGTGTTGATACAAGCCTTCAAATTTGTCTTGATAGGTGATCGATAGAATGGGCGTGCCACTGCCTAGTGAGGCGATGGCCAAATGCATGCGTCCCGTGATGACGAGATCGAGGAGGCCGGTAATCCGCTTGATCTTGCCGGGGTGATTGATCGGGGTATAGCGGGCGTGTGAGAAACCATTTTTTTGTAGCTGTTTTTCGAGCGCCTGGAGCATCGACACATCGCCCGATTGCGGCTTGAGATCATGCGGAATCAGCATGAATGCCAGGTTGTTCATTTCTGCGGCAAGCACGAGTTGCTCAGCCAGGCGGGTGATCAATGTGGGTGTGTCGGTTTGCGTGAGCAGGGGGGCCAAAGCGTGGGCGTTCAGGTTGACGCCAACCGGGCTGCGACCTGCATTGTGCATGTTGCTTATCCAGGCTTCTGCCTCGGGTTCCGGTTCGGTGGCGGGTGGCATCAGAAAAGCGCTATCCGCACACAAGGTGGCCGGGATGCCGACAATTTGCCTGAAGCGATCAAGTGAGGGCTGATCGCGGATATTCACCGTCACCTTGGGATGCAATCTGGATAAGGCGTGAACAGTCGGGCGGCGCGGGTGACGGTTGAAACTGAAGCCCAGTGTTGTGGCCGGAATGCCGAGCATTGCGCTGTGATTGCAGTAATCAACAATACGTTGCACCAGTGAGGCGCCATATTTGCCGTCCAGAATGTCGGCGCCCATCACAAACAGCGCGTGGTGTTGGCGAATCACGCGGTCAAAGGCGATGCTGCCCGCTCTGCCAGCCCAGGCGGCTATCACCTGGATCTCGCCGACTCCTGGTACGGTCATGCTGTGGTTTCGTGTTCCGATGATGGTGAAGATGGCTTCTGGATTGCGCATGCGTAGCGATTGCAGCAATGCGGTAAACATTGCCATGTCGCCCAGCGACCCCGATGGGTTGCTGACGTCGCCCGGGATGATCACGAAACGGCTGGCGATTTCCGGAACGGCCACAAGAAGAGGCCCACGCAGCCGGCGCAACGGCACGCCAACCTCGAAGAGGTTGCGGATGATGATGGCCTGATCAATCAGGTATTGTTTGATGGTCATGGCGTTGCCCTTGGGGGCGCGATCAGGGTGCGCACAAGGTGTTCCACCCGATCAGCAAACAGCGCGTGCGTGTAATGCTGCTCAATTTGACCACGCCCCTTTTCCGCTTCGTTGCGTCTGGTGCTGATATCACCCAGCCAGTCAATGCATCGTTGGGCAAAATGCGCATCGTCCTGTGCGATGCTCAAACCAGCGTTTTCCAGGTCGACTTTGAAAGCATCTGCGCAATGAGGCGTGGTCACGCACGCCCGTCCATAGGCCAGCGATTCCAGAATCTTGATGTTGGTGCCGCCGCCTGAGTAGATTGGGGAAATGGTGAATGCGGCATTGCGATAAACCTCACCCAGATCATCGACAAATCCGGGGGCAGAGACATCTGGATGCAGCTCCCAGGCCCGCCGGGTGGCGGGCGGGGCGGCGCCAACGAGCAGCAGCCGGGCTTTGGGCTGGGCAACCTTGATGGCAGGCCAGCAGCGGGCAAGAAAACGGTCGATTCCTTCGCGATTGGGCGCGTACCAGAGTGAACCGACGAACAAAAGCGTGGTGCTCTCGATTTGTGGAAAAGGCTGGGCAGGCGGATTGAACGGGATGTTGGGCAAGATGCTTGAGCGCAGTTTGGGGTGCCCTGCCTGGTCGCGTTGGTTAACAAAAAAGTAGGCATCAAATCGCTTGAGCTGCTGGCGCGCCAGTCGCGCGGCGTAGGCGGACTTGAGGCGCGCTGCCCATGTCAGCAGTCCGGGTGTGTAGCAATATCTCCAGTCATCGAGATCAACCACAGTGCGTACGCCGGGCGGGATCGCCAGTTTGGAAATGGGGTTGAGATAGCGGCTGACGATGAGCCGATAGGAACTTAGGTCAATTCCGGCAGCATAGAGTGCCTGGCTCAGGGTTCGGTCGGGCTTGAATTTTCCGATGCCGAGCGGGTGTTGATGCCACAGTGCGTGTGCGAGGATGCCCGGCGTGAATGACTCCAGCCGGCTGGGGTCAGAGGTGGGTTTGATCAACAATATGTCCACTTCACCCAGCGTCTGCAGGGCTTGGCGCAGCAACGCCGTGCGCTGCTGCGCGCCCGACCGGGGCTCAAGCGGCGAGGCTGGGGAAACCAGCAGGATGCGGTCAGGTTTGGCGGCCATTGCGTGGCAGGCTTCGCGATAAGGCTTCACCAGGTTCGGCGAAAAACCCCATCAAAATAATGATGACAGCTTGATCATACGTCTTGTCGATGCCTGAACAAGCGGGAGGCGAGCCCCGCGTCGTTAAGCCGCCGGGTGTTGTTAGTTTTGCGCCAGGTTTGCAATGGCTTGCAGAAAGCGTGTTTCGAACTGTGCTCGATTCGCCAGAAACGAATCGCGTGCCAGGTTTCCCATGCGTGCTTTTTCAGGATGGGCGAGGGCAAGGGATTGGGCAATCGCCTGTTCCAGACTTGCCTCCCCCACCTGAAAACGCTCGCCATATTCGATCGGTATACGGCTTGCCGATTCCGCCAGAAAACCGAAATCTTCCTGCACGAGTTCGTTCATCGGGGGCGCGTGGGTAGTGATTACGACGGCTTTGGTGGACAAGGCCTCGCTGATGTAGTGTCCGAAACCCTCTGTTTCAGAAGGACAAATATGAATGCCCGAGCGGTTCATCACCATTTGCAGGCTGCCGGGATCGAGGAAGTCAGTCACGATTTCAATATTGGCTGCGCAGTGCTGCCGCAAATAGGGGTGGCGGGTGATAACCGTGAGTGCTGGCCATTCCGGATGGCGTTTCCACACCTTCAGCAGGGTGGTGGTGCCTTTGAGTTCGCTTCTACCGGGGATGTGAACGCACGCGGTGTAATCCTTGGCCACCTCTGGCAAGTATTTGTCTTTAGAGGAGAAACCAATGTGGCGCGTAGCGAAGCCCCGTTCGCGATACACATGTTCTGCATAGCGTGTTTTGCACCAGATCTCATGGCAATTGCGGATGAGTTGGGTGGTGAGCGGGCGCATCCATTCCTGGTTGGGAATCAGAATGGCCAAATCGCTGCAGTGCATCCAGCTGCGCGATAGATTCTCAAAAAACAGCATGATATTTTTGCGCCTGGAGAAGGGCTTGCGCAAAGCCAGAGCAAGTTGCCTGTGGGGCAGATGCAGATTGCTCCGGTGCAACATGTGGGTTGAAACCGGGTATTTTCCGTGCAGCACAGCCTGAGCAATCTCAGCATCCTGTCTCAGGCCAGGTGTGCCACCGGTTATCAGGTGAAATAAGGTGTTCATCAGTTTGGTTTTTATCCGGATCAGGGCAAGGGACATACCGCTATGTTTTCCAGATAAACGGCTGGCTTTGAGTCGTGACGCATTGCGTCAGCGGATGCACCGCAAGTGTCGTGCCATGACAAGGATCCTTACCCTGTACGCGATAAGCGTATGCGATGAGGTGGTGAGTTTTTGGCCGGAATGTCGCCCAAGCCATTTTAGGCATGCCCCACAACTTTATGCTGGCCTTGAGCGTCGATCCCGGCGACTTGACCGGGTTTGCGGCGGCGAACGACCCACGCAGCGTGTCCTTTCCTGAACCCCCTGCGCGTCTTGTTCCAAATAACAGTGAACCGACATTCTTCACCCTGTACGATGTCGAAAATTTGCCGTGTTGACCGAATTGGCGACGAGGCGTGTCTGACAGTGAAGCCTGTCCAGGTGCGGCAAACAGACTGATTTCCAAATGGCGTGGAGTTGCCCCCATGATGAATCGACAGAACCTTAATGTGGGGGACGATTCCCGGACTCCGGCGGGACAGGGCGAAATCTTGGCCTGGATGATCATCCTGTGGGCGGGCATGACGCTGGTCCTCACTGCATTTTTGTTGTGGATCGGGCAACCCGTCAGTGGCTCCGCGCTGTGGCTGGGGCTGGCCGTTGCGCTCTCGGCGACCTGGAAGCTGGTTCCGGATAGACGTGTCTGGTTTCCTGCGGTGCTGGGACTCGTGGCCGCAAGCACGTTTGGCACATTCGCCCTGGAATGGTTGTATGACTTCAGTGGTGATGGCCAGGAATATCACGTGCCGGGCATCCTGGCCCTGGCTCAGGGCTGGAACCCCTTTCATTCGCCCCAGCTTGCAGAATGGAATCCCGGGTTCGAGTCAGGTGTGACCTCGGGGATTTATATCCAGCATTATGCGAAGGGTGCCTGGTTGCTGGCCGCCGCTACTTTTCGCGGCAGCGGATTGCTGGAAGGCAGCAAAATATGGAACCTGTTATATCCCCTGGCGACGCTGCTGGTTGCGCAAGCCTTTCTGCGCCGCATGGGGCTGACACGCGTCTGGTCATGGGGGCTGGCATTTGCAGTTGCGGCCAATCCGGTGAGCGTATACCAGCTCCCCAGTTTTTATGTTGATGGCCAGCTGGCCTCGCTGTTTACCCTTGTGCTGCTGTTTTCGCTGGACTATTTCAGGCAGCCTGCGACCCGTACGCTTTTTCTGGTTGCCGCCAGCCTGGTGCTTTTGGTGAATATCAAGTTCACGGGCCTGGTCTATGCCGTTTTCCTGGCTACTGGCCTCGCAGGTGGCGCCTGGTTGTGGAAAAAACGTGTCGGGCTGCGATCCTATTTTTTGATGACAGGCATGGCATTGCTCGTGGCGGTGATGGGCGTCGGTTATCAGCCCTATATCACCAACACGCTGCAGCAGGGCCATCCCTTCTATCCTGCACTGGGACGTGAGGATGGGCGCAATGTTCAGTGGCGTTCTGCGCCACCCGCGTTTCTGGCCATGAATCGTGTCGAAAAAGTGGCCTATTCCCTGAGCAGCCGCTCTTCCGGTTCGTCCGGGATGCCCGTCTGGAAAACCCCCTTCAGCCTGGACAAACAGGAGCTTTATGCATTCTTCGCCGTCGACGCTCATTACGGCGGGTTCGGCCCCTGGT
>MGZO01000126.1:29388-37316 GCA_001802655.1 Hydrogenophilales bacterium RIFOXYD1_FULL_62_11
GGGCATCTCGGCTGGTTGCAGGCGTTGGACTGCTGGTCATTTTGACGGGCTTGCTGAATCCAGAAGCATGGTGGGCGCGACTCTCTCCCCAGTTCTGGCTGGTGCTACCGCTCCTGATCGTGATCGCAGTCTTGAACCAGGCGACGTGGCTACGCAGGGGGGCGGCCGTTGTTCTGATCGCGCTGGTAGTCAATATCCTGATGGTTGGAGCAGCGAACTGGGGACGTGCGATTCAGAAAAACCTGGCTTTCAGAGACCAGCTGGCCTCGTTAAGCGTAGCGCCTGAGGCGGGGGTGCGGGTCAAGATCCCGATGCGGTTCCGCTTGGTGACTGAATACCGGCTGCGAGGCCACGGAATTGACTATCGCCTGGCGAGTTCCCTCAATTGTTCGCAGCCGCTGTTCTTTTCCTATCCGGAGTCAAACCGGTCTGCGGCATGCCTCCAGGACTGAAGGCATGATGCTTCAAGACCCTTGAGTCAGGTGCGTGAAACCAGAACGACACCGGCAACAACCAGGAGGGTTCCAACCAGCCGCATGGCACTGATCGATTCGCCTAGCAGAGCGACGCCGAATACCATTGTAAGAAGGAACCCGAGCCCGACGTACGGGTAGGCCTGGCTGACATCGATTTGAGCCAGTACACCAAGCCACAACAGCGCGCCCACTCCATACAGCGTCAGTCCTGCCCAGACAAAGGGGTTGGCTGCAATGATCGGCGCAATCCGCTCAAGGCCAGCGTTCAGATTCGCCTGAACGATGGGCGAGGACATCCCATATTTGAGTGCAATCTGCGCCACGGCGGACATCGTTACACTTGCCAGGATCAAGCTTAAAACCGCAATCCTCATACTCACCTCGATCTGTTAAATAGCCAATAACGTGGTTAGCCCCATGGCCAGGAAAATGATCCAGCTGGCACGATCCCGCAGGCTGTACAACAGGGGGTCATCATTCATTTCGCCACGCGAGGTCTTGATCCAGAGTCGGGATACCCAGTACATCATGAACGGACACAGCAGCCAGAGCAGGAATGGGTGGCTATAAGCGGTGCGTACGTCCGGATTGTCCACGTAAAGTGCCAGAACCAGCACGGAAATATAGCCTGCGGCGACGCCCATTGAACTCAGTATGCCCAGGTCCGCAAGACGATAGTCCCGCCCGCTGGTGGACGTGCGGGCCTGTGATTCCAGGGTCTTCAGCTCGGAGCATCGTTTGATCAGTGCAAGGTTCAGAAATACGAAAATGGAGAATGCAAGCAGCCACGAGGAAACGCTTACGCCGATAGCCAGGGCGCCGGCAATGATGCGCACGGTATACAGCCCGGCTAGCAGCAGCACGTCGATTAGCACATAGGCTTTGAAATAGAGTGAATAGCTGAGTGTCAGAACAAGATAGGCCAGGGTGGAAAGAAAAAACGCTATGGATAGCGTGGCTGCCAGGGCGAGCCCGGTCGCTAGCAGAACCAGCATGGCTAGCAGCCCGAACACTGGACTAATGTCCCCAGCAGCAAAAGGACGTTTCGATTTGCGGGGGTGGCGCCTGTCCGAATCCAGATCCAGTAAATCGTTTAGCAGATAGGTTCCCGATGCGACGCAGCCGAAGGCCGTGAAACCCAAGACTAGCGTCATCAGCGCAGTGCCAGTGAAGGCGTGTGCGGTCAGCAGGGGAACGAACAGAAGCAGGTTTTTAAGCCATTGATGCAGTCGTATCGCGCGCAGCCAGGTCTGCAGGTTTCGGGGACGATCCTCGAATACCTGTTTTACATTGAAACGTGCCTGAGCTGCTGCGGCCACGCCAGGGTCGGGATTGACCACCAGTACCTGGCGCGCGGCAGCCCACACGGGCATGTCGGCATGGGCATTTCCGGCATAGTCAAACGGTCCCCCGCTGGTTTTGGCCAGAATTGCTTCCAGCTTGTGTGCGCCTTTGAGATTGTGCCCCGGGGTACTTGCCAGAAGGCCCGTGAAAAATCCCAGCCTGTTCGCGACGGGTTCGGCCAGCTGCAGGTCGGAAGCGGTGGCCAGATAAAGAGACCGGCCCGCACTGGCCTCATTGCGCAGAAACTCGACAAAATCGTTTTGCAGGGGCAGCAAGCTCGCATCGAGTCCGACGCGGCGGGCGATTTCAGCTTTGAGCCCAGCCTTGCCTCCGCGGATCAGCCAGGCCAGGCAGGCAAACAGCGAAAGGGGCGATTTCTTGAGCAGACGCAAGGCGCTTTCCGCCAGCAGGTCTGTTTTGATCAGCGTGCCGTCAAGGTCGACAAATAACGGTACAGGGTCGGGTGTGGAATGAGCGCTGTTCATTTGATTGTCAGAATCAAGTGGTGGGCACAAAGAAGGGGTTGATTTTCGCAGCATCGCATAATTGTCGTCCCCCAGTCATGTCTTCATGATGTCACTGTGAGGTGTCAGCCATGGGCAACGACTTCACAAACACCATGGCGATGGAATTCATAAGGCTTGGTGTCCAGCGGGTTTCACAATAACAGTGCGCATGCGCTTTGGTTACAATGACCGACGTGATTTCAATGTCTGATCGCCCCATGCAAACCCTTACTGTAGACCTCGGCGACCGCTCCTACCCCATCCATATCGGCCCCGGTCTGCTCGACCAGCCCGAACTGATCCTGCCGCATCTGGCGCAGAAGCGCGTGATGGTTGTGACCAACACCACGGTGGCGCCGCTGTATCTGGCGCGGCTGACCGCGACGCTGGAGCGCGACGGAGTGGCGGTGACCAGCGTGGTGCTGCCCGATGGCGAGGCCTACAAAACCTGGGAAACCCTGAACCTGATTTTCGATGCGCTGCTGACCCAGCGGGCCGAGCGCAAGACCACGTTGGTCGCGCTGGGCGGCGGCGTGATCGGCGACATGACCGGGTTTGCGGCGGCGTGCTACCAGCGCGGCATGCCGTTCATCCAGATTCCGACCACGCTGCTGTCGCAGGTCGATTCGTCGGTGGGCGGCAAGACCGGCATCAACCATCCGTTCGGCAAGAACATGATCGGCGCGTTCTATCAGCCGCAGGTGGTGCTGGCGGATACCGATACGCTGAAAACGCTGCCCGCGCGCGAAGTGTCGGCCGGCCTCGCCGAGATCATCAAATACGGCCTGATCTGGGATATTGAATTCCTCGGCTGGCTGGAAGCTAACATGGACAAGTTGCGTGCGCTGGATGCGCAAGCGATCGCCTACGCGATTCACCGTTCGTGCGAAATCAAGGCGCAGGTGGTGAGCCAGGACGAACGCGAAGGCGGCATCCGCGCCATTCTCAATCTGGGCCACACCTTTGGCCACGCGATCGAAACCGGCATGGGCTACGGCAACTGGCTGCACGGCGAAGCCGTGGGCGCGGGCATGGTGATGGCGGCGGAAGCCTCGCGCCGCATGGGCTGGCTGAGCGAAGCGGACGTCGCGCGCAGCCGTGCCCTGATCCGCGCCGCCGGCCTGCCCGACATGGCGCCCGATCTGGGCGCGGACACCTGGCTCGATTACATGGGGCATGACAAGAAAGTCGAGTCCGGCAAGCTGCGTTTTGTGCTGCTGAAACGCCTGGGTGAAGCGGTGGTGACGGGCGACCTGCCCGAGGCCACGCTGCGCGCCACGCTGGCGGCGTGTGTCGCACCCGACGGTGACTGATTGCGCGCACTGGGAAGTTGCGGCCATGCCCGGTGTGCCGCACACTGCGACCGACTGCTTCGTCACTGAACCGTTTGCTGCGCCAAACCAGGACCGATTCCACCCATGATCGAACTCGCACCCTACGCCGCGCATTCCAGCCAGACCCGTGGGCGCGCGCATCCTGAAGCGTCTGCTGCACCCCGCTCCGAATACCAGCGCGACCGCGACCGCATCATCCATTCCACCGGGTTCAGGCGGCTGGAATACAAGACCCAGGTGTTCGTCAACCACGAAGGGGACTTGTTCCGCACCCGCCTCACCCACAGCCTCGAAGTCGCGCAGATCGGCCGCACCATTGCCAGATTGTTGAGGCTCAACGAGGACCTGGTCGAAGCAGTCGCGCTGGCGCATGACCTTGGCCACACGCCGTTCGGCCATGCCGGACAGGATGCGCTGAACGCCTGCATGAAGGAACACGGCGGCTTCGAACACAACCTGCAGTCGCTGCGCGTGGTCGATCTGCTGGAAGAGCGCTACGCCGAGTTCGATGGCCTGAACCTCACCTTCGAAGCGCGCGAAGGCATCCTCAAGCACTGCGCCCTCGGCAACGCCGAAAAGCTCGGCGCGGTCGGCGCGCGTTTTCTTGCCAGAACCCAGCCCTCGCTCGAAGCCCAGATTACCAATCTGGCCGATGAAATTGCCTACAACAATCACGACGTCGATGACGGGTTGCGTTCCGGGCTCATCAGCATTGAGCAACTGATGGAGGTGCGGCTGTTCGCTCGCCATCACGACGAGGTGAAAGCCCGCTATCCCGCGCTGAATGGCCGCCGAATCGTGACCGAAACGGTGCGGCGCATCATCAACGCGCTGATTCTCGACCTGGTGGCCACCACCCGCAGCAACATCGAAACCAGCGCTGTCGGCAGTATTGACGACGTGCGTTCCGCCGCGCCATTGGCGGCGTTCAGCGAGGTGCTGCTGGACGAACACCGTGAACTGAAACGCTTTCTGCACCGGCACCTGTACCGCCACTACAAGGTTGCGCGCATGAGTGCCAAAGCCAGCCGCATCATCAGCGACCTCTACACGGCCTTCATCGGGGATGCGCGTTTGTTGCCGCCCGAACACCAGGCGCGCGAGTCGCTCGAAGGCGCGCGCGCGGTCGCCGATTACATTGCCGGGATGACCGACCGCTACGCCATGCGCGAGCATCGGCGCATTTTTGCGGTGGAAGAGATTTACAGCTGACCCCAGGCACGCCTCGTGTTCGCAACGCGGCGGTAAACCCGGCGCACCCGCCTGCGTATAATCGCGGCTCCCGTTTTCAATACGATTTCCCCATGCGCACCCTTATTTGCGGCTCCCTCGCCTTCGACTCGATCATGGTGTTTCAGGACCATTTCAAGAATCACATCCTGCCCGACAAGATCCACATGCTGAACGTGTCGTTTCTGGTGCCGGAAATGCGCCGCGAATACGGCGGGTGCGCCGGCAACATCGCCTATAACCTCAAGTTGCTGGGCGGCGAACCGGTCATCATGGCGACGGTGGGCGATGATTTCGGCGCCTACGCGCAGCGGCTCGACGGCCTTGGCGTTTCGCGCGAAGCCATCCGCCAGATGCCGGGCAGCTATACCGCGCAGGCCTTCATCACCACCGATCTGGCGGACAACCAGATCACCGCATTTCACCCCGGCGCGATGAACTACTCGCACCAGAACGATGCCTCCAAAGTTGGTGAGATCGGCCTCGGCATCGTCTCGCCTGACGGCCGCGACGGCATGCTCAATCACTGCCGCCAGTTCCACGCAGCCGGCGTTCCCTTCGTGTTCGACCCCGGTCAGGGCATGCCGCTGTTTTCAGGCGCCGAGTTGCTGGAGATGGTCGAACTGGCGGATTACGTCACCCTCAACGACTACGAAGCCGAGCTGCTGCTGGCGCGCACCGAACTGTCGGTCGAAGCGCTGGCCGCCAGGGTGAAATGCCTGGTCATCACGCGTGGCGAAGCGGGGTCGAGCCTGTATGCGGACGGCCGCGTGATTGAGATTCCGGTGGTGCAGGCCACGCAGGTGCTGGATCCCACCGGCTGCGGCGACGCGTTCCGCGCCGGCCTGCTCTACGGTATCGCGCAGGGGCTCGACTGGGAAACCAGCGGCCAGCTGGCCAGCGTGATGGGCGCGATCAAGATCGAGCATCGCGGCGGGCAGAATCACCAGCCAACGCGGGATGCGATCGCCGCACGGCTGCAGCAGGTTTTTGGCAAGATGCTTTGAATTTGCCCGCTGAACTTTGCCGGCTTGCCGCAGCCTATAGTCCAACTTGAATCTTCAGGAGACCACCATGCTGAACCAGCCCCCACGCTTGTCCCTTGTCCTCGTTGCCGCAGCAGTCGTCATGCTGGGGGGGTGTGCCAGCGGAACCGGCAGCAAGGACTATTCGCGCGCGCAAACCCGCAGCGTTCAGGAAGTGCAAATGGGCGTGGTGGAATCGGTGCGTCAGGTGAATATCGAAGGCACTAAAACACCGATCGGCGCGGGCGCCGGTGCGGTAGTGGGCGGTGTGGCGGGCAGCACCATCGGCAGCGGCCGCGGCAGCGTGGTGGGCACGGCTGTCGGCGCGGTGCTGGGTGGCCTTGGTGGCGCGGCTGCAGAAGAAGGCATCACCCGGCAACGCGGGGTGGAAATCACCATCAGGCTGGATTCCGGCCGCTTTATCGCGATTACCCAGGCGGCAGACGAAGTCTTCAACCCCGGCGACCGCGTGCGGGTGCTGTCGGGTGGCGGCACCACGCGGGTGTCGCACTGATCACGTCATCATTCCGAAACCTGAACGTCATGCCGGGTTAATACCCCCTCACTAAGCTGGGCGCATTCCAACCATGAGAGTGCCCCATGCTCGAGGTCAGCAGCCCGTCGTCCCTCCAAATCAGTCCGGCTCAGTCCGGCCCGTCTCAAACCCGTCCGATTCAGTCCGGCGCGGCGCCAGTCCGGGCTGCCAGCCGTTATCACGTCTCGCTGGCGATCGACGACAGCGAAATCCGTGAGGCGCAACGCCTGCGGCATCAGGTGTTTGTCGGGGAAATGGGCGCGCGCCTGACGACCGTCTTGCCTGGACACGACATCGATCTGTACGACCCGTTCTGCGATCACCTGCTGGTGCGCGACCTGAACAGCGGCGACGTGGTCGGCACCTATCGCATCCTGCCGCCCGATGCGGCGAAGCGTATCGGCAGCTATTACTCCGAGCAGGAATTCGATTTCACCCGGCTCCATTCTTTGCGGCCGCGCATGGCCGAACTGGGACGGTCGTGCGTGCATCGCGACCATCGCAGCGGCGGGGTGATCGCCCGTTTGTGGCTGGGGCTGGCCGAATACCTGACGCGCAACGGCTGCGAATACATCGTCGGCTGCGCCAGCATCGGCATGGCCGATGGCGGCCAGGTTGCTGCCAGCGTGTACCGTCAGCTCAGCGCAAGCCATCTGGCGCCGGCCGAGTGGCGTGCCACGCCACGTTATCGCCTGCCGGTCGAGTCGCTCGACGACGGCCAGCTGGCAACCCTGCCGCCGCTGATCAAGGGCTACACTCGTTCCGGCGGCATGGTGTGCGGCGAACCGGCATGGGATCCCGATTTCAACACGGCCGACCTGCTGATGCTGCTGCCGATGGCGCAACTTAATCGCAGCTATGCGCGTCGCTTCGGGGCATAAGGCTTACCCCGGCATTCCGCACCGCACGTTTTACAATGACCGGGTGATCCTCGCCCATCTGCCTGCGCTGCTTCGTCGCGTCATCCGCACCAGCCTGCTGCTGCTGCATCTCGTCCTCGGGGTGACGCTGGCCGCACTGGTCTTTCCGCTGTGCCGGACGGCGCTGCGCGACCGCATCATCATGGCGTGGGCGCGGCAGCTGCTGCGTGTGCTCGGCGTCCGCCTGCAGGCCGGCCCACCGCCTGCGCTGCCGAATGGCGCACTACTGGTGTGCAACCATGTGTCGTGGCTGGATATTTACCTGGTTTACGCCGCCCGGCGGGTGCATTTCGTGTCAAAGGCCGAAGTGCGCGCCTGGCCGGTGGCGGGCTGGCTGGCGCACAAGACCGGCACCCTGTTCATCGAACGCGGCCGCCGCGCCGACACCAAACGCATCAACGCCGAGATGCGACTGCTGCTGCAGTCGGGCGCATGGGTGGCGGTGTTTCCCGAAGGCACCACCAGCGACGGCCGTGGACTGCGGCGGTTTTTGCCGTCGCTGCTGCAGCCGGCGGTGGAACTGAATTGCCCGATCGTGCCGGCCGCCCTGCGCTACCG
>MGZO01000127.1:0-103 GCA_001802655.1 Hydrogenophilales bacterium RIFOXYD1_FULL_62_11
TGCCATCGGCTTTGGCACCGGCGGCGAGGCGCGGCGTCCGCTCGGCATTGCCGTGGTCGGCGGCCTGCTGTTCTCGCAGTTCCTCACGCTCTACATCACGCCC
>MGZO01000127.1:182-4035 GCA_001802655.1 Hydrogenophilales bacterium RIFOXYD1_FULL_62_11
ATCACGCTGGCCAGTGCGGCGTAACGCGCCAGCTTGCCCAGCGTCACCAGCAGCAGAAAACTGCCGACGCCGACGCGCAATACCCCGGCCACCAGACACAGCGGGTCGCCCACCACCGGCAGCCAGGCCAGCAGCAGGCTGGGGCGGCCGAAGCGGGCCAACCAGTGCTCGGCCCGCGCGACGTGACGCTCGGCTTTTTCGCTGCGCCGCATGGCTTGCCGGCCAAACCGCCCCATGCCGTAGGTGATCAGGCTGCCGAGCACGTTGCCGGCGGTGGCGGTCAGCACGCTGGCGAGCGGGTCGGCGCCCTGATGCAGGCGGTAAAGCAACAGCGCTTCGGAGCCGCCCGGAAACAGGGTGGACGACAGCAGCGCCGAGCCGAACAGCGTCCAGTCCATCAGGCGGAAGCGGCGACCGCAGGCACGCTAACGTCCCTCGCTGGCGGGCAGCGGCGCCAGCAGCGCGCGGATGTCGCTCTCGCCGAATTTGGCCAGCGCGGCATGATCTTCGGTCAGCACGCTGGCGGCGAGCTCGGCTTTTTTCTCCTGCAGGGCGAGGATCTTTTCTTCGATGCTGCCCGCCACCACCAGCTTGTAGACGAACACGTTCTTGGTCTGGCCGATGCGGTGGGCGCGGTCGGTGGCCTGGTTTTCCACTGCCGGGTTCCACCACGGGTCGTAGTGGATGACGGTGTCGGCAGCGGTCAGATTGAGGCCGACGCCGCCCGCCTTGAGGCTGATCAGAAACACCGGCACGTCGCCTTCCTGAAACGCGCGAATGACCGATTCGCGATCGATGGTGTCGCCGGTGAGGATGACGTACTTGATCTTGCGTGCGACCAGCTCGGGTTCGATCAGCGCGAGCATCGAAGTGAACTGCGAGAACAGCAGCACCTTGCGGCCCTCGTCGAGCAGCTCGGGCAGCATGTCCATCAGCAGGTCGAGCTTGGCGCGTTCCTTGACTGATTTTGCCCCCGCGCTTTTGAGCAGGCGCGGGTCGCAGCACACCTGACGCAGTTTCAGCAGCGCGTCCAGAATCACGATCTGGCTGCGCGCAAAGCCTTTTTGCGCGATGGTTTCCAGCACTTTGGCGTCCATCGCGCTGCGCACGGTTTCGTACAAATCCCGCTGGCCGCCGACGATTTCAGCGCTGCGCACGATGATGGTCTTGGGCGGCAGTTCTTTCGCCACGTCTTCCTTGCGCCGCCGCAAAATGAACGGTGCGACGCGGCGCGACAGGATCCCGGCGCGGATCGCGTCGCCGTGCTTTTCGATCGGCGTGCGAAAGGTGCGGGCAAACTGTTTGCTGTCGCCCAAAAACCCCGGCAGCAGAAAATCGAACTGCGCCCACAGTTCGCCCAGATGGTTTTCCATCGGCGTGCCGGTGATGCACAGGCGATGCCGGGTGTCGATGTCGCGCACGATTTTGGCGGCGCGGCTGCCGGCGTTTTTCACCGTTTGCGCTTCGTCCAGAATCAGCACATGCCATTGCACCTTGGCCAGCGTGTCGTGGTCGCGCCACAACAGCGGATAGGTGGTGAGCACGACATCGTGTTCAGGGATGCCAGCAAAGCGTTCGGCGCGATCCTTGCCGTGCAGCGACAACACGCGCAAATCCGGCGCAAAGCGTTCGGCCTCGCGTTTCCAGTTGAAGATCAGCGAGGTCGGCAACACCACCAGCGCCGGGCGGTCGAGCCGTCCGGCTTCTTTTTCCAGCAGCAGATGCGCCAGCGCCTGCGCGGTTTTGCCCAGGCCCATGTCGTCGGCGAGGATGCCGGAGAGGTTTTGTTCGCGCAGATACTGCAGCCACGCCAAGCCTTCGCGCTGATAGGGGCGTAGTTCCAGTTGCAGCCCCTTGGGCGGTTCGATCGCCTGGATGCCGCCGCCGTGCTGCAACTGTCGGGCCAGCGCAATGACCGCAGCCTCGCCCTTGAACTGCCAGTTTTTTTGTTGCGCCAGTTCGGCCAGGCGCGGCGCATCCAGCCGCGACACGCGCAGCTCGCCGTCGGGTCGGGCATCGAACAGGTCGATCAGCGTGCGCGCCAGCGGCTTGATGCGTCCGGCTGGCGCAAGAAATCGTGCGCCCTCGGGGGTGAGCAGGGTGATGGCCTCGCTGTCGGGGAGGGTGTCGAGCAGGGCGGCATCGAGCCAGCGCGAATCGCGGCGGAACAGGTCGTGCAGCAGGGGCGCCAGCGGCAGGCGCTGGCCCTCCAGCACCACGCCCAGATCGAACGCCAGCCAGTCGTTGCCGCGCTCGGCAAACTCGGCCTCCCAGGCGTCGACCTCCAGCACGTGATGGCGGAAGTCGGCCGGCATGTGCAGCACCCAGCCGTCGTTTTGCAGCGCGATGCGTTCGCCCGCCATGAAAATCGGCCAATGCGCTTCGCTTGCCAGACCGAATGCGTGCGGCGGCAGCTTGCTGCCATAGCTGATCGTGCGTGAGGGAACCGGCTTGAAGCCCGCCCGTTCGAGCTGTTTGAGACAGGCCGCTTCGCGCTTGAAGTCGCGCTTGATCCGCACTGCCTCGCCCTGTTTGCTGGTGATGAATTCATTTTTATCGTTCGGCAACACACTGAATTCGGCATAGCGAAACGCCAGCGTGGCGAAATCGAACAGGCTGCTGCGATAGCCGCCCGGATAGTCGCGGTAAGGCCGCATGCCGAATGCGTCCAGCGAATCCAGCGTGAGGTGCGGCACCGGCGGCCCGTCGATGCAGCGTAGCTCGGTTGCGGCACTCAGACGCGGCAAGCTGGGCGCCAGCTCGGCCAGCGCGCTGGCCACCACCGGCACATCCAGCGCGGACAGCGGCGGCAGGTCGAGCAGGCGGGCAATCTGGCTCGCGCGATGCGGCGAGTCGAGTACGCCGATTTCGCCGGATTCGCCATCGACGTACCACAGCTGCCTGAGACAGAGCGTGCGGGTGGCGGGTGGCTCGGCACCGAGGTGGGCGCGGATGCGCTGCTGCGCGTCGGTTTGCCAGTTCAACAACGCGGCACGCGGATTGCCCGGCCGCAGCGGAACCGGGTTCGCCGCGTCGTAACACAAACGCCCGCTCGCCAGCATCCGTAGCAACGTCGTTTCGCCCTTGTCGCCCTTGAGCGTCAGGCTGGGAAGGTAAGCGTGCTTGTCGCGCATCGCCCACAGCAGCGGCAAAATCGTCATGTCCTCATCGTTGACGAAGCTCGGCGGGTTGGTGAGCGCGCGCTCGACGTTCATCCACTCGTCGCCGTTCGCCAGTTGCTCGCGGTTGCCGCCCCGCGCCTTGATGAACTGCACGCGCAAGCCCCAAGGCGCCTGCGGCGTCAGGCAATAAAACAACTGTTCGGGTTTGACGGGGGGTTTCTTCGGCCTGGCCGATGTCGCCTCGGCATGGCGAAACGCCTCCACCCAGTTGAGCACTTCCGGGTTGAGTTTTTCAGGCTGTTTTTTTTGCGCCAGCCAGGCCAGCAAGGTCGCCGCCGCGTGCTTGCAGTGCCGTCCCACCGGACAGGTGCAGTAAGGCTCGATTGCGACGTTACCGGACGTGTCCAGGCCGCACTCGATCTCGACGCGATAGGGTTTGGGCGCGGTGCCCAGCACGTAAGCCTGGATCACGCCGTTGCTGGCTTCCAGCCGCGTAATGTAATGCAGATAGGGACGCGCTTTTTTCAGCGTATCCACGCCAAACCAGCGCAGCACGTCGGCTTCGGTGAAATCGGGAAGGGTCATGGTGGTTGCGGGAAGGGAGTGGGCGGATTTTATGCGCTGCCCGCCAGCGGGCGGATGCCGGGCAGGCGCGCAAAACTGTCGCGCTTCACGGTGTCGATGAAATCAGCCACGAACGCTCGCGCGGCGTCGTCAGCGCGTACCGCAAT
>MGZO01000127.1:4042-6014 GCA_001802655.1 Hydrogenophilales bacterium RIFOXYD1_FULL_62_11
GGCTGGCGACCAGTTGCAGGATGGCGACGGTGAGCTGCGCTTCGCGGCGCGGCGGCTTGATCCCGGCAGGCGCCAGCACGCGGCGGATCAGGTCGAGGCGGTCTTCCGGCACCGGGTAGGTGATCAGTGTGTGCGCAGCGAAATCGGCGGGCAGCAGCCATTTTTTTGCGGTCAGCGGATGATCCGGCGGCAGCAGCGCCAGCATCTCGAATCCAAACAGCGGCGCATAGACGATGCCGGGGCGCGGCGCGGTGTCGGAGGTGATGACCAGATCGGCCCGCTGATCGAGCAGCAATCCGATCGGGTCGGCCTGAAATCCGCCTAGCAGATCGAGTTCGACCCCCGGCCAGACGTCGCGATAGCGGTCCATCGCGGGCATCAGCCAGTCGTAGCAGGTGTGGCATTCCACTGCGATGCGCAGTTCACCGGCGTCGCCATCCTTGAGCTTGGCCAGATCGCGCAGGGCGGCGTCCACTTGCGGCAGCGCGCTGTGCGCCAGCGCCAGCAGGCGGCGCCCGGCGGCGGTGAGGCCGAGCGGACGCGCGGTGCGCTCGACCAGCGCCAAACCGAGCGCGTCTTCCAGCGCTTTCAGTTGATGCGACACAGCCGATTGCGTGAGGTGCAGGCGCTCGGCGGCGGCCGTCAATCCCCCGGCCTCGCTCACCGCCTGCAGCAAGCGCAGGTGACGCAGTTCGATATGAGATGAATTCATGATTTGGATGAAAACTATTCGTTTGTCTCATGTTACGCGTGCCCGCATCATGCCGTCCATCACCACCTTGAGGAGCACAACATGGCACAGGCACACGTATTGGGGGTTCCGCGCATCGGCCCGAACCGCGAACTGAAATTTGCGCAGGAAGCCTTCTGGCGCGGCGACATCGACGAGGCCGCGCTGCAGACCGTGGCGAGCGGCATTCGGCAGGCCAACTGGCAGCGGCAACACACTGCAGGGCTGGATCGCGTCACCGTGGGCGACTTCGCGTTTTACGACCCGATGCTCAACCACGTCGCCTTGCTGGGCTGCGCGCCCAGGCGCTTCGGCTTTGGCGAGTCGATTGGCTTGTCCGAGTATTTCCAGCTGGCGCGCGGCAATACGGCGTGTCACGCAATGGAAATGACCAAGTGGTTCGACACCAACTATCACTATCTCGTGCCCGAGCTGAAAGCCGACACGCAATTTTCACTCGGCGCGGAATGGTTGTTCGACGAAGTGATTGAAGCGCAAACGGCGGGGTTCAAGCCGAAGCCGGTGTTGATCGGCCCGCTGACGTTCTTGTATCTGGCGAAGGAAAAATCCGCCGGCTTCAATCGACTCGATCTTCTGGCCAAGCTGCTGCCGGTGTACGCGCAAATTCTGGGACGGCTGCAGGCAATGGGGGTGGAATGGGTGCAGATCGACGAGCCGATCCTGGCGCTGGATTTGTCGGCCGAGTGGCGCAGCGCGTTCGAGCGGGCGTATCACGCATTGAACAGTGCCGGGATGAAGCTGCTGCTGGCCAGCTATTTCGGGCCGTTGCGCGAAAACCTGCTGGTGGCCTTGAAGCTGCCGGTGGCCGGCGTGCACGTCGATTGCGTGCGCGGCGCCGACGAGCTGGCGCAGGTGATCGACTGGCTGCCGGCCACCCGGGTGCTGTCGGTCGGGGTGATCGACGGCCGCAATATCTGGAAAACCGATCTGGCCGCCGTGCTGGATCGTTTCGACGGCCTGCACCAGCGCCTCGGCGACCGTCTGTGGCTGGCGCCGTCGTGTTCGCTGCAGCATGTGCCGGTGAGCCTGGCGAACGAGTCCCGTCTCGACCCCGAACTGAAGAACTGGCTGGCCTATGCTGACGAAAAACTCAGCGAACTGAGCACGCTCAAAACCGCGTTCAACGCCGGGCGCCAGACCGTAGCCGTCGAACTGGCCGCCAACGCCGCCGCGCGGGTGGCACGGCGCAGCTCGACGCGGGTGCATGACGTTGCCGTGGCG
>MGZO01000127.1:6047-11979 GCA_001802655.1 Hydrogenophilales bacterium RIFOXYD1_FULL_62_11
CAACATGCACGCTTCCAGCTGCCCGCGTTTCCCACCACCACCATCGGCTCGTTCCCGCAGACCGTGAACATTCGCAGCGCGCGCGCCCGCTTCAAGCTGGGTGACCTCATCGAGGCGGACTACACCGCCGCGATGCAGCAGGCGATTCGCCACGCGGTCGAAACCCAGGACGCGCTGGGCATCGACGTGCTGGTGCATGGCGAAGCCGAGCGCAACGACATGGTCGAATACTTTGGCGAGCAGCTGGCCGGGTTTGCGTTTTCGCAACACGGCTGGGTGCAGAGCTACGGCAGCCGCTGCGTCAAGCCGCCGATCATTTATGGCGACGTCTCGCGACCGCACGCGATGACGGTGAGCTGGACGCGCTACGCGCAATCGCTGACCATCAAGCCGATGAAAGGCATGCTGACCGGACCGGTCACCCTCCTGCAGTGGTCGTTCGTGCGTGACGACCAGCCGCGCGAAACGACCGCGCTGCAGATCGCGCTGGCGATCCGCGACGAAGCGGTCGATCTCGAAACCGCCGGCATCGGCATCATCCAGATCGACGAACCGGCCTACCGCGAAGGGCTGCCGCTGCGGCAGGCCGACTGGGGGCATTATCTCGACTGGGCGAGCCGCGCGTTCCGTATCAGCGCCAGCGGTGTGGGAGACGCCACGCAGATTCACACCCACATGTGCTATTCGGAATTCAACGACATCCTGCCCGCCATCGCGGCAATGGACGCCGACGTCATCACCATCGAGACCAGCCGCTCGGACATGGAACTGCTGCGCGGCTTTGGCGACTTCAATTACCCCAACGAAATCGGCCCTGGCGTGTACGACATTCACAGCCCGCGCGTGCCCGACACCGCAGCCATGACGCGGCTGCTGGAAAAGGCGGCGCAGGTGATCGACCCGGACAAGCTGTGGGTCAACCCCGACTGCGGCCTGAAGACGCGCGGCTGGCCGGAAACGAAGGCCGCGCTGGCCAATATGGTGGCGGCGGCGCGCAACTTGCGGCAGCAACAGGAGGGGGGCAGGGAGCGTGTCGAGCAGGAAACCGCTGCCTGAACGGCAACGGAGAAACCGGGTTACCCACCTCTTTAGGAATCGAGGCGGGGGCTAGTCCGGCGAAGCCCTGACGGATCATGGTTCATGAAACTGTCGGTCTACCGCATCCGACATCGCGGCTCCGAATCCCCCTCGCCCTATGAACCGTCTCCCTCGGGCGGAGGGGATGAAACGGGGGTGGGCAGAGTTTATCTGCCGTCCCTTGCCCGGGTTGAAACCCGGGCGTTCACGCACATCCTTGATCCTTGTAGTCGGATCTTTTCAAAAACCTACCTGCTTGCAGCGGCACAGGCTATACAACTTTCGTTGTAGCCGGATGCAAGCTGTTCATCAGTCTCGCTTGTGCCCTGTTTTGTTCCCGGCAGGTGTCCGGTTGCACCAAAGTGACTCTCTTTACGGTGTCGTGGTTAACTGGGGTTGATGTTAAGCAATTGATCCTCAAGGGGTAAGTTGTTTGGCACGCTGCGTGCTTTAAAATAACCGAGCACACTAACCGCGAGGCCAGTTTGCTCAGGCAGTCTCCTCCGACTCGCGGCCTCTTCGGAGGCCGTCTTTTTTTACGGCGGAAATATGGACCAAACATGCGTGTACTGATAGTTGAAAACCAGCCCGACCGGCTGGCGATGCTGGTTCCCGCGCTCGAAGCGGCAGGTTGCGTGGTGATGGCCACGCTCAATTCCGCGCGCAGTCTGGATTTGCAGATCCAGGCGCTGCGCCCGGACGTGGTGATCATTGCGCAGGACTCGCCCGACCGTGACACGCTGGAACACATCTGCGTGGTGAACCAGGACTGCCCGCGTCCGATCGTGATGTTCACCGACGACGGCAGCACCGAATCGATTCGCGCGGCAACGCAGGCAGGGGTCACGTCCTATGTGGTGGACGGCCTTGATCCGGCGCGGCTGCGGCCGATTCTGGATGTGGCGGTGTCGCGTTTCGAGGCGCACCAGGCGCTGCACGACCAGCTCGAGCAAACCCGGCTCGAACTCAGCGATCGCAAGTTGATCGATCAGGCCAAGGCGCATCTGATCAAGCAGACCGGCGCAACCGAATCCGAGGCGTATCGCGAGATGCGCAAGACCGCGATGGATCGCGGCATGAAGCTGGCAGACGTTGCGCGGCTGGTTTTGCAAAGGCCACTTGCCTGAATGGTGCATGCCTGAGTCAAGCAGCACTGAATGGGTGCACAAGCTGGCTCGCCGGACAGGCAGAATCAAGCTGGAAGCACATAAATCCCAATCAATACAATGATCTGACAAGCCTGGCACAGCCATTGCTAAACCTGAACTGAACAGCCGCAACGGCGTGGCTTTCAGGATCAACAAGCAAACTTGATATCAACGGACAAAGGCGTCCGCCCGCATCGGGCGACGCCTTTTTTATTTGGAGAACACTGTGAGCGACACCAAGAAAATCGTGCTGGTCAACGAACCGGTTGTGCAGGACACGAGCAAGCGGGATTTCATGAAAAAAACGGTTGGCCTGTCCGCAGCGGCTGCGCTGATGACGCTGGTTTCGCCGGGCGTGCGCCAGGGCGCCTGGGCAGCGGGTTCCGACGCGCCGGAAAAACCCAATCTGAGTATCGGCTTCATTCCGCTGACCGACTGCGCGTCAGTGGTGATGGCTTCGGTCAAGGGCTTCGACAAGAAGTATGGCCTCACCATCACGCCGTCGAAAGAGGCCTCGTGGGCAGCGGTGCGCGACAAGCTGGTAAGCGGCGAGCTCGACGCCGCGCATGTGCTGTATGGCCTGATCTATGGCGTGCAGCTCGGCATCGGCGGACCGAAGAAGGACATGGCGGTACTCGCCAACCTGAACCATAACGGCCAGGCGATCACCCTGTCCAATCAGCTCAAGGCCAAGGGCGTGACCGACGGCGCATCGCTCGCCAAGCTGATCAAGGCCGAGCCCAAGGAATACACCTTCGCCCAGACTTTCCCCACCGGCACCCACGCGATGTGGCTGTATTACTGGCTGGCGGCCTACGGCGTGAATCCCTTTACCCAGGCCAAGGTCATTACCGTGCCGCCGCCGCAGATGGTGGCGAACATGCGCGTCGACAACATGGACGGCTTCTGCGTCGGCGAACCGTGGGGCGCACGCGCGATTCGCGACAACATCGGCTTCACCGCCGTCACCACGCAGGAAATCTGGAAGGATCATCCGGAAAAGGTGCTCGGCACCACTGCCGCGTTTGTCGAGCAGTACCCGAACACGGCGCGCGCCATGGTGGCGGCGATTCTCGACGCGTCGAAATACATCGACACCATGAGCAACCGTTCCGAAGTCGCCAAGGTGATTTCGGCCAAGTCCTACGTCAACACCGACTTCGACTCGATTGAAGACCGCATGCTCGGCCAGTACGACAACGGCATCGGCAAGAAATGGAAAGACCCCAACTACATGAAGTTCTACAACAACGGCATGGTCGGTTTCCCCTACCTGTCGGACGGCATGTGGTTCCTCACCCAGCACAAGCGCTGGGGCCTGCTGAAGGATCACCCCGACTATCTGGCCGTGGCGAAGAAGGTCAACCGCATCGACATCTACAAACAGGCCGCCGCGATGACCAAGACCCCGCTGCCGAAATCAGACATGCGCACCAGCAAGCTGATCGACGGCGTGGTGTGGGACGGCAAGAACCCGAAGGCGTATGCCGACGGCTTCAAAATTAAAGCCTGACCAAGATCAAGGCCCCAATCAATTCAAGCCAAGGAGAGGCCATGACACCCGAAAAAATCATGCTGGTACGCAGCAGCTGGCAACAGGTTCTCCCGATCAAGGAGACAGCGGCGCAGTTGTTCTATGACCAGCTGTTCGAACTCGATCCCTCGCTGCGCAGCATGTTCAAGGGCGACATGGTCGAGCAGGGCCGCAAGCTGATGACGATCATCAATACCGCCGTCAACAGCCTGGATGATCTCAGCCCGATTCTGGGCGCGGTCGAGGAGATGGGGCGTCGCCATGTCGGTTATGGCGTAACGGAAGCGCATTACGACACGGTGGGCAGCGCGCTGATCTGGACCCTGGACAAGGGTCTGGGCGAGCAGTTCACCCCGGCGGTCAGGGATGCCTGGGTGGAAACCTACACCACGCTGGCATCCGCCATGAAACAGGCGGCTTACGCCCCGGCGTAAACACCCGGTTGCCTGAACGGTCGATACGGGCAGGCAACCGAAGACGTCGTCAATACTCAGGAGTGCGATATGAGCGCAATCAATGTAACACCCGAAAATTTAAGTGAAATCCTGTCAGGCGATGATGTCGTCCTGGCATCCAAGGAGGCGTCGGTCGCCGTGTCCCGTGCCCGTCGTACGCCCTATTTCGAAACCGAGTCGGGTAGGCGTTTCATCGAAGGCACGGTGAACCTGTTCAAGGCCGCCGTGCCGCCGCTGCTCGGCATCCTGTTTTTTGCCGCGTTGTGGGCGCTGGTTGCCAACACCAATAAATCCATCCCCGGCCCGGTTGAAACCTGGGGCGCGGCGGTGGTGCTGTTTTCCGACCCGTTCTACAACAACGGCCCCAACGACATGGGCATCGGCTGGAACATCCTCAATTCGCTGTATCGCGTCGGCCTCGGCTTCGGCGCGGCCGCGATCATCGGGATTCCGCTCGGCTTCATGATCGGCCGCTTCCAGTTCCTCAACCAGATGCTGTCGCCGATCATCAGCATCCTGCGCCCGGTGTCGCCGCTGGCCTGGTTGCCGATCGGTCTGCTGGTGCTGCAAAAAGCCGAACCGGCGTCGATCTGGGTGATCTTCATCTCCAGCATCTGGCCGATGGTGCTGAACACTGCCGCCGGCGTGCAGCGCATCCCGCAGGACTACATGAACGTTGCGCGGGTGCTCAATCTGTCCGAGTTCAAAGTGTTCACCAAGATCCTGTTTCCGGCGGTGTTGCCTTACGTGCTGACCGGCGTGCGGCTGTCGATCGGCGTCGCCTGGCTGGTGATCGTCGCGGCAGAAATGCTCACCGGCGGCGTCGGTATCGGCTTCTGGGTGTGGGACGAGTGGAACAACCTCAACGTCGCCCACATCATCATCGCCATCTTTGTCGTCGGCATTGTCGGGCTGCTGCTCGAGCAGATGTTGATGCTGCTGGCTAAACGGTTCTCGTATGAGTAAGCGGTAAGCCGGGAGCGGCGAGCGGAAAAGGCAGCGTGCCTCCGCTCACCGCCAACCACTCACCGTTTACCCCTCACTGCTCACGGAGAAAAACATGCAAAGCTACGTCCAGATCGAAAACGCCTCCATGGTGTTCAGCACCAAAAAAGGCAAGTTCACCGCGCTCACTGACATCAACCTCAACGTCGATCAGGGCGAGTTCATCGCGCTGATCGGCCACTCGGGTTGCGGCAAGTCCACCCTGCTGAATCTGGTGGCGGGGCTGCTCGACGCTACCAGCGGCGTGCTGCTGCTCGCCAACAAGGAGATTAAGGGACCGGGGCCGGAACGCTCGGTGGTGTTCCAGAACCATTCCCTGCTGCCGTGGCTGACGTCGTTCGAGAACGTCTACCTCGCGGTGGAAAAAGTCTTCGGCGGCAAGGAAACCAAAGCGCAACTCAAGGCGCGCACGACCGCCGCGCTGGAGCTGGTCGGTCTCACTCATGCTTCGAGCAAACTGCCCGGCGAAATCTCCGGCGGCATGAAACAGCGCGTCGGCATTGCCCGCGCACTGGCGATGGAGCCGAAAGTGCTGCTGATGGACGAGCCCTTCGGCGCGCTCGACGCGCTGACCCGCGCCCATCTGCAGGACGAGCTGATGAAGATCGTCGCCGCGACGAAAAGCACGGTCATCATGGTGACGCACGACGTCGACGAAGCGGTGCTGCTGTCCGACCGCATCGTGATGATGACCAACGGCCCGGCCGCCACCA
>MGZO01000127.1:12031-24060 GCA_001802655.1 Hydrogenophilales bacterium RIFOXYD1_FULL_62_11
AACGTCTGGCGCTGGCGCACGACCCCGCCTATCACGCCCTGCGCAGCCAGGTGCTGGAATTCCTCTATAGCCGGCAGATGCGGCCCAAGGAGGCCGCCTGATCCCACGTTCATGCCTCCCGGCCCCGGTTCACACTGGAAACAGTATCGCGGCGACCCGGCCATTCGTGGCGGGTTGTTCGAGCAGTGTCGGGTGCGTTCGGCAATGGACGACCAGTTTAACGAGACGTTTGCCCAGGTCGAACGGCTGATGTGCAGTCACGGCGTGTTTCACGCCAAGCTGCATTTTTCCAGCAGCCGCGCCACGCTCTGGCTGTACAGCGATCCCCACCGCTACCGGGTGCTGTCGGTGGACGAGTTGCTGACCGCCACGCCCTGCCACGACTGCCCGTCGACGCATTACCCGCTCGACGCTGTCGTCGACTCGCAGCACATCCGCCCGATTCTGGAAATGTTTCGCACCCTGCGTTTTTCCGATGAACAGCTTTACCTGCGCTCAGGTTCGCTCAACCTCATCAACGGCATGGTTGGGCTGAATTTCTCCTGCGACGGCAGCCACTACCTGCCCGCCGAAGAGTTTCTGGCGTCGCCACTGGCGCGCTGGTTCAGCCCGTAACGTGCAGCGACGGCGAGATGCTGCCCCTGATCCCGGGGCGGGCCGAGCGCCTTGGATGAGCAGGGGGCGTTCAGCTATCCGGGCACGTGCGCGGCGCCATTGCGCTTGAGCCCAGCGCCGAAAACAGGCACGATGAAGCCCGTCTGAACGAATCATTCCACGCCATGACTTATTGCGTCGCCATCAAGACGGACAGCGGACTGGTTTTTGCCTCCGACTCGCTTACCAACGCCGGCATCGACAATGTCAGCACCTATTCCAAAATGCACACCTTTGTCGAGCCGGGCGAGCGCATGTTCGTGCTGCTGGCGGCGGGCAACCTCGCCACCACCCAGAGCGTCGTCAAGCGTCTGCGTGACGATTGCCGGCTCGGCAATCCCATCTGTCTGTCCACTGTCTATTCGATCAGCGACGCGGTCGAATACATCGGCACCGTTTCCACCGAAGTCCAGCGCACGCAGGCGGCGCGCGACGCCAACACCAATTTCGACGCCACCTTCATCTTTGGCGGCCAGATCGCCGGGCAGGCGCCCGAAACCTACATGGTCTATCCGCAGGGCAACCACATTCACGAATCGGCCGCGCATCCGTTCCTGCAGATCGGCGAAACCAAATACGGCAAGCCGATTCTCGACCGGGTGATTCGCCACGACACGCCGCTGGAGCAGGCTGCACGCTGCGCGCTAGTGTCGATCAACTCGACCATCCGCTCCAACCTCACCGTCGGCCCGCCGGTCGAACTGCTGATCTACAACACGGATACGCTCAACGCGGGCCGCCGCCTGAGCCTTTCGGAAGACCATCCCTACTATCGTTCGCTGGCCAGTGCCTGGAACGAAGGCCTGCGCCAGGCGCTCAACAACCTGCCGCCCTTCGAATGGGAAAGCCAGCCGCAACCGCTGCAGGTGGTGGCGGCCAGCGGCAGCGGGCAGATGCAGGGGTGAGGGGCGGGAAGCGGTAAGCCACCTGGCCTGACGGCCAGCGCTGGTTTCTTTACTTGGGGAAATCAGTCATTCAGCGATTCCCCAAACATCATGTTGATCTCTTTACACGGTCTCGCGCGATAAAGCCGCGCAGCGCCGGTTAGCTCTACGTTAGGGCGCAGCACGTTATTAGAGGATGTATGACAAAGAAAGTCTTCTGGGATGATCCGTACGCGACTTCGCATCAAACCTGTGTTACTTCAGTTAATGGCTGTGAAATCGAACTGGAATCCACAATATTCTTCGCCTTTTCGGGCGGGCAAGAGAGCGATCAAGGTTCAATTGCAGGTATCCAGGTGCTTTCGGCAAGGAAAGAGGGATTGCGGATTATCTATACTCTGCCACCCTCTCACGGGCTTCAGGTTGGTCAGTCTGTGCAAATTGAAATTGAATGGGAGAGGCGCTATCGACTGATGCGCCTTCATTTCGCTGCAGAATTGATTCTAGAAATCTTCTACAAAGAGCTAAATAGTGTAGGCAAGGTTGGCGCTCATATCGCTCCAGATAAGGCTCGGATCGACTTCGTATGGCCGGAGAGCATCTCTCCGCTCCTTCCTGCTTTTTCTGAAATGGCGAATCAGATAATCTCATCCAACAGGGGCATAACGACCGACTTCGATGATGCTTTGAATGAAAGAAGATATTGGGAAATCCAAGGCTTTTCCCGAGTCCCATGTGGCGGCACTCACGTCCGATCAACTGGAGAGGTTGGACAGGTCAGGCTCAAGAGAAATAACATTGGCAAGGGAAAAGAGCGGGTGGAAATCTTTCTGTGCGAACCGTGAGTATTTCATCAATGCTGATATTTGAGCTCCTTTATCTAATCGGGGTGCACCCTAACAATTCATTCAAGCCGACGCCTAACGGCGTGGCTTAACTCCAGCGTTAGGCATATGGAGTCTTTCGATTTTTCGTGGATGGTTGGTCGCACCATTCGAGAGGTTAGGTTCAATGAGCCAACCCAATGGTCGTTCTCGTTTGAGCCCGGAATTGGCATTGGCGTTGAGTGCCCTTGGCGCTTACTGCAGGATGGTCGCGTGGCAATAAGCAGCGAGGATCACTTGCAGCAGTATGGCCTTCCGGCTCCGCTGGACGCTGCGGCTGTAGCCTCTGACCGACTTAGTTCTCGTTCTGTCACCCGCGTCGAGGTCCGCGACGGGACCGCAGACCTGATACTAGAGTTAGGAGGTAGCTTGCGCCTTGAAATTATTCCAATCTCTAGCGGATACGAGAGCTGGGGTGTCAGCACCCCGTCGGGATTTCAGGTTGTCGCGCAGGGCGGCGGCCAGTTGTGTGGTTGGCGGGCTGGTGCATAACAATTCGTTCAACACAGCTCCACTTCGTTCCGCTCGGACTTGCCGCCTGCGGTGTCCAGCCGGTTAACTCAAACGTTAGGTTTTTATGCCCGCGATTGAATACCGCCACAACTTTCCTCTTGAGGCTGTTGATGTGGCTGCGGTTTTTGATAACTCCGGCATTCGCCGCCCCACCAAGGATTTGGCGCGGATCGAGCGCATGTTCGCCAATGCCAACCTGATTCTCTCCGCTTGGCATGAAGGCAAACTCGTTGGGGTGTGTCGCGCACTAACCGATTTTAGTTATTGCTGCTACTTGTCCGATCTCGCAGTGGACAAGGCTTTTCAAAAGCATGGTATCGGGTGTGAGCTTATTGCCCGCGTTCGCTCTGCTATTGGGGAAGAGGTGGCGCTCGTACTATTGTCAGCCCCAGAAGCAATGGAGTATTACCCCAAGGTCGGCTTCGAGAAAATCGAGAATGGATTCATCATAAAACGTACCCGGTAAATCGAAACCTAACCCTGCATTCGAGAGAGACTGGCCGATGAGCGTTCTCGTTGCGGCCTGCGGTTATTGAACTTTCGGGGCTCCGGCCAAGCTTTGTGGTCGGCCAGCCCCTCAATTTGAACGTTAGGCCTCAAGTCAGTGGAACAATGAATAGCCCAACACTGAGTCTCGTTGTCCTCCGCTTCGCAGACCTCGATCTGGCTGGAAGGTTCTATGCAGCAATCGGCCTCCACCTTACAAAGGAGAAGCATGGCTCCGGCCCGGACCACTATTCCTGTCAGCTGGGCTCCGTTGTGCTTGAGCTTTATCCTGCAGGCAAGCTTGCCGCCGTGCCCGGTACCGCAATGTTCGGCCTCAGCGTTAGCTCAATGGAGCTAATTATTCGTGCTGTCGAGGGCAATGGTGGCTCAGTCGTTCAGCCGCCCATCTCTTCTGAGCGCGGCATTCGTTCTGTAGTCTCAGATCCCGGTGGCCACAAGCTTGAGCTGGTAGAGCCTAACAATTCGCTCAACACAGCGCCACTACGTGGCGCTCGGACTGGCCGCCTGCGGCGTCCAGCCGGTTAGCTCAAACGTTAGGCACTCTAGATGATCGACTTTGTTTTAATTGTCTTCTTCGGTCTAATGGCAGCTCGCATCGCCCAGTCAGTTCGCCGAGAGTCAGCCATCTTTCGCGAGTTCAATCAGTCGCAGTCACTTCGCTACGTGGTTCTTCTTTTTCCATTGGGCCCCATTCTCTCCTTAACAACCACTTTTCGGCTCGACTGGTGGGTTGCACTGATGCTTGTTTTAGGGTGTTACCTTCCAGGTTTTATGGTTGCGCGTCGCCATCTTTCTATATTTGAGCGTGCCGGCACGGACCGAGTTAAGGGCGCAGAGAGTGCAGCTTCTCAAGCGTATGGAACAGCTATCGTTGGTCCCGGTGGGGCAAGTGCCTAACATTGGAGTCAAGGCGCTCCCTTCGGTCGCTGGGACGCGCCGCAAGCGGCGCGCCCCTTACCTCAAACGTTAGAGTCAGTCGGAATCCCTATGACCAAGCAATCCAAAGAGGCAAAGCCACCTCCCCAAGAAAAGTTGGTTTGCTCTACCTTCAAACCATATTCGGCCTATTACTAAAATCAGACCATTCAATATGAAAACTCCATCAATACTGTTTTGCATTGTACTTTCGCTCCCACTTTCAGCAGTTGCCTGCCCGACTGGCATGGTGTTCAACGGGAATGGTTGCAGTCCTCCGTATGAATACACCGGCTGGGACATGCTTCGGGACCGGCGTGTTGCCATCGATGCCATTGGTGCCGATCGACCTAGAAGCAACGGGCGTGTCCGAAGCAAAGAGGAGTTGGCTCACCTGGAACGCCTCCGCTTGAAAATACAGCAAGAAAAAGAGATAAAGCTTGAGAAGCTTGCCAAAGGGGAATGGGGTGTCGAATCCACCTCCACACCCGAAGGTAATTTGTGCGCTGCAACGTTTGCAAAACAATCTACGAGCAATGAGGGCGTGATAGGCGGCATGGTCACCATCATGGGGTTTCAACAGCCAAAGCCCGATGCTTGGCTGATGTTTCATGGTACGGGACTGCCCAAGCCGCGAGACGTCGAAAAGCTAAAGATCACTCTTCAGCAAGATGATGAACCTGCCCAAACTGTTCAGGTGTTCAATTACAGATACGGAACATCCAGAGAAATAGGCGTGGTCGCATTTGCCGTACCGGGGCTGGCGGCGGCGCTGGAGGGCATGCGTGATAAGCAAAGTTTCAAGTTGTCGATTGACGGCAAAACGGCGATGACCATTCAATGGGCAGATGCCGCACCGGTTATCAAGAAACTCAGGCAGTGCGCAAAATAGCGTGAAGACATAAGAGGAACTTGCTGGAATCCTGGCAACAAGCTCAGGTTAAAACGCCTGAAGTACAGCCAGCTCTAACAATTCATTCAAGCCGACGCCGCTTCGCGGCGCGGCTTAATTCAAGCGTTGAACGGTGCTCTGACCGGTAAGCGCTGAACACCGGTCATATGGAGCGATCAGCCTGGCAGGCCGCTCAGGCCGAGTACCGAACAGATGAAGCCGTCTGCCTGGCAGACAGAATCGGATCGAAAGCTGTATCTGGCGCGAACAGAATGCTGTCCTGACAAGCGCTGTATTCAGATGGACGAATCGAACATGCAGTCACGCCGTTTCCATTCTCAGCTCGTCATCTGACCCGCCCCTTGCTTGTAACAGACTGTCCGCTTACTGACTGTCACCCTAAGCATCCACGATGCGTCGCGCGCCAGGGTGAGCCGGGCCGGGCTTACTCACTTCCCGGTTTTTGCCGCCCGCGCCAGCAACAAAGCCCGCTCCCGCGCGTTCTGCGCCAACTGTGCGGCGCGCGCGAATTCGGCGCGCGCTTCTTCGATGCGATCCAGCTTGGCCAGCAGATCGCCGCGCACCGCCGGCAGCAGGTGATAGGTCTTGAGCGCCGGTTCGGTCGCGAGCGCCTCAACCAGTTCCAGCCCGGCCGCCGGGCCGTGCGCCATGCCGACTGCGACGGCGCGATTGAGCGCCACCACCGGCGAGGGCGCGACCTGCGCCAGCGCGTCGTAGAGCGCGGCGATGCGCGCCCAGTCGGTGTCGGCGGCAACGGCGGCTCGGGCGTGACAGGCGGCGATGGCGGCCTGCAGGGTGTAGGGGCCGAACGGGCCCGGCAAGCCCTCGGCGTGCGCCAGCGCAGCCAGCCCGCGACGGATCAGCAGGCGATCCCAACGCGTGCGGTCCTGATCCATCAACAGCACCGGCTGACCCGATGCATCGACGCGCGCGGCGAGCCGGGACGCCTGGATTTCCATCAGTGCGAGCAAGCCATGCACCTCGGCGACGTCTGGCAGGCGGCTGGCGAGCACGCGGCCCAGACGCTGCGCTTCCTCGCACAGCGCGGGACGCATCCAGTCGTCACCCGCGGTGGCGGCATAACCTTCGTTGAAAATCAGGTAGAGCACTTCCAGCACCGACGGCAGCCGCGCATTCAGTTCCGCGCCGCGTGGCGTCTCGAAGGGCACGCGCGCTTCGGCCAGCGTGCGCTTGGCACGCACGATGCGTTGCGCGAGGGTGGCGGCGGGCTTGAGATAGGCGCGCGCGATTTCCTCCACCGACAGGCCGCCGACCACTTTCAGGGTCAGGGCCGCGCGTGCCTCGGGCGAGAGCAGCGGATGGCAAGCGGTGAAAACGAGTGCGAGCAGGTCGTCGCCGATGTCGTCGTCGAGCGCGGCATCGACCGCTTCGGCGAAATCGGCTGCGCGGATGGCGTGCTGCGTGTCGAGTTCGACCGCGAGTTCGGCATGTTTGGGCGCGGCCTGCGTGCGATGGCGCAGCACGTCGAGCGCGCGCCGCTTGGCGGCGGTGGTCAGCCAGGCCGCGGGATTGTCCGGCACGCCTTGCGCCGGCCAGTGCTCCAGCGCCGCGACCAGCGCATCCTGAGCGCACTCTTCCGCCAGCGTTAGGTCGCGCGTGAGCCGGGCGACGGCGGCGACGACCCTGGCCGACTCGATATGCCAGATCGCGGCGAGCGTGTCGGCGGCCGCCGTCATGCCGCCAGGCTCACCATCGGCTTGAAGCCGCCCCAGAACATGCGCTGGCCATCGAACGGCAGCGTCGCGGGATCGGCGTGTTCCATGAAGGCCATCCGCGGATCGGTGATCACTTTGGCGTTCACCCGGTCGCGATCCTTGCGCGACTTGAAGACGATCCACGAGAACACCACGGTCTCGTCGGCTTTCAGTTTCACCGCCTGCGGAAACGAAGTGTGTTTGCCCGGCTGCACGTCGTCGGCGACGCATTCGTGGATTTCGAGCGCGCCGTGTTCGATCCAGATCTTGCCGGCCTTGCGGGCGAGGCGGCGGTATTCAGCAAGCTTCGCCAGCGGAACCGGCAGCACGTAACCATCGACGTAGGGCATGTCAGTCTCCTTGTGCGGGATTCATCTGGAACACCTCCCAGACGTGTCCGTCCGGATCCTGGAAGCCGTGCTGGTACATGAAACCGTGATCCAGCGGCGCGTTGTAGGTGTTGCCGCCGGCGGCCACCGCTTCGCGCACCATCGCGTCCACCGCCTCCCGACTGTCGAGCGGCAAGGCCAGCAGCACTTCGGTCGCAGCGCGTGCGTCGGCGGGCGGATGCGGGGCAAAGCCGGCGAAGCGTTCGCGTATCAACAGCATGGCGTAGATGTTCTCGCCGACGATCATGCAGGTGGCGGTGTCGTCGGTGAATTCCTGTTTGAAGCTGAAGCCGAGCCGGGTGAAAAAGGCAATGGACGCCTTGAGGTCGGCGACGGGCAGGTTGACGAAGATTTGCTTGACCATCATGTTCAGTCTCCTTTTTCGGTTTGTGTCTTGAGTGCGGCGAGGCCAGCTTCGAAATCCTGCCCGATCATCTCGTCCATGTTCACGTTGGGATCAAGACTCAGGGGGCGTCAATTACCCAGGCCCAGCGCACGCGTCGGCGCATCGTCCGCGATCGGCCGCACTTCCACACAGCCACGCTGCGCGCCGGGGATGCGGGCGGCAATCGCGAGCGCCGTATCCATGTCCGGCGCTTCGATCAGGTAGTAGCCGCCGAGCATTTCCCGCGTTTCGGCGAAGGGTCCGTCGGTGACGTGCGCCTGCCCTTCGCGCACGCGCACGGTTTTCGCCGTGCCGGGCGGGGTCAGGCGGTTGCCGGAAATGAAATGGCCCTCGCGCTTGATCGCCTCGGTGAACGCGGCGTACTCGGCGAAATGCCCCGCTGCGTCGGCGGGTTCGAGGTGTTCCATCATCTGTTCGGCGCAAATCAGGAAAATGAATTTCATGGCTGCGTCCTCAAGCTTTTGCCGCGCATTCGAGCGTGGCGATGTCGATTTTTTTCATCCGCATGGATGTCTCCTGCGTTGCCCGGGACAGTCCGGGTTCATCTTCACGACGTACGGAAACAGGCGAATTCGACAGTGAGCGAGGAATTCTCTGTGTGTGGCATCGTTCTGGCGCTTCAGCCGCCCGCGATGGCGCCGACGATGACCAGCGGCTCGCGTCCGGCGGCGACCTCATCCGGCAGCAACGCATCGGGAGCGAGATTCGACTGATCCTCCTGGCAGGCATAGAAGCGCATCAGCGGGCGGCGCAGGCCGGTGGCGCGGTCGCGCACGGCACCGGCGAGCATGGGGTAGGCCGCTTCGAGTGCGTCGAGCACGGCTGCGAGCGTGACCGGGCCGGCCAGGTCGAGCTCGACCTCGGTGCTGCTGCACCGCGCCAGCGTGTACAGGTGATACGGCAGCACGACGCAGACGGTGTGCCTGTCGAGATCGGCGGCCATGTCAGGGCAGCGTCTGCACGCTGACCGAGAGCACGGCCGGCAGGTCGCGCACGATCGCCTGCCAGTGGTCGCCCGCGTCCGGCGAGGCGTAGACCTGACCGCCGGTGGTGCCGAAGTACACGCCGCAGGGGTCAAGGCTGTCGATTGCCATGGCGTCGCGCAGCACGTTCACGTAGCAATGCTGCTGCGGCAGGCCGTCGGTCAGCGCGTCCCAGGCGTTGCCGCCCGCCCGGCTGCGATAGACGCGCAGCTTGCCCTCGGGTGGGTAGTGTTCCGAATCGCTCTGGATCGGCACGACGTAGACGGTGTCGGGTTCGTGGGCGTGCACCGCCATCGCGAAGCCGAAATCGCTGGGCAGGTTGCCGCTGACTTCGAACCACGAATCGCCGGCATCGTCGCTGCGCATCACGTCCCAGTGCTTCTGCATGAACAGCGTGTTCGGCCGCGCCGGATGCATCGCGATGCGGTGCACGCAGTGGCCGACTTCGGCTTCCGGGTCGGGGATGTATTGCGAATGCAGGCCGCGGTTGATGGGCCGCCACGACGCGCCACCGTCGTCGCTGCGGAACGCGCCGGCCGCCGAGATCGCCACGTACAGACGGTTCGGGTTCACCGGGTCGAGCAGGATCGTGTGCAGGCACATGCCGCCGGCGCCGGGCATCCATTTCGCGCCCTGCTGTTCGCGCAGCGCGGGCAGTTCCTGCCAGCTCTGCCCGCCGTCGGTCGAGCGGAACAGCGCGGCGTCCTCGACGCCGGCGTAGACCGTGTCCGGGTCGGTCGGCGAAGGCTCCAGGTGCCACACGCGCTTGAATGCCCACGGCTTCGACGTGCCGTCGTAATGCAGATGCGTGCCCGGGTCGCCGACGTAGCGGAAATCGTTGCCGACCGGGTTCCAGGTCGCGCCGCCGTCGTCGGAGCGCTGAATCACCTGGCCGAACCAGCTGCTGGTCTGCGAGGCATAGAGCCGCTCGGGGTTCGCCGGTGAGCCCACGACGTGAAAGATTTCCCAGCCGCCGAAATGTGGGCCGCTCACTTGCCAGTCGCGGCGGGCAGCGTCGGACGTCAGGATGAACGCACCCTTGCGCGTTCCCACCAAAATACGGATACGGGGCATGTGGTTCTCCTTACCGGAAAAAGGATCAGCGCGCCGCCACGTGGCGCGCGAAGTTGTCGAGAATCGCCAGCCAGCCCGCACGCTGGTATTCGATCGGGAACGTGGTTTCGGGATCGAAGGAAACGCGCACCCGTACGCCGTCGGCTGTCTCATCGAATTCGACCTGCCCGGTGCGGTCGCCGAAGGCGTATTCGATCAGGCGCTGCGGCACGATGCGGGTGTAGGTGCCGGCAAAATCGAAGCCCTGGCTGCCGTCCCTGGCTTCCATGCGCGAGGAGAAGGCGCCGCCTTCACGCAGATCGACCTGCGCGGCGGTCGTGTGCCAGTCGTCCGAGGCGGCGTTCCACTGCACGATGTCCGCAGGGGTGGTGTAGGCGCGCCAGACGGTCTCGATGGGCGCGGCGACGGTGGTTTCGACGGTCACTTTCATGAAGGATTCCTTAAGGATGATGACGCTGCGTCCGCTGGAGCGCCTTGTTGGGTGTATACGCCACCATGCCGCTAGTCTGCCGCCGGGGGCGAACTGAGACTTTTGCTATAGAAGCCCGATTGATCAAAGCAGCAGACGCGCTTCTTGCCTGAAGAAAGCATGTCACAGGCGCCTTCTACCCGACTTTTTCGGGTCTTGGCTTGCTTGGCAGACTCAACCCAGTGTATCCAGTCAAGGCGTGCGATGGTCGTGGTGTCATTCCAAGCAGCCTTGGCTGCCGGACACGCCGCAAGCGCTTCCTGTAGGTCATCGGGCGGCAGCGGCTCCGGTTCCGGATCGGCCGGCGCAATTTGAATGGTAACCACCTCACCGATACTCGCATGGGCGGCCTCGCGCAGTTCCCGGCTCACCCTGAGCCAATGGCTTAACTGGCCGTCCGGCTCAAGCGTCGCTTGAAAAGGGTGTCCGTTTAGGGTGCCTTCCACGGAGGTTCTACCGCGCCTTGGCAACGTGTCACTTGCGGTTTTCGGTAGAACCAGAAAGGCCCATGAGTCGTCCTTACCGGGCTTCGCCGGACGAAGTAGCTTTGTCTTGAATGTAGACGCATCTGCTCTTGTCATTTCAGGATTCCTTAGACACCCAACGCGCCGCTTGAACGCCAGAAATCTCAGCCATGGCGCGCTGCCTCGATCGCCGCGATGTCGATCTTGCCCATGGTCATCATCGCCGCAAACGCGCGCCGGGCTTCGTCGCCGCCAGCGGCCATCGCCTCGCTCAGCGCGCGCGGCGTGATCTGCCAGTTCACGCCCCAGCGGTCCTTGCACCAGCCGCATTCGCTTTCCTTGCCGCCGTTGCCGACGATGGCGTTCCAGTAACGGTCGGTTTCTTCCTGCGTGTCGGTGGCGACCTGGAACGAAAACGCCTCGGTGTGCGGGAACGCCGGGCCGCCGTTGAGTCCGAGGCAGGGGATGCCGAGCACGGTGAAGCGCACGGTGAGCACCTGTCCGGCTTTGCCGCCCGGGTAATCCGCCGGGGCATGCCAGATCTCATCCAGCGACGAATCGGGGAAGGTCGCGGCGTAAAAACGCGCGGCGGCTTCCGCCTCACTGTCGTACCAGAGGCAAAGGGTGTTCTTCGGGATCGGATTCATTGCAGGACTCCTTTCATTTGACATAGCACGGCGCGCACTCGCGCACCTCGACGGTGGCGAAGCGCGCGGCGGGACAGGCCTGGGCAATTTCCAGTGCCTCGTCGCGGCTGGCGCACTCAATCAGGTAGAAGCCGCCGACCATTTCGCGCGCCTCGGCGAAGGGGCCGTCGATCAGGCTGGCCTGCTCGCCGCGCCGCTGGATGCGGACGCCGTGGCTGTCGGGGCGCAGCGATTCGCTTGCCAGCAACTGCCCGCGCGCGGCGAGCCCCTGGCCAAACGCGACCATTTCGGCGTAGAGCGCGCGGCCCTCGTCCTCGCTGCGGGTGTCGCGCTGGCCGCGCGGCTCGACGATCATCAGCATGAATTTCATTGCAGTGTCCTCGTTGGGGTTGGGAAGGGATTTCCATCACATGGCCTGGCTTACTGCATCGAATGCAGGCCGACGAGATTGCCCTCGGTGTCGTGGACCAGCGCGATGTGGCCGTATTCGCCGATGGGCATTTTTGCCTTGAACAGCGTGCCGCCGGCCTCGACCGCGCGCTGCGCCTCGACCGCGCAATCTGCGCAGGCGAAATACACCAGCGTGCCGCCGCCGCCCGGACGCACGCCGTC
>MGZO01000127.1:24094-24889 GCA_001802655.1 Hydrogenophilales bacterium RIFOXYD1_FULL_62_11
TCCATTTCCATGGGAAACGCCCACATTTCCAGTTCCGCCAGACTGTCCGGATTCTTCAGGCTTTCCAGCGTGACGCCCAGCATGCGCTCGTAGAAGGCGCGCGCACGCGGCATGTTCTCGACATAGATTTCAAACCAGATGACGGGGTTGTCCATGCGGTGCTCCTTGTTTTGTTCGGGCTCAGGGTTCGAGATGACGGGGGTGTTCATGCGGTGCTCCTTGTCTGGTTCGGGTTCAGGGTTCGAGCGCAGATGCAATGCCTGCACGTACACGACGCGCGAGCGGGGCGATTTTCGACGTCGCCCGAAAGATCTTATTTGCCGGCGTCGAGCAACTCGACATAGCGGCGCTGCATTTCCTCCGGCGTCACCGTTTCGATGGCATGACCGATCAGCCAGCGATGGCCGTAGGGGTCGCGCACGGCGCCCGAGCGCTCGCCGTAGAACTGGTCCTGCGCCGCGCGTTCGAGCGTCGCGCCGGCAGCCACGGCGCGGGCGATCGCGGCGTCGGCATCGTCCACGTGCAGGTGGATCGTCACCGCTGTGCCGCCGAAGGCTGCGGGCGCGCGGATGCCGAACTCCGGGAATTCGTCGGAGAGCATGATCGTGGACGGGCCGAAGATCAGCTCGGCGTGGCCGACGCGCCCATTGGGCTCGACCAGACGGAATTTTTCGGTCGCACCGAACGCGTCGCGGTAGAACGCGATCGCGGCGGCGGCATCGCCGACGCACAGATAGGCGAAGACTTCGTGGATGTTCATGACGGGGTTCCTCGGGTTGGGGGAACGCGCAGGGT
>MGZO01000127.1:24925-28836 GCA_001802655.1 Hydrogenophilales bacterium RIFOXYD1_FULL_62_11
TGAGCATGGCCCCCGCGTCGACCGCGCGCGCCAGGGCGGCATCGACGTCTTCCACATACAGGTGCAGGACGACCGGCGTGCCGCCCAGCGCGAGCGGCGAGTTCATGCTCCATTCGGGGTTTTCGTCGACCAGCATCAGCGACGAGTCGCCGATTTTCATGATGCCGTGCATGAGTTTGCCGTCGGGGCCGGCCAGGCGACCGTGGTCGACGGCACCGAAGGCGCGGACGTAGAAGTCCATCGCGGCGTTGGCGTCGCGGCAGACGATATGCGGGGTGAGGCTGTGCATGCCTTCAGGGATGGGTGAAACGGTGGCGTTCATGGCTTGGCTCCTTTGAAAGAACAATAGATGAATAACCGTACAACTCAGAAGATGTCACGCATGCGTTCGATCTCCGGCGAAGGCGCGAAGTCGTCGAGCTCGTATAAGGGCCGCACCTCGATTTCGGCCGGCTTGCCGCGCCCGGCCGGGTTGGGGAAGCGCCGCGCCCATTCCATCGCCTCCTCGCGCGATTTCACCTGGATCAGGGAGTAGCCAGCGATCAGCTCCCTGGTTTCGGCGAACGGGCCGTCGATCACGCTGCGCGTATCGCCCTCGTAGCGGATGCGCCAGCCCTGCGAACTGGGTTTCAGGCCTGAGCCGTCGAGCAGCACGCCTGCCTTCATCAATTGCTCATGGTAGTCGGCCATCTCGGCCAGCAATTCGGCCTCGGGCGCCGGGGTGGTTTCAGCCTCGGACTCTGGGGTGGCCTTGACGATGAGCATGTAGCGCATGATGGACTCCTGTAAAAAAGTGGACCGGGAATCAAAATGGTCTCTGCTGTTACGACGTGCCAGCACGGTCAAAATCGACACGGCCCATGACAAATATAGATTGAAAACGCTGGCTCGACCTTTGCTTGTAACAGCCAGTCCGCACACTGACTGTCGCCATGAGCATCCACGTCGCCATCCGCCATACCACCGTTTACACGTTCGATCGCCGCGTCACGCTGAGTCCGCACGTGGTGCGGCTGCGCCCGGCGCCCCATTCGCGCACGCCCATCCTCGCCTACACGCTGAAGATCACGCCGGAGCAGCACTTCATCAACTGGCAGCAGGATCCGTTCGGCAACTATCTGGCGCGGCTGGTGTTCCCGGAGGCGACACGCGAATTTTCGGTCGACGTCGAAGTCATCGCCGACCTGACAGTGATCAACCCCTTCGATTACTTCGTCGAGGACAGCGCCGAGCACTATCCGTTCACCTATGGCGCGGACTTGCAGCGCGAACTGACGCCCTATCTCGAAACCGAACCGGCCGGCCCTTTGCTGCAGGCCTGGCTGGACGCGGTGCCGCGCGAGCGCGTGCAATGCAATAACTTTCTGGTGGCGCTGAACCAGCGCCTGCAAGGCGATATTGCCTACACCGTGCGGATGGAACCCGGGGTGCAGACGCCGGAAGAAACACTGGAGAAGGCGCTGGGCTCGTGCCGCGACTCGGCCTGGCTGCTGGTGCAGATCCTGCGCCATCTGGGTCTGGCGGCACGTTTCGTGTCGGGCTATCTGGTGCAGCTCACCGCCGACGAGAAATCGCTCGACGGCCCGTCGGGTACCGACAAGGACTTCACCGACCTGCACGCCTGGACCGAGGTGTATCTGCCCGGCGCCGGCTGGATCGGGCTTGATCCGACTTCCGGCCTGTTTGCCGGCGAGGGCCACATTCCGCTCGCCGCCACGCCGCAGCCGTCTTCCGCCGCACCGATTGAGGGCATGACCGATCCCTGCGAGGTCGAGTTCGCGTTTTCCAACACCGTCAGCCGCATCCGTGAAGACCCGCGCGTGACGCTGCCATATAGCGACGCCGAGTGGGAAGCGATTCTGGCGTTAGGTGCAGCAGTCGACGAGAAGTTGCTGGCCGATGACGTGCGCCTGACGCATGGCGGCGAGCCCACGTTTGTCTCCATCGACGACATGGAGGCACCAGAATGGAACACGGATGCTTTTGGCAGCCACAAAAGAGAGCGTGCCGAAGTGCTGGCGCGGCGCTTGCGCGCCCGCCTCGCGCCCGGGGCCATGCTGCATACCGGGCAGGGCAAGTGGTATCCCGGCGAACCCCTGCCGCGCTGGGCGCTGGGGATTTACTGGCGTAAGGATGGTGTGCCGGTGTGGAAGAACCCGGCGCTGCTGGCCGAGGCCGGGCGCGACATGGGGCGCAGCGTGATCGACGCGCGCCATTTCGCCAAAACCCTGGCGCAGCATCTGGGCCTGGCGATGCGCTATGCGCAGCCGGTGTATGAGGATGCCCTTGCCGCGTTGCTGCAGGAAGCGGAACTGCCGCCAAACGTCGATGTGCTGTCCAAAGACGGCGCCCACGCCGAGCTCGACAGCGCCAGCCTGCGTGGCGCGCTGGCCAACAAACTGTCACGCGGGTTGAACACGCCGACCGGCTACGTGCTGCCGCTGGCCTGGCAGGGTGGTGAACATCCGTGGCACAGCGCGCCGTGGAAAACCCGGCGCGACCGCCTGTATCTCACCCCGGGCGACGCGCCGATCGGCTTGCGCCTGCCGCTTAATTCGCTACCGTGGGTGGCGGAGGAGGAACGCGAACCGTGGGTCGAGGTGGATCCCTTTGCCGCCCAGCCGCCGCTGGCCGATTTTCATGGCGAGATTGCCGCGCGCTTTTCCCGCTACACGCCTGCGCCTGCCGGTACGGACGACCCAGAACATCCCGAACTGCACCCGCAAACCGCATCGGCCAAACTGAACGTTGCGGTGCCGCATACCGCGCTGTGCGTCGAGGCGCGCGGCGGCTGCCTGTTCGTCTTCATGCCGCCAACCACCACGCTCGAGCACTATCTTGATTTGCTGGCGGCAGTCGAAGCCAGCGCCGCTGCGCATAATTTTCCGCTGGTGATCGAAGGCTATGCGCCGCCATCCGATGGACGCATTGAGAAGTTGCTGGTCACGCCCGACCCCGGCGTCATCGAGGTCAATATTCACCCCGCGCACAACTGGCAGCAACTGGTGGAGACGACGACGCTGGTGTACGAAGAGGCGCGGCTGTCGCGACTCGCCGCCGAGAAATTCATGCTCGACGGCCGCCACGCCGGCACCGGCGGTGGTAATCACGTCACCCTCGGTGGCGCGACGCCATCCGACAGCCCCTTCCTGCGCCGCCCCGATGTGCTGGCCAGCCTGATCACCTACTGGCAGCACCACCCGGCGCTGTCGTATCTGTTCTCCGGCATGTTCATCGGCCCCACCAGCCAGGCGCCGCGCGTCGACGAAGGCCGCATCGAACGGCTGTACGAACTCGAGATCGCGTTCCAGCAAATGCCCATCGGCGACACCCCGCAGCCGTGGCTGGTGGACCGTCTGCTGCGCAACCTGCTGACCGATCTCACCGGCAACACGCACCGTTCGGAGTTCTGCATCGACAAGCTGTATTCGCCCGACAGCGCCAGCGGGCGGCTCGGCCTGCTCGAGTTCCGCGGCTTTGAAATGCCGCCGCACCTGCGCATGAGCCTGGCGCAGATGCTGCTGCTGCGCGCGCTGGTCGCGCGCTTCTGGAACGCGCCGTACCGCAAGCCGCTGGTGCGCTGGGGCACGCTGCTGCACGACCGCTACATGCTGCCGCATTATTTGTGGGCCGACCTGAAGGACGTGATCGACGACCTCAACTTCGCCGGTTTCCCATTCCAGCTCGACTGGTACAAGCCGTTTCTGGAATTCCGCTTTCCGCGCCACGGCACGTTGCAGCTCGGCGACATTGCCGTCGAACTGCGCACCGCGATCGAACCGTGGAACGTGCTGGGCGAAGAAAATACCAGCCTCGGCACCGCGCGCTACGTCGACTCCTCGGTGGAGCGCCTGCAGGTCAAGGTCAGCGGCCTCACCGACAGCCGCTACGTGCTGGCCTGTAACGGCCAC
>MGZO01000127.1:28896-30279 GCA_001802655.1 Hydrogenophilales bacterium RIFOXYD1_FULL_62_11
GCCTGGCAGCCGCCGTCGGCGCTGCATCCCACCATCGGCATCCATTCGCCGCTGGTGTTCGACCTGATCGACACCTGGAACGACCGCGCCGTCGGCGGCTGCACCTACCGCGTGGTTCACCCCGGCGGGCGCAGTTATGACACCTTCCCGGTCAACGCGATGGAAGCCGAGTCGCGCCGCCACACGCGCTTTCAGGACTGGGGGCACAGCATCGGCAGCTTCAGCCATCCGCCTGCGGCCAGTCCGCTACCGGCCACCCAGTCAACGGCCCAGGCGGTGCGCAGCTTCATTCCCGATGGCAGCGCGCCTGGCCCGATGACGCCGCCGCCGGTGGCCGATGTCGGCGAATTCCCGCACACGCTTGACCTGCGCCGGCGCTAGCCGTCACCCCTTACCGTTTACCACTCACTCAAACATGGCACACATCCACTTCATCGGCGGCGAAAAAGGCGGGGTCGGCAAATCGCTGGTCGCGCGCCTGCTCGCGCAATACCTGATCGACCACGAACAGCCCTTCCTCGGCTTCGATACCGACCGCTCGCACGGCGCGCTGATGCGCTTTTATGCGGGCTACGCCTCGCCCGTCGTGGTCGACCAGTATGAAAGTCTCGACGCCATCATCGAGGCCGCTGTCGCCGACCCGGAGCGCTGCATCCTGGTCGACCTCGCCGCGCAAACGCAGGACGCGCTGACGCGATGGATGGACGATTCCGGCGTGCTGGAACTGGCGAGCGAAATGGGCGTGGCGGTGAACTACTGGCACGTCATGGATTCCAGCCGCGACTCGATCGACCTGTTGAAAAAGCTGCTTGACCGCTTTGGCTCGCGCCTCAACTACGTGCTGGTGCAGAACCACATTCGCGGCGACAACTTCGACCTGCTCGAAGCCTCCGGCGAAAAGCAGCGCGCGCTCGACCTGCAGGCGCGCGTCATCCAGATCAAGCGCCTGCACGAGGCCGCCATGATCAAGATCGACGGCCACAGCAGCAGCTTCTGGTCGGCCACCCAGCGCACCGACGAACACGCGCTCGGCATTCTCGAACGGCAGCGCGTCAAGCTGTGGCTGAAAAACGCCTACAGTGAAATCGACAGCCTGCATATCTGACCGCCTCACCTTGAAAGGAAGCCGCATGAACCGCCTCGACGTTACCGAAATGATCATCGAAGCCAAATTGAAGAAAGGCCTGAAGTGGTCTGACATTGCCGACGCGGTCGGCCACAGCAAGGAATGGACGACCGCAGCGATGCTGGGACAGATGACGCTGAGCCGCGACGAGGCGACGAAAGTCGGCACGTTGCTCGACCTGCCGGAAGCGGCCATCGCCTGGCTGCAGGTCGTGCCATACAAGGGCGCGTTGCCCACCGCTGTGCCGACCGATCCAC
>MGZO01000127.1:30359-45625 GCA_001802655.1 Hydrogenophilales bacterium RIFOXYD1_FULL_62_11
ATCATGAGCGCGATCGATTTTTCAATGGACATCCAGCGCGAGTCCGATCCCAAGGGCGACCGCGTCAAGATCGTTCTGAACGGAAAATTCCTGCCTTACAAAACCTATTAGCCAAACCGGGCAGCTCGCTGTCGCCTGTCTGCCGTTTAGCAACGCGCATTCGCCCGGCTCGGGGCACAAGGCCTGCGTGGCCTGCGCAGATGCAGCCCGCTTTACCGCAACAGCAGCAGCGGCACGGTCGATTTGCGCAGCAGGTGGGTGGTCGTGCTGCCGACCAGAAACTCGCGGATGCGGGAATGCCCGTAAGCGCCCATCACGATCAGGTCAATGGCGTGCTCCTCTCGGTAGCCACATAGCACTTCTTCGATCTGGCCGGAACGAAGGCTGGCCGTTACCTCGAAATCAGCTTGCTCCAGCGTCGTGCGCGCCCAGTCGAGTTGCGCGCGCGACTCGGCCTTGTCGGCGCCGACCATCACCACGTGGCAGGGCAGGCCGCGGAACAAGGGGCTCGCCGCGACCATCTCGACAGCCTTGCGGGTGGTGGCGCTGCCGTCGAAGGCGACCAGGATGCTGCGCGGCTCGGTGTAGTCGGCGGGAATCACCAGGATCGGGCGATGCAGGGTGCGCACCACATTTTCCAGATGGCTGCCGATGTGCTCGCCGGCGCTGTCGCCCTGCTCGCCCTGGCGCCCCATCACCAGCAGGCGGATGTCGCTTTCGAACTCAATCAGGGTGTCGACCAGTTCACCGTGACGCTGCCTGCTGGTGATGGGGCTGGTCACGCCATCGTCCAGCGCCCGCGCCTTGGCCGCATCGAGCATGATCCGGCCCTGCTCCAGCGCCACCTTGCTGCGCTTTTCATCGAGTTCGGCCAGTTCCTGCAGCAGGTGTTCACGGCTACCCAGCCCGATGTTGCCGCTGAGGTCGACGGGGATCGGATATTCCGACTTGCCCAGCACGTGCAGGAAGTCCAATGGCGCGTCCATTTGCCGGCTGGCCCAGGCGGCGTAGTCGCAGACCGCGAGGGTGATGCTGGAGCCGTCGATGCATGCAATCACGTGTGACATGGTTCAGCTCTCCTTAATGACCCATCAGGTTATCGACTGCGCCCGGCTTGTCATGCACGGCGAAGCGGTCGACGATCGTGCTGCTGGCTTCGTTGAGGCCGATGACCTCGACCACGGTGCCTTCGCGGCGGAACTTCAGCACCACCTTGTCGAGTCCAGCGACGGCGGTGATGTCCCAGAAATGCGCCTGGCAGAGATCGATCACCACCTTGTCCACCGCTTCCTTGAAGTCGAAGAAATCGACGAACTTGTCGGCCGAGGCGAAGAACACCTGGCCGACGACCTTGTAGGTGCGGGTGAGACCGTCCTCGCTCAGGGTCGAACTGACGTACTTGTACTGCGCGACTTTGTTGGCGAAGAACAACGCCGCCAGCAGCACGCCGACGAACACGCCGATGGCAAGGTTGTGGGTGGTGACCACCATGACGACGGTGGCCATCATGACGATGCTGGTGCTCAGCGGGTGCTTTTTCAGGTTGGCGATCGAGCTCCAGCTGAACGTGCCGATCGACACCATGATCATCACCGCCACCAGCGCCGCCATCGGAATTTTCGCCACCCAGTCGCCGAGAAACACCACCAGAATCAGCAGGAACACGCCCGCCGTCAGGGTGGACAACCGGGTGCGTCCACCCGATTTCACGTTGATGACCGACTGGCCGATCATCGCGCAGCCCGCCATGCCGCCGATCATGCCCGACGCGATGTTCGCCACGCCCTGGCCCTTGCACTCGCGGTTCTTGTCGCTGCTCGTGTCGGTGAGGTCGTCGATGATGGTCGCGGTCATCAGCGATTCGAGCAGGCCCACCACCGCGAGTGAAATCGAGTACGGGAAGATGATCGCCAGCGTCTCGAAATCGAGCGGCACTTCGGGCCAGAGGAAAATCGGCAGCGTGTCCGGCAGCTCGCCCATGTCGCCCACGGTGCGGATGTCCAGATTGAGGAACATCGCCAGCGCGGTCAGCACGACGATGGTCACCAGCGGCGAAGGGATCGACCGGGTGACATAAGGAAACAGGTAAATGATTGCCAGACCGCCGGCCGTCATGGCGTAGACGTGCCACGTCACATTCGTCAGCTCGGGCAGTTGCGCCATGAAGATCAGGATCGCCAGCGCGTTGACGAAGCCGGTGACCACCGAGCGCGAGACGAAGCGCATCAGCGAGCCCAGCCTGAGGTAGCCCATGCCGATTTGCAGCACACCGGTCAAAAGCGTCGCCGCCAGCAGGTATTGCAGCCCGTGTTCCTTGACCAGCGTCACCATCAGCACGGCCATCGCGGCAGTGGCAGCAGAAATCATCGCCGGTCGTCCGCCGACGAACGCGGTCACCACGGCAATGCAGAATGAGGCGTACAGCCCGATCTTGGGGTCGACCCCGGCGATCACGGAAAAGGCGATGGCTTCGGGGATCAGCGCCAGGGCCACGACGAGGCCCGCCAGCAGGTCTCCACGGATGTTGGAGAACCAGTTTTGTCGTATCGAATTCATCATGTGGGTGTCACTAAAAAAGGGGGGGGGCCGTTGTGGCAGCAGACCAGACGGACACAGATTGAGATGCGCAGAAGCGGATTACGCCCGGCACTCGCCAGGCGAAAAAAATGAGAAAAACCGCTGAAAAAACAGGCTACATGGGGCCGGTGTGAGGGCAGTGCTTGGAATGGCGGCATTATCCCGGCAGCGCGCGCAACGGTCCAGCCGTGAGTGCGGGCGGCACCTGTCTGCTGGGTATTTTCACACGCCTGAAATCCGCATCGGGGCGCGGCAAGGACGGCTCGGCGCATCTGCCTGAAATCAGGGCGACCGGGTTTGGCTGACGGGGTTTGTTCGAGACTTCAGCCTGCGTCAAGTAAAGGGATGCCCTGGACGTGCGTCACCGCTTTTCCGCTGACGCTGTCGAGCGTATGAAAATTTCATTTTTTCATCACAAGGCTGTCATTTTCAGGCGGGAAAATCACATCCCCCGGGGAGCATTTCCGGGTGAAAAGCGATGAGGTCATCATGGCAACAGGACGCAGCCTGCAGGTGGAAAACGCTCAAGTGAACGCCCAGGCTTCACCAGGTGGTCCCGGAGCCGGAGCGATCGATCTGGCGATGCTCACACTCGATGATCAGGGTGTGATCATCGAGTGCAGCAGGACGTGTGAGCACCTGTTTGGCTACCCGCCGGACGCGCTGGTGGGCCGCCATATTTCAACGCTGCTCCCCCAGCTCCCCACCACCGAACTGGTGCAGGACGACCGCATCAATCCACGCCTGGCCCATCTTTGCCACTGTGCCATTGCTTTTCAGGCCCGGCGCCGTGATGGCCGCTGCTTTGCCAGCGAGCTGTTCATCAACCGGCTTGGCATCCACAACGTGGCCGTCCTGGTACGCAACCTCGAGGCGTCGAGATTGAGCAGCCGTTCAGCTGCGATCAAGCCTGTCCACTAGCCGTATCGCTTTTACGCCCGCCTCAATGTGCCCGCGGGCTGTGTACGGCCTCCATCCGCACACGATTCGCCGGCAATGCTCCGCAGTCAGACCCTGGTGGGTTCATTCCATGGACTGCGATCGGCCTGGGTCTCGCCAGCCGCACCGGACACCCGCATTTCAATCGGCCCGGATCACATCCGGCAACGCGAAGCGATTCAGTAAAGGAACGGTGTGACAAAGAAAAAAAGTACCGATGGCGCAAGTCCGGGAAACGGGGAAGTCGAGAGCGTGCTGAACGAACTCGCGGCCATTCGGGCGGACATGGTTGCCGAACCGATGCGCTCGCAGCCACGTCTCGCCAGGGTGCATCCGAACTACCAGCACAGTGCCCGTAACCTTCTGCATTACCTGGCGCTGCGACGGCGCGATCTGCGCCCGTTGCAGCTTCGATTGGCGGCATTGGGGTTGTCTTCTCTCGGGCGCGCCGAGTCGCATGTCCTGGCCACGGTCGATTCGGTACTGGGCGTTTTGCACCGTCTGGCACAGCACGCGGTGCAACCGCCAGCCGAGGATGCAGCGGTCATGGATTTCGCACACGGCGAGCGGCTGCTGGCCGAACACACGGATGCCTTGCTGGGGCCGGCGACCACGGGACGCAATGTCCGGATCATGGTCACCATGCCGAGCGAAGCGGCGGAGGATTACCTGTTGGTTCACAACCTGCTCCAGCAAGGCATGGACTGCATGCGGATCAATTGCGCGCATGATGACGCAGCGGCCTGGGCGAAGATGATCGGCCACCTGCGCAAGGCGGAACACGCGCTGGGCCGATCGTGCCGGGTCGTCATGGATCTTGCCGGGCCGAAGCTGCGGACCGGTCCGCTGGAGCCGGGGCCGGCGGTCGCCCGGATTCGCCCGGTGCGCGACGTTTACGGCCGCGTCACCGCTCCGGCGCGGGTCTGGTTGACTCCGGAGCAGGCACCGCGGCTTCCCCCCTCGCCGGCGAGCGCCTGCCTTCCCGTACCGTTGGGCTGGCTGGATGCGCTTCGCAGCGGGGAGCGGGTGACCTTCAAGGATGCCCGGGGCGCCAGACGGAGCCTCAAGTTTGTCGACGTGACCGATAACGGATGCTGGGCAGAGGCGACCCGGACGGCTTACATCGTCCCCGGCACCCCCCTGCATCACGCGCGTGGCGCAGGCAAGCCGGACGGCAGGGAAGGGCGCGTCGGCGCGTTGCCGCAGGATGCAGCCCTGCTCACCCTGCAAAAGGGCGATCTGCTGATCCTGACCCGCGACCTCAAGCCGGGTCGCCCGGCCAGCTACGACAGCGCGGGGAAAATCCTGAGTCCTGCCATGATCGGTTGCACCCTGCCCGAAGTGTTCGATGATGTTCAGGCGGGGGAGTCGATCTGGTTCGACGACGGCAAGATCGGCGGCGTCATCGAGAAGGTGGATACGGCAAGGGTTCTCGTACGCATCACCCAGGAGCATGTGACGGCGATGAAGCTGCGCGCCGACAAGGGGATCAACCTTCCCGAGAGCACGCTGCGCCTCGCGGCCATGACCGCCAAAGACATCGAAGATCTGGCCTTCGTCGCAAAGCATGCCGACATCGTCGAGTTGTCCTTCGCCAACTGTGCCCAGGACGTGGAGTCGCTGCAGCAGCACCTGGCGCGCCTCGGTAACCGCCAGCCAGCCATCGTGCTGAAGATCGAAACGCGGCGCGGCTTTGAGAACCTGACCGAGATGCTGCTGACGGTGATGCGTGCGCCGTCCTGCGGGGTGATGATCGCAAGGGGAGATCTGGCGGTCGAGTGCGGATTCGAGCGCCTGGCAGAAGTCCAGGAAGAGATCCTCTGGCTGTGCGAGGCGGCGCATGTTCCGGTGATCTGGGCCACCCAGGTTCTGGAAACGCTGGCCAGGGAAGGGCGGCCATCGCGCGCCGAAATCACGGACGCAGCGATGGGGCGCCGCGCCGAATGCGTCATGCTCAACAAGGGACCGTACATCGTCAGCGCAGTACGGGTGCTGGACGATATCCTGCTACGGATGCAGGCACACCAGGCCAAAAAGCGCTCCATGCTGCGGGAATTGCATCTGGCCCATGCACCCATTGTCGAACCCGGTAGGGCTGCCGGCCCGCTCCCCGGTTCACCTCTGGCTGGGGTGGAGGATCGTCTGGTTGACGGTCCCGATGTCCGGCAGAGGCATTGAAGGGCCGCGATCGACAGACAACTGAATCGCCCCCGGGTTGCCGTTCTTCAGGGCAACGCGCGCCACCGGGCAAGGGGATGCATCCACCGCCCGGCTGGCGTCTGAAACGCTTATTTCCTGACGCAGGCCTCACCCTGCAGGGCGAAGGTGTTCAGGTTTTTGCCCGGGCAAAAGCTGATGCTTCCGGTTGCGGTGACAGCGATCTGGCCGCCGCGAAAAACCCCGGTCCCCTTTTCGATTTCGCTAATCGTTTCGACTACGCTGAACGCGCAGGGTGCCCCTGTGTCATCAGCGGCCAGCACGCCGGTGATCTGTGCCTGGTCATTGTGCGTGACGAACAGGTTGCGCAAACTGAATAGCGCGGTGTGGCTGAGGACGCTGCTCTGGTTTGGCTCGTCGATGGATAAAATCTTGCCGACGACTGCACCGCAGTCATCGAAGACTTCGCGGCCGTCCGCCGTCCGGATCATGCTGACGCAGATTTGTCCGACCTGTTTGGTCTCCGACACATTCAGCGTGGTGACGCTGCCGTTGACGTTGACGTGAGTCAGCCCGGTTGCACATTGCAGCGCTGCCATGGACTGCAGTGGCAACAGGGTAAGGGTGGCCAGGGTTATTGCTGTGCGTTTCAACATCTCGGTGTTGCTCCTCATGGTGAATAAATCGTTAGGCAGAAAACAGGAATGAAATTCGGATGCGGAATGAATTTCACCGTTGAAATTAGCATAACTTGGTTGCCTGGCATGTTCCGGCTTTCAGGCTGCGTGCCGTGTTCATCTTGCTGCCCTTGAGTCTGCCCGATTCACCCGCAAACAAGCACGCTAACCGACGCGCAGGCCCCTTCCTATTCCAGTTCGGTGACCCAGACCCCGACGTCGAGATTTGCGCCGGGTGGGCCGACGAACGAGCCGGCGATGGGCGGCACGGACTCGGGTAAACGTGCCACGGCGACGGCGGTGTGATCGGTGCCAACAATTTTGCCGATGGTGGGGTCGAAGCCTTTCCAGCCCGCGCCTGGCAGGAACACTTCGGCCCAGGCATGGGTTGAGCCGTAATTGGCGGCCGAGGGCTCGGCGTACAGGTAGCCGCTGACAAAACGTGCGGCGAGACCCAGATGGCGTGCGGCTTCCATGAACAGATTGGCAAAGTCGCGGCACGATCCGGTGCCCAGAGACAGGGTTTCAGCCGCCGTTTGAACGCCGGGTTGTTCGCGTGCCAGGTAGGACAACGACTGGTTGATGTGGACGCACAGGCGTTGCAACAGGGCGTAGGTCTGGATGGGTTCGCCCACCTGCCACACACTGGCTACCCATTGGGCCACCGGGTCGGTGGCTGGGCGCGTGGCGGTCAACAAGTAGGGCGCCAGCACGATTGCGTCTTCAGCGTCATAGGCAAACGGGTAGTCGGTTGCGTAAACGTCGACCAGAAAATCGAGCGGCGCTTCGTTGAATTGCTGAATGATGATTTCGCTCTCGATCACCAGTTGCTGGGTGGGGGTGTCGAAGGTCGCGATCGCAACCGAGTTGTCTTCCACGTCGCTGTGCCACCGCAGGGTGGCTGCCGGTGTGATGTCGAGGGACGAGGATTCGATGCGCAGTTCGTGGCCTTCTTTTGGCCGCAGGCGCAACGCGTGGGGTTCGAGCTGCACCGTGCCCGAGAAGTTGTAATAGGTGCGATGTAGGATTTTAAAACGTCGCATGATGGGTCTCACTCCTGAGTTGCGCGGTGCTTCTGCAGCGGGGTGTCCATGAAGACGATTCCTGCATGGCTGCAACCCCGGTCATGGTTGCGCGGGCTTTAGCCTGCCAGCCAGAAAGGGACCGCAAGGGTCGACCCGGATTTTCCGCAACCAGTCATGCACCGTGGCGCCCCGGGTGGAGGGGGTGCCGGGTCAACTGGTCTGCCTGGGGCAAATACGGGCCGCAGGCAACTGATTGTTTGCACGTCCGCAGCAGGGCGACAAGCATCATGCCGACAGACTGCTAGCTGCGCGCGCCAAAAGTGTAGCGCTCGGTGGGGGGCGATTCGGATTTTTTCTCGGCGCGTGCGGGTTCGCGCGGCGAGGGCTGGGTTGCCAGCAGGCCAAATTTGTCGCGCAGGGTCATCGCCAGCAGCACCAGTGATTCGTCCGGCAGGTTTTCAACGGCGCTGAGGACCTCGTTGGCGTAGTTGGCGTCGGCTGCCAGCTTCACCAGGTCGATGACCATGCCGTCGGCTTTGCGCGCGGCGAATTTCAGTTTAACCATCTCGTTCAGGGTTTCACGATCCATGCGTTGCTCCGTTATATAAGTATTCAATTAATTACTGATCAATACGGCTGGGCGGATTCAAACTTGAGCCTGCCTGCTCAAAATATCAGCAGATGGGAAATCAGGCTTCTGCTGCTTCCTGCAGGGCCTTGAGGGATTCTTCCACGCCTGCGGCATGGGTCAGTTCGGCGACGTTGTCGCGGGTGAAAAACCCCTCGAAGCCGCCGAAGCGTTGCACGTATTCGACGATCAGCGAGGAGTATTCCGACGCGCTGGAGAAGATCTGTTTCAAACCGGCCTCCTTTGAACCGATGACGTCGAGCAGGAATTTCTGTCCGCTGTCGCGCAGCGAGTTGACGACATAGTCGATGTTGGCGAGTTCGGCCGTTTCGCCGTCTTTCACCGCGACGGCGATGTGGTGCAGACGCGGACCGAAGTTGCGCACGAAGGCTTCGGTCGGCGACTCGGTCAGCAGGTGGTTCATGAAGTAGGGATGGTTGGCGGCGGTGAACACCTTGGCCGGCGATTCGAGTTCGTTGGCGGTGTGCACGCTCTTGGTGACGTTGGTCGACGAATTCTGGTCGGCGATGTCGTAGGCGCCCCAGAAATAGTAGCTCGACAGCGTCAGGTATTCGAGGATCGCGGCTTCGCGGTTCTGGCTGTAGATGCGCGTCGCCAGATGGTCGATCGGCAACAGCAGGTCGTCGATGCCGAGCCGCTTTTGCGTGGCCTTGGCGGCTTCGTACGCGGCCTGCAGGTCGTCGCGGATGCTGCTCCAGCCGAGCGCGTAGACGCGGATGTCGGACTCGGGGCGCTCCCAGTAGGCGACGATGTTGTGGGTGTAGGGACTGGGTTTGACCACTGCCAGGTTGCCCGGCAGTTCGAGCTTGCGGATCTGTTCCTGATTGAAGAAGCGGATGTCGCGCGCTTTCTGCATGTCGACCACCGCGTGGGCGTCGGTCACGCGCAGCACCTCGCCCATGTAGCGCGAGTTGGGCTTGACTGCGCCGATCGGGTAGACCTCGTTGAGGCTGCGAAAAATGCCGCGCACGTTGGGATCCTTCACCTCGCGCACCAGGATGTCGGGCGCGTGCATGTCGATGCGCAGGACGTGGGTGTAGTGCGTTTCGGATTCGAGCGTGACGAGGTAGTGATAGGGCGTCATCACGCACAGCTCGGCGACATAGGCGACCGCATGGCTGGGCTCGACGGTGATCATCAGCGCGTCGATCTGGCGGATCGAATCGGTCAGGCCGACGCGGTCGCGCTCGTCGAGCAGGCGGCCCAGATAGTCTTCAAACTGCGGCGAGTTCTGCTTGTCGCCAACGCGGGGAAAACTGAGCGATGCGGTCATGGAGTCACACCAGGCTGAACAGCGATTGCGTCATTTTTTGCGGATGCGCCGCCCGAAAATAAGTCTGGGCGATGACGGCGTTGAGTTCGGCCAGCCGCGCCTGGAGATCGTCGCAGAAGGCGTGCAGGCCGCTGGTTGCCAGCGCGCGGTAATCGGCGCGGTCGACCTGGTCGAGCATGCCCTGCAGATGGCGCATCGGTTCGACACCTGGCAGCTCGCCAAGCGCAAACTGGATTTCATGCAGGCAGTGCCGCACGCTGCGCGGGAACAGCAGGTCGTTGAGCAGAAACGCCAGCACCTTGTGGCCGCTCGCATGCACGCCGACATGACGGCGATACATCTGGTGCGCCGACAGCGCGTGCAGCACGCTCATCCAGATCAGATCGGGCAGATTCAGCTTCAAAGCGGCATGGCTGTTCTGGTAGGGCACGTTGATGGCATGGCTGACGTCGAGCACGCGCGTGGTCATGTCGGCGCGTTCGAGGTTGCGCCCCAGCCGCATGAACTGGAAGCCTTCGTCGCGGCTCATGGTGCCGGCGAGCAGGCCGACCACGGCCTGGCGGCGGCGGATGATTTCGTTGAGTATTTCAAAGCGCTTGCGGCGGTCGAGCGCGCTGGTCAGATGGGTGCTGGTGTAGAGATACAGTTCGTTGACCCACTCCCACGACTCGCGCGGCAGCACCTCGCGAAAGGTGCGGGTGTTCTCGCGCGCCAGGCGCACGCAGGCGAAGATCGACGAGGGGTTGCGCTCGTCCTGGATCAGAAAACTCATCACCGCGGCTTCGCTCGCCTCGTCGTAGTACTGGTGGAAAGCCTTGTCCAGCCCCACCACGCGCAGCAGGTCATCCCAGCCAAAGCTGGCGCCGCGCGGCATGTCCATCAGCAGCATGGTGGTGGCGTTGATCAGGCGCGCGGTGTCTTCGGCGCGTTCCAGGTAGCGCGCCATCCAGTAGAGGTTTTCAGCTACACGTGCCAGCATCAGATCGCTCCCTGCACAACCCAGGTGTCCTTGCTGCCGCCGCCCTGCGACGAGTTCACCACCAGCGAACCGCGCCGCAACGCCACGCGGGTGAGGCCGCCACGGGTGACGTAGACGTCTTTCGATTGCAGGATGAACGGCCGCAAATCGACGTGGCGCGGTTCGATCACGCCGTCGCACAGCGTCGGCACGGTGGACAGTGCCAGCGTCGGCTGCGCCATGTAGTTGCGTGGATTTTCCATGATCAGTTCGGCAAATTTCGCCTGTTCCTCTGCGGTCGACTTCGGCCCGATCAGCATGCCGTAGCCGCCCGACTCGTTGGCCGGTTTCACCACCAGTTTGTCGAGATTGGCCAGTACGTAATCGCAGTCGGCTTTGTGCATGCACAGGTAACTCGGCACGTTGGGCAGGATCGCTTTTTCGCCGAGGTAATACTCGATCATCTGCGGCACGTAGGCATACACCACCTTGTCGTCGGCGACGCCTGAGCCGGGCGCGTTGGCGATGCCGACCTTGCCGGCTTTCCAGGCGCGCATCAGGCCGGGCACGCCGAGCGCGGAGTCGGCGCGGAACGCTTCGGGGTCGATGAAGTCGTCGTCGACGCGGCGGTAGATGACGTCGAGCCGGGTCAGGCCTTCGATCGTCTTCATGTAGACGCAGTCGTCGTCGAGCACCACCAGATCGGAGCCTTCGACCAGATGGGCGCCCATTTGCTGCGCCAGATAGGAGTGCTCGAAATAGGCCGAGTTGAATACGCCGGGGGTGAGCACGGCAATTTCCGGGCGGTCGCCTTCGCGCGGCGACAGCGCCGCCAGCATGTCGTACAGCTGCGCGGTGTAATCGTCGACCGGCAGCACGTCATAGCGCGCGAACAGCTCGGGGAACAGCTTTTTCATCAGCTGGCGGTTCTCCAGCATGTAGGACACGCCGGACGGCACGCGCAGGTTGTCTTCCAGCACGTAGACCGTGCCGTCGCCGTCGCGCACCAGGTCCGTGCCGCAGATGTGCGCCCACACGCCGAACGGCGGATTGGCGCCGATGCAGGCAGCGCGGAAGTTCTTCGAGTCGGCCAGCACCTCGGCGGGAAACACGCCGTCCTGGATGATTTTCTGCTCGTGGTAAAGGTCGTCGATGAAGCGGTTGAGTGCCTGCAACCGTTGTTTCAGCCCGGCCTCGATGCGATCCCACTCGGCTTTTTCGATGATGCGCGGCACCACGTCGAACGGCCAGGCGCGGTCGATGTTGCCGGCCTCGGAATACACGGTGAAGGTGATCCCCGACGCCATGATCGCGGCGTCCACTGCACGGTGGCGCGCCTCCAGCTCGTCGGTGGGCAACTCGGAAAAATAGTCGCACAAGCCCTCGGCGCCGTTGCGCGGCTTGCCCGGTGCTTCCAGCAATTCGTCGAACCCGCCCAGCAGCGGATAGCTCTCGCAGTCAATCTTCATCACCCGGTCTCCGATCTTCGCGCACCTTTATTATTTGCAATGGCCGCGTGCTTGTATTGATACTGTTTATTCAAAGAGCAGCCTCTGTGCCAGCTTGAAAAGCTGTTTTTAATCAATGTGGTGTTGGTGCTGTTGGAGTGCGTCACGCGCGCCGCGCACCAGTGTGGGGCGAATGGGGCTTCTTTTTGAGGCGGGTAGGCCAACACAATGCCCCATTAAAAAAGCCCCGCACGCGTGCGCGTGCGGGGCTTCGTTTTACTGCAGCCAGGTCTGCTGCGGCGAACAGAACAGCTGGATCAGATCAGGTTCAGTCCTTGTCGTGACCCTTGTCATGGCCGTAGTGATGGCCATCGTCGCCCTTGGTCTTCTGGCAAGGCGTGGTGATCATGATGGTGCGATCAACCTTGCTGCTGGGGTGCTGCACGTTGATGTAGGCGGTGTTCGACTTGAACGGGTCGAAGTACAGGCCGGTGCTTTCCGCGCCGACGGTCGACAGGCTGGCCCACTTGCCGACAGCCTCGGCCACACCGTCGTTGTTGTCGTCCTTGACGAACCAGACGTCTTCGATACCACCCGGCTGGTCTTCGACGATGTAGATGTTGCCGTCGGCGTCGATCGCCAGGTTGTCAGGGCTGGTGAACTGGGTGCCGACAGGCGCGCCAGTAGCCATGTCTTTCGTGTCGCGGCTGGCGAACAGCTTGACCGTGTTGCTGCGCAGGTCGATCGAGAACACCTTGTTGTTGGTGGTGGTGGCCACGAACAGCATCTGCTTGCCGTTTTTCAGCGTCTTGATTTCCAGATCTTCGGGGCGGTCGAAGTTGGTGCCGAGGAACGCGGGCAGGTTCGGCGTGGCGCGGCCATCGATCGCGGTCAGGCCGTTGGGGTCGGTGACGATCACGGCGCCGGGCAATGCGATGCCGTTCATATCGGTCAGCGGGATCCAGGTGGCGGCGCCGGTGGCTTCTTCAACCGTACCGTCGCCCACGCGCAGCACAAAGGTCTGGCCGGCAGCGAAGAAATCATCGCCATTGTCAGCCTGCGGGTTGGCCGAGGTGAACTTGAAGATGTGGCTGTCGTTGCGCTCGTCGATGAAGTACAGGTTGTTCTTTTTGTCGAACGCCAGGCCTTCGTGCGAGACGCGCGGCAGGATGTCGCGGTGCTTGATTACGATGTCGGCGGGGGCGGCCAGCGGATTGGTCACTTCGAACAGACGGCCATAATGGCTGGTGGGGACAGCGGCCGGATCACTCCAGGATTCCTCGGCGGTGAGGAAGGTGCCCCACGGGGTCCAGCGCGAAGCGTCAAATGATTTGTGGCTGTCCAGCGCGGGGGACGCCGCCGGGCTCGACCAGATGGTGGTGGTCTGCATGGTGCGCAGGTCGGTACGCTGGATGCCGGCCTGGCCAGTTTCAAACACGGTGAACAGGAAACGGCCGGCTTCGGGGCCGTTTTCGTTCACGGTGTGCATGTCGTAGTTGCCGCTGTCGAAACGGGCGGCCTGGGCCGGGTCGCGAGCAACGATGGTCATCTGGCTGAAGTGCGGCGAGGACAGTTTGTAGGGGGCGGCTTCGGGCAGCGTGCCGGCGCCGACGTCACCGACCATGGGGGTGAAGTCTTCGAAGGAGGTGCCGCCGGCGAAGGCCGTGGACCCGGCCAGCAGCAGGCCGATCGCGAGTGAAAGCTTGTTCAATGTCATGGCAGAAATCCTGTATGTGAGGGTAAGAAGCTAGGCGTACAAAACCGCTGGGCTGTGCGGAAGACGTTGAACGTACCGGCTTGTCGATGAAGCGGAAACGTTCGATCCTGTGCATCTGCCCGAAATCAATTCGGTACGCGGTGCATCCTATCGGGTCAATATGTCAGGTTTATTGCAGACTGCGTGGACTCAAAAAACAGGCGCGGCCGGGATACCGGGATCACGATCCCGGTGGGCGGTGGGCGGTGGGCGGTGTGCTGTGCGTGGGTGCCGGCAAGCCGACAATTTGCGGCGGGTTTTGAGTGATTCAGCAACGTTCGCACGCTTCCAGCGGCAGGCCGCGTGCGATCCAGCCGGGGCCAGCGCCACTGCCGACCATGCCTTCCTTGATGTTATAGACTTGGGTGAAGCCCGCTTCCTGCAACACGCGCTGCATCTGCGTGGTGCGGTTGCCGGTGCGGCAGATCAGGCCGATCGGCGCGTTCTTGTCGCCGCCGGTCTCGGCTGCCACCTGAGCTACAAAGCCCGCGTCGCCTTGCGGATGCGCCATGTTGATCTGCAGCGCGTCCTTGGCCACGCCGGTTTGTTTCCATTCGTCAGGACGGCGGATATCGACCAGCGTGAGCTGGCCCGCCTGTGCCTGGGCGAATGCGTCGGGCGCGGCAAGCGTGGGGCCGCTGTCCTGCGAGCAGCCATTGATCGACAACAGCGTGAAGGCGGCAGCTGCCGCGAGGGATAGACGGGTTAACAGCATGAAAGGCCTTTATTGAAAGTGGGGATTGCAGAAGCCTGGATAGACACGCCATTCGAGCCTCAGAAACCGGGTAACGCAGGGTGGTCGTTGGTCCCGGTTGTGTAGCGCGCTGGAGCGTTCGAGGCGGGTCGGGTCAGCAAGCCGGACAGGGATCAACGGGCAATCCGCGCGCGATCCACCCGGGGCCACCGCTGCTTCCCAGCATGCCTTCCTGGATGACGAAAACCCGGGTAAACCCTGCCTCGCGCAATACCTTGCTGGCATTGGCGGCGCGGTTTGAGCTGCGGCCCAGGAGACCGATTGGCGCGTTCCTGTCACCGCTCATTTGGGTCATGGCCTGGCGGACAAAGCCTGCCTCGCCTTGCGTGTTGGTCATGTCGATGCGCAGCGCGCCCCGGGCCACGCCGGTCTCCCGCCATTCGTCGGCATGGCGGACATCGATCAGCGTGAGCGTGCCGGCCTGGACCCGGGCATAGGCTTCGGGCGGGCTGAGCATGGCAGCGTCATCATGGGCGCAGGCCGTGACGGTGAGCAACACGAATGCAGCCAATAAAAAGCGTTTTAACAGCATGATGGTTCCGCAGAACGCAGGGTATGGGGAGTGTATCCGCTGGACGCGGGCGCCGATAGCCGTCGCGCCAGTGCATGGTCAGCAGCGGCAAGTTGCGCGAAAATGCCGCATGGATATCTTTCGCATCTTTCACCTGCAATGCGCGCGCCGTTTGCCCGCCTTGCCCGATTCTCATCCCTGTTCGCGCCTGCACGGCCATTCGTTTGAGGTCGAACTCACCCTCAGTGGCACAGTTGACCCTGTGCTCGGCTGGGTGCTCGACTTTGCCGACATCGAGGCCGCCTGGCAGCCGGTTCACGCCGCGCTCGATCATCGTTATCTCAACGACATCGCCGGACTGGATAACCCCACCAGCGAAAATCTGGCTGTCTGGTTGTGGCAACAGCTCAAGCCGGCGCTGTCCGGCCTGGCCCAGGTGAAGGTAATGGAATCACACGACTCGGGCTGCATTTACCGCGAATAGGTAGCATCCGCTGCGTAATCGGACCAGGCGTGTTGCGGGCGCCAAAATGAAGGCCGGC
>MGZO01000127.1:45634-53635 GCA_001802655.1 Hydrogenophilales bacterium RIFOXYD1_FULL_62_11
TACATTCAGGGGAATAACCGGGTGTGTTTTACCGGTTCATTCTCCTCGGTGCAATTACAGCCCCATGCTTGTGAAATCCAGATCGGCATGCGGGGTGTCGGCCACATTTTCATCGATCATTTCATAGATTTCTTCATCAACGATGTCTTCGGCAGGATGGTGGGCGAATGCCGAGAACGATGCGAACAAAGAGCTGATGACTGCAACTTTAAGCATGCTTTTCATAATCTATTCCTTTAAAAAATAAAAACTGAACCTGTCATTCAGCGCGCTGCGTTCACCTGATGCGTGTTCGCGTTTGCTGATGGAGTGCATCGTAAGGAAAGGCTGTGTCTGAGGCGTGTCCTGCCGGTTTCAATGTGTTTCAGTGTGTTTCAAGGGCGGGAAAGCCCGGGTGTCTGCAAAAACAAGACACAAAAAGAAAGGGACACACGAACCGTGTGCCCCTTTCCCTGCAACGTACTGTTAACGATTAATGCGTATGCTCAGTGCCGCCATCGACATGACCTCCGTCGGTGCCGCCCTCATCGTGACCGCCAGACTTGCCGTGGAAAATCTTGCTTTCCGCCGACTTGCTGCCGCCTTCCGAGCCGTCATGGTGTGAGCTGCCGCCCTTGTGGGCGCTGCTGCCGTGGCTGCTGCCACGGTCACCACCCATGTATTTCGGGCCCTTGCCCTTGCCGCCAGAGGTATGGCCGGACGAATGGCTGTCGTCGTGGCTGTCGGCCGCATAGGCGGTTGCAGTGCCCGTTGCCAGGCCTGCAGTCAGCAACGCGATGGTTGCCCATTTGTTGTAAGCATTCATTTGATAATTCCTGTTGCGTGCACATCACCGGGCGGCGAACCGCCCGGGTTAGCGATTAACGAACTGCGTTGTCGTGAACGAACTCGATCACTTGCAGATAGTCGTTTGCAGCCGCTGCGAAGTCGTCTGCGCCGCCCACTGCGGTCGGATCAACCCAGTTGGTGCTGCCGAACACGGCGTCATACAGACTCACCACCGTTGGGACAAAGCTGCCATCAGGCTGCTTCACTAGCACGGTCGCAGTCGCAGTGCTCCACGTCGTGGCGCGATCGTAATTGACGCTGGAGAAGTCATAGTAGGTGGTGCCGCTGTTGATCCCCAGGATGGAGTTCATGTAGACCACGGTATCCACGCTGAGGGTGCCCGTTTTGTCCCCGGCAGCGGCAAGCAATGCTGCGGGATTGAAGTTAGCTGGCAAGGTCACACCCGGCAGCGAGCCGGTGGTCATGTACTTGTCATACAGCGCCAGGTTCTCCAGCGGCGAGTCGATGGTCACGCCATTCACGGTCAGACGACCGGTCGAGTCCACCGCAATCACAGCGCCGACGGCGGTAAGCTTGGACAGTGCTTCGTCCAGCGAATGCGTCAACACTTTTTCCGGCGCGCGGCCCACGCTCAGGCGACCCAGTTCGACTTCCGCGCCGAAGACGTCATAGGTGACGCCGCCAACGGTGACGGTGGGCAACAAATCGCCTTCCGCATTGTAGGGAATCGTCACCAGATTGCCGGACGCGTCCTTCAGCGGCACCAGGGTGGTGCTGCCTGCAGGGTAGTAATACGCAATCACCTGAACCAAGCCATCCGCGGTCAGGATGGGCGCGCCGTTGGCGTCGCGCAACAGAACGACCATGTCGCCAAACAGGTCGCCCTTCTTGCTGCCAGCGCCTGCCGGCTTGCCGCCGCCGCCTGACTTGCCGCCCTTGACGCCCGCCCAGGCCGGACGGTCGCTGTCTTCCTCTTCGCCTGAAACCGGGGCGCGGAAAATCTTGTCGCTGCCCGTGCCCGTGCCCGTGCCCTGGCCGCCCTTGTTGGCCGCACCTTTTTTGGCACCGCCCTTGTTGGCGCTGCCTTTTTTGGCGCCACCGTCTTCGGCTGCCTGAGCGGACGAGATCACGCCCAAATCAAAGCCGGTGACCGTGCTCAAGGCCATCGGAACAGCCAGCATGGCAAACGTGGTGCCACCGGCAAGAATCAGTTTTTTGAAGTTGAATGCGGGGTGTGTCATCTGTTTTGTTTCTCCATTATTAAAAAACGTCCAAATTCCGCCTTCGGCCTTGATGCCGACTTGCAAAATTCCTGTTACTACAATTTAAGACTAGCAACTCTTTTGAAAAAGGGCATTGATATTTCTCAATGCCTGAACATTTAAATCATTCAATATTTCAGTTGGTTAGAAACGGAATCCCAGACCCAGTCGAACCAGGCTTTCGCTGTTCTCGAAGCTCATGTCATCCGGATTTGTCTGAGCCGTTACGAAGTCGACCGAGTCGCTGTAGCGGGTGTAGCTGTAGTCCATGCGGACGAAGGTGTTCTCCGAAGCCGGGATCTCCGCGCCGAGCCCGAAACGGGTGCCGTCGAGCGTGTCGCTGCGGTTGATCCAGGTGAGGTCATTGTTGCCCCGGTTGTAGATCGTGTTGAAGCGGGTCTCCACTGCGCCGACGCGACCGTACAACAAACCGCCGTTGGGCAGGGCGTAGCCGACGCGCAGGCTGGCGCCGTAGCCGCCGCGCTTCTCGGTGGCGAAGTCGCGGCCGCCGCCGCCGCTGCCGGCGACCCGCTCGTGGTCCCAGCCAAAATTGGCCGCCTCGGCCTCGAGCTCCAGGCCGACATAAACCTGGTTTAGGGTGTAGCCGTAGCCGGCGAAGAAGCCGCCGGTAAAGCCCGTCTTGGCGAAGTCGCCGGTGAAGGCATAGTCGCCGGCGCCGATGTCGTGGGTGCCGGTCAACTTGGTTCCCAGCGTGCCGTGGCCGAGGTGGGCGCCCATGTACAGGCCGCGCAGTTCGGTGGCGGAACGCGTAGCCACTTGCGGGCGGGTACCGCCGAAACGCCAGCCGAGGCCCAGGCTGAACACGGCGTCGCTGGTTTCGAACGACTCGGTGACCGGGCCGTCGATCAGCGTTTGGTAGGTCACGCCGTAGTCGTCATAACGCGTGTAGCTGTAGTCGGTGCGCACGAACAGGTTGCGCGAGGCCGGGATTTCCAGACCCAGACCGATGCGGGTGCCGGTCTCACTTTGCTTCTGGTCGGCCGCGCCGGCGACGTTGTTGTTGTCCGTGGCGTAAGTGTGGAAGTCGGTTTTCACCGTGCCCAGCTTGCCGTAAAGCATGCCGCCATCGAGCAGGTAGCCGACGCGTGCGCTCAGGCCAAGGCTGTTGTCCTTTTCCACAAACACGGTGGGCGCGGTCGGCTTGTCTTTCTGGTGGTACCAGTCGGATTTGCTGTCGCCGGCATCGACTTCGAGGCCGAGGGTCCAGTTATTGATCTCGGTGCCCCAGCCGGCGAACAGGGCGTAGCTGGCGCCAAAGCCGCCCATGTCGGCATCATCAAAGCCGCCGCCGTCACGCGGACCGAAAGTGGCGGTGGTGAGCCCGCCGTGGCCCAGTTGGGCGCCGGCGTAGAAGCCGGAGAACACGCCCGGTGTGCGTGGCGCGGCGGGTGCACCGGCTTCCTGCTCGGGAATGATCGAATAGTCACGGTTGCGCGCCGGGGTGTAGCCGACACTGACCATCACCTGGTTGCGGCTGTACTGCGCAGGGGTGTCGTTCGAGTCGCGGTCGATGATGCGCAGGTCGGCGCCGACGAAGACCTGCGGCATCACGTAGTAACGCAGCCCGGCACCGGCGTCGATGATCGTGTCGCGGCGGTCGAAGTTCTGGAAGTCACTGCGGGTGTAGGCGGCGCGACCATTGACTGACAGCTTGCTGGTCAGGTGACGCTCCACCTCGAAGCCATACGTGGTGTCGACCGAACCGGACGCGTAGTCGGCACCGGTGAACACGGTGGTTTCTTCGAGCGAGCGGTCGATAAAGCCCGTCGCGGTGACCAGTGAAGTGGGTTTCCATACGGCCAGCGCGCCGAAATAGGGCTTGCTGAGGTCGGAGAAGCCACTGTGATCATAATTCTGGCGCATCACGCCGCCGAACACCTCGCCCGCCAGCCGCTGGGGCTGCAGGGTGAATTTCAAACCGGCCGCCGCACGGGTGCCGTCCGAATCGCGGTTGTAGGTCTGGGTGGGAATCAGGTTGTCGTATTCGCGGACGTCGGTTGCAACCTGGCCAAAAATCTCATACCTGGGGGACAGCACATAGCCCAGGCGCACGCCCAGCGAGCTCAGGACGTGGTCACGGTAGTCGGTGTCGACAACGGCACCGCTACTGAGGGCGCCGTCCTTGTAGTCGTACTGATCCCAGGTGCCGCCGGCACGCAGGCGGAACGCGCCGAACGAATGTGCCACGCCCAGATGGGCTTCCTCGTGGTCGTAGCGGGTGGGCTCGATCTGCGAAATGCTGCTGCCAGGGGTGGAGCGGTCTTCATGATCGCGGCTGTGGCGGGCGCCACCGAAAAGGTTGGTTTGAGTGTTCAGATCGTAGTGGCCGTCGAAACCCAGCCAGTAATCGTTGACGCTTTCCGCATCATGTTTGCGGTAGCGGTCAGAATCGGCGCCAAGGTCGAAATTCAACGCATGCCGCGTCCAGTTGGATTTGAGTTCCAGCGACGGCGACAGGGTGTAGATCACGTCCTCGGTGACGTAGGTGCGACCGACGGTGTAGGGGCGCTCAGCGTAGATGTTGTCGTCGAAGGTGGCGGATAGCGTGACTTCCGGATACATCAGGAACGAACCCCAGGCAATGCCGGGGAATTCTGTGGGTCGTGCCGGGAACACCGACGTCATCGGGCGGGTTGCCAGAATGGGGGAAGTCGTCGTGGTCGGGCTGCCGGTGCCTTGTTGGGGTGCGTTCTGGTTTTGTACCGGCGGCGTGACAGGCGGGGCGCCCCACGCATTGAACGAAGTGACACCAAACATGGCTGCCATGCAGGCGGCCAGCGGTTTTAACGAATGTTTCATTGAGTTCCCCAGGAGGGTTACATGTCGCCTGAGACGACCTGTCGCCCCCCGTTTTGTTGTTTGTCAGATGATTAGAAAAGTGCTGCTTTATTTGGCTTGTTTGCCTGATTACATCGGATACGCTCAGGACGAGCCAGTGGACCCATTAACGTCATATATCAGCGATTCCTTAAGCGTAATGGGCTTGGCGGTAGATTTTTTCCGCGATTGACAATTGTCAATTGCACAGCGTGTCATAAATGCAACATTTATTTTATTGTCGGGCTAATTGAGTTAGACCAAGCGGGTCGCAGACAACTTCGTTTCCGCGGCTCGTGTGGACCAGGCCGCGCCGTTTGAACGCCGCCATGATGCGGCTGGCTGTTTCGGTGGTGATGCCGAGCAGCGCCCCCATGTCCTCGCGGCTGGGTAGGGTTTCCGGATGGTCGCCGACGCAGCCGAGCGTGATCAGCAGCCTTGCCATGCGGGCTTCTGCAGGGCCGGTGGACAGGGCTACGATGAAGTGATCGGCCTGGTCGGCTGAGCGCTGCCAGCGTTGCAGCAGCGCCTGATGAACGCTTGGATTGGTTTGGTCCAATCTCATCAATACTTCGCGTGGAATGCGGCAGACGTCCGAGTCTTGCAAGGCGATGGCTGTGTGGTGGTAGCGCTCGCCCAACAGCGTCTCCATCCCAGCCACATCGCCTTGCCGCAGCAGACGCACGATGCGCTGACCGCCGTTCGGCAGGTCTATCTTGAGCTTGATGAGTCCGCTGCGTACGGTGTAAACGCTGGGTGCGACCGTACCCTTTTCATACAGCACCGCATGCTGCGCAGCATGAAGGTTGTCAATGGGCTGCAGGATCGAATCCAGTTCATGCGTCGTCAGCCCCGAGAACAGGACAAAATTTCGGACCTCGCAAGCGACGCATTTTGCGCGCCCGACCCATTCTGGATTAGTGCAATTCGGCTTCATCAAACGCCCCCTTGTTGTAACGGGGTGTGATCATGCATCGGACTACACGGAACCATTTAAAGCTTGTCTCCCATTTGACCAGAATGCGGCGTCTGTCCCTTGCGGGGCTTGGCCGTCGTGCTATGCGGCGGCTGAGTGTATCCCACTTCATCGATGATTCTGGACGGCATGCGTCAGTCCCCGGACAGCGAGATACGGCGTCTGCCCGCTCGTCTGGTAGAAATGGCTCTTGCTACATTCTAATAATCGTGCGAATGTGAGCCTCATGGATAAACGCAAAACCAAAGACCTGCTCTACGAACACGTAGCCCTGATTGGCAAGGCGGTGTCCAGCCCCAAGCGGCTGGAGCTGCTGGAAATTCTGGCGCAGGGCGAGAAAACCGTTGAAGCGCTTGCTGCCGAGGCCGGCATCGACATCAAGCTGGCGAGCTCGCACCTCCGCGTGCTGAAGGCCGCGCGACTGGTCGAGGCGCAGCGCGACGGGCGTTTCATCGCCTATCGGCTGTCCGGCGAGGACGTCAGCGCGCTGTGGGTCAACCTGCGCACGGTGGCGGAAGAACATCTGGTCGAGCTGAAAGTGGCGATGGAGCAGATTTTTGCCGCGCCGGAAAAGCTCGACGCCGAAACCCGGCGCTCGCTGATGGACAAGGCGCGGCGTGGCGACGTGGTGGTGATCGACGTGCGCCCCTCGGCCGAATATGCCAGCGGCCACCTGCCGTTTGCGCGCTCGATGCCGCTCGACGAAATCCGCCAGCGCATCAAGGAACTGCCCGTCGACCGCGACATCGTCGCCTACTGCCGTGGACCGTTTTGCATGATGTCCGCCGAGGCGGTGGCGCTGCTGAAAGAACACGGCTACCGCGCGCAAAAAATTGCTGATGGCATCCCGGAATGGCAGGCGGCGGGGCTGCCGCTGGCCACCCCCTGACCGTTCCCGGCCCACCGCTTACCGCTTACCGTTCACCAAGGAGACTTCCATGTTTTTCCGTCAATTGCTGGCCAAAGATGCCACCCTGTCCTACTTTTTTGGGTGCGGCTCCTGCCATGTCGGCATCGCCATCGACCCGGTGCTCGGCGACGAACAGTGGTTCATCGATGAAGCCGCCAAACAGGACGTGAACATCACCCACGTCATCGACACCCACGTCCATGCCGACCACTTTTCCGGCGGCCGCAAGCTGGCCGAGCTGACGGGCGCGAAATACTGCCTGCATGAGTCCAACCGCAGCCGCGTGAACTATCCGTTCGAGCCTCTGAAAGATGGCCAGCGCATCGAGGTCGGCAACGTCTGGGTCGACGTGCTGCACACCCCGGGCCACACACCCGATTCGATCTGCCTGCTGGTGACCGACAAGCGCCGCACCGAAACCCCGTGGTTCGTGCTCACCGGCGACACCCTGTTTGTCGGCAGCGCCGGGCGTCCCGACCTGGCGGGCAAGGAGACCGAAATGGCGGGACAGATTTACGACAGCGTGCACCAGAAATTGCTGTCGCTGCCCGCCGAGGTGGAGTTGTACCCCGGCCACACCTCCGGCAGCGCGTGCGGCGCAGGCATGTCGGGTAAACCGACATCGACCATCGGCTACGAGAAACGCTGGAACCCCATGCTGTCGATGGATCGCACGGGTTTTGTCGCCGCGCTGACAGAGACCATTCCGCCGCGACCTGCTGAAATGGATCGCATGGTGCAGGCGAATCTGGGCTGAATTCAGCATGCTCTATTACGCCATCAAGCTGCTCGTTTCGGCGCTGATGATTCTGGCCGTGTCCGAGCTGGCCAAGCGTCTGCCGGGCGTTGCCGCCCTGGTGGCGTCCTTGCCGCTGGTCACCTTGCTGGCGTTTATCTGGATGCGGCTGGAGGGAGTGAGCAACGCTGCCATCGCCGACTTGTCCGGTCAGATTTTCTGGTTGGTGATTCCCTCGCTGCTGTTGTTCGTCGCGCTTGCGTTTCTGCTGCGGCACGGCGTGGATTTCTGGCTCGGGCTGGCCATTTCAGCGGGGCTGACGGTGGGGGCGTATCTGGCGCTGCTGCCTGTTCTGCGCAAATTTGGAGTGCAACTGTAATGACCACAACCCGACCCGGCCTGCCGGATTTTCAGTTCGGCATCCGCGTCAACCTCGCGCAGTTCGCGCATCTTGTGGTGCAGGTGTTTTTCGTCGGCCTCACCATCGGCA
>MGZO01000127.1:53643-55459 GCA_001802655.1 Hydrogenophilales bacterium RIFOXYD1_FULL_62_11
ACCGTGGTGCCGGCGCTCGCCGAATCCGAATTCGGCGTCGCCAAAGGCTCGTTCATGATGCTGATGGCCTTCGTCACGGCGTTTGGGTTTGTGAAGGGGGCACTTAATTTTGTCGCCGGGCGTTTGTCTGAACGCATCGGCCGCAAGAAAGTCCTGTTCATCGGCTGGCTGGCCGCCGTACCGATGCCATTCATGATTCTCTACGCACCGAGCTGGAGCTGGATCGTGGCGGCGACGGTGCTGCTGGGCATCAATCAGGGCCTGGCCTGGTCGATGACGCAGACCTCCAAGCTCGACCTCACCACAGCTGACCAACGCGGTCTCACGATCGGCTTCAACGAGTTTTCCGGTTACTTCGGTGTCGCGGTCGCGGGCGTCGTCACCGGCTATCTTGCCACTGCCTACGGTGCGCGCGAAGGTCTGATGCTGTTCGGTCTGGTGGTGATTGGACTGGCCGGATTGCTGACGCTGCTGTGGGTGAAAGACACGCTGCCGTGGGCGCATGCAGAAGGCAAAAAACATGCTGCAGGTTTGATGACCGGCCCCAAGCCGCGCTACCCCACCAATATTTCCGCCAAGCCCGGCACTTGGGAAGTGTTCACCCTGATGTCCTGGCGTGATGCGCGCATGGCGGCGATCAGCCAGGCCGGTCTGGTGGAGAAATTCGTCGACGCGCTGGTGTGGGTGTTCTTCCCGGTTTATCTGTATCAGAACGGCCTGAGCCTGGCCGGCATCGGCTGGGTGGTCGGCGTCTACGGCTTCGTCTGGGGGCTGTCGCAGTTCGTCACCGGCCACTGGTCGGATCGCATCGGCCGCAAAAAGCCCATCGTCGCCGGCATGTGGCTGTGCGGTGCGGGGGTTGCGCTGGTGCTGCTGGGCGAGGGCGAGCTGTGGTGGTCATTCGCTGCCGCCGTCATGGGCTTTGGCATGGCCTTGCTGTACCCGACGCTGTCGGCCGCCGTATCCGACATCGCCCACCCCAACTGGCGCGGCTCGGCCATCGGCATCTATCGCTTCTGGCGCGATACGGGCTATGGCATCGGCGCGCTGTTACTGGGCGCGGTGGCCGCGCTGGGCGGCGGGATCGAAGCGGGATTCTGGTTCACCGCTGCCGCCATGTTTGTCTCCGGGCTCGTCGTGTTGCTGGCGTGCGAGGAAACCCATCCGCGCCTCAACCCGGCCATCGATTGAATTCAAAGAAAGAAACGCCATGAATAAAGCACTGCGCATGATCAAAATCGGCACCCTGCTCGCCAGCCTCAGCCTGTTCGTCGCGCCAGCTCACGCCGACGAAAACCCCGCCGTGGTCGACGCGCTGTCCGGCTACATGGACTTTGCCGAATACGGCAGCAGCCTGATCTGGCCGGAGCAGATTCCGAAAGACGACTGGAACAAGGTCTTCATCGTCGACGCCCGCGACGCCGCGCAATACGCCAGGGAGCACATCCCTGGCGCAATCAACATCGACTGGCGGCAGGCGGTGGCGCGACGTGCCGAATTGCCGAAAGACCGCATGGTGGTGGTGTATTGCAACTCCGGCTCGCTGTCCGCGCAGGCCGTGTTTGCCCTGCGTCTGCTGGGCTACGACAACGTGAAAGTACTGCAGGACGGCATCGAGGGCTGGAAAGCCAAGGGCGGTTTCGATGCCCATGCGCGTGCCAGCAAGCCGGCCGGGCATTGATTTCAGGCAGGTCTATCGGCGTGCCTGGCTGGCATCATCCCCCTGTAGGCGACGACAGTCCGGTCATCTGCCATGGTGGGGCACACGCTTAAGGCAGAAGGCTGATTAGCGCACTGGGCCGGCTCATTGGCGATA
>MGZO01000128.1:0-21138 GCA_001802655.1 Hydrogenophilales bacterium RIFOXYD1_FULL_62_11
TCGCCCTGGCGCACCGAGACGTTCTGGCCGATGCCTTCGGAGATTTCGGTGTCGGCGGCGGTTGCGCCGCTTTTCATCGCGTGCTCGATGACGGTCTGAGACAGGCTGATGAGCTGGTCGCGGGTGTAGCTGAAATGGGAGCGGGACATGGCGTGTGGGCGAAAAGGAGTGGGAGGCGGCTACGTTTTTTGGGCGTTTTGTTGGGCTGGAAACTACAATGACGATCATAACAGCAACCGAAAGCCCTACCGTGCGCCTGATTGATCCCGATGCCGAGCTGGAATTCGACCCTGATGATGTATACGACGGTCCCAGCAAAAGCCAGCAAAAACGCGACGTTGAAGCCCTCCAGGAGCTGGGCGAGACCTTGGTCAAGCTTCCGGCAGCCCAGTTCAAACGCATCGAATTGCCCGAAAACCTGCGTACAGCCGTGGCCGACTGCCGCAAAATCACCCAGAACGGGGCACTGCGCCGGCAAAAGCAATATATCGGCAAGATCATGCGCGGCGTCGATCCGGCGCCGATTCAAGCGCAGCTGGATGTGTTCAACGGCGTGTCGGTGGCGGAGAACGCCAAGCTGCACCAGTCTGAAAGATGGCGCGACAAGCTGATTGCCGAAAACGACGCGCTGACCTTGTTTCTGAATGCGCACCCCGACGCCGACGCAACGCATTTGCGGCAGTTGATCCGCAATGCGCGTGACGAGGCTGCTCACAACAAACCGCCGAAAGCCTTCCGCGAGATATTCCGGGTGATCCGTGAATTGCTGGACAAAGCCTGATTGAGGCGCGAATGCCCCGGGGCATCAATACCCGAAGGGCATCAATACCCGAAGGGCATGAAGTGCGCGAAGCAGCGCGAAAGTAACGATATCCAGATGTCTTCGCCGATATAACAACCCCGAGAAAACGCCATGTGGGGCCGCATCGCAAAATTTGCCTTGAGCCTGCCGGTGGTGCTTGCGGCCGCACTGTTCGCGCTCTATCTGGTTTCCGGATTTTTCCTCGTCAATCCGCTGGCGCAAAAGGTTTTGCCCTGGCTCGGTGAGGCCAGGCTCGCCAGCCAACTCTCCGCGCAGCAGGTCAAGTTCAACCCGCTCACCCTCGAAGCCACCGTGACCGGACTCAAGCTGGCCGAACCAAGCGGCGCGCCCCTGGCCGGCTTCGACCGCCTGTACGTCAATCTCGATACCACCGGACTGTTCCGCTGGGCCTGGCGCATCCAGGCTATCCAGATCGACAAGCCGCGCGCCACCTTACTGGTGCGGCCGGGCGGGCGGCTCAACTGGCAAGGCCTGCTCGACAAGCTCAAAGAAGACAAGGAGCCGCCTTCGGACACGATTCCACGCGTGTTGATCGACCATATTGCGATTGCCGACGGCGATATTGATTACACCGATGCCAATCGGGTTGGCCTGCCGTTCAAGGTGGCGCTGGCACCCCTCGGCATCGAGCTGGATGGCTTGTCGACGCTGGCTGAAGATCGCGGCGACTACCTGGTGGCGGCCAAATTGCCCGAACAGGGCGGCACGCTCAAATGGAAAGGCGATGTCGGCCTGAACCCGCTGGTGTCGAACGGCCAGGTCGGACTGGAAGGCGTGCGCATGGGCAATCTGCTGCGCGTGGTGAAAAGCCCGCGTAATTTCGAGCTGCCATCCGGCATGCTCGCTGCCGGCCTGACCTACCAGTTCGCCATGGTTCGCAGCCCAACCGGCAATGACCAGCCCTCGCTGCTGATCAAGGATGCCAGCCTGCGGGTGAGCGACCTTGCCCTTGCGCCCAAGGGCGGCGGCGCGCCCGTGCTGCAACTGCGGGAGGCCAGCATCAGCAAAGCGAATCTCGATTTGTTGCGGCGTTCGGTCGATGTGGCGAGTGTGCGTTTGAGCGGCGCGCAGCTGGCAGCCCGCCGCAACGCTGCGGGCGTACTGGACTGGCAGACCCTGTTTGCACCCGTTGGCACGCCTGCGGAGACGACGCCCCACGCTGCTTCGAGCGCGGCAGCGCCGTCTGCACCCGCAGCAAGCTGGAAGCTCTCGCTGCGTGAACTCGCCCTGACCGAGTGGACGGCGCGGTTGACCGATCAGACGTTTGTGCAGCCACTGACCGCCGAGGTGAGCCGTTTCGACCTGAGTGCTGCAGCAGCGGGCGAGGTCGGCGCAAAAACTGCGTTGACGGTGGGGCCGGTCAAGGCTTCGCTGGGGTCGCTTGAACTGCGTTCGGGCGCGGCGCCGGTGGCGACCCTGGCGCGCGTCGAACTAAACAACGCGCGCCTTGCGCTGGCCGACAGGCGGCTCGATATCGACGCGCTGACGTTGTCAGGGGTGACGACCCAGGTGGCGCGGCAAAAAGACGGCACCCTGAACTGGGCGCGCATTCTGCAAAAAGTGCCTGGTTCCGCTGCCGCCGTGGCCGCGCCTGAATCGAAAACGCCGGCTGCGCAGCCGCTGCAAATCACGCTGGCGCGCTTTGCGCTGGAGGCTGTCAATGTCGGCTTCAGCGACCAGACCCCCCTCCGGCCGGTCACGCTAGACCTGGTCGACGGCTTCGTCAAGGCAGGCGACCTCAACCTGGATCTGACGCGCCCGGTGCCGCTCGAGACCGGTTTTTCGATCAGGCAGGGCGGGCGATTCGACGCCAGCGGCACCCTGGCGCCCGCGCCCTTGCAAGGTGCGATGGCACTCAAGCTCGCCGGCGTGTCGCTCAAACCGTTCGCGCCTTACCTCAACTCGATCGTCCGGCTGAATCTCAACCGCGGCACAGCGGGCGCATCCGGCACGCTCAAGCTGGCGTCCCGCAGCGGCCAACCCCTGTCGCTCGCTTTCGACGGCGGCTTCAGCGTGGACAAGCTGGACATTACCGAAGAAGAAAGCGGCGCGTCCTTCCTCGGCTGGGAGCGTCTGGCGAGCCGTGACCTGAAAGTGGGGCTGGCCCCCAATCGGGTGCATCTGGGCATGCTGCGCGCGACCGCGCCTTTCGCGAAAATTCTCATCCATGAAGACGGCCGGCCCAATATCCAGAAGCTGATGCGGAATCCGCCGGCCGGAACCGTTCCCGCGTCGGCTGCCGCACACGCAAAGCAGGCAGCGACCGCCGATAAAGGCCCGGACAAAGCTGCCAGCCCGCCGCCTTCAGCAAGGGCCCGCGAGTCCGCCCGGACGGACGCTGCACCGCCTGCTTTTCCACTTGAAATCGAACAGGTGCGCATCGACAACGGCAAGCTGGACTTTGCCGACCTGTCGCTGACGCCCAAATTCGGCGCCCTGATACATGCCCTGTCCGGCGTAATCAACGGGGTGTCCACCGACCCCGACGCTGTCGCACAGCTGGAGCTGGACGGCAAGGTGGATGCGTTCGGCTCGGCGCGGATTCGTGGCACGGTGCAGCCGTTCAGGGCGACCGAGTTCACCGACATCACGCTCACGTTCCGCAATCTGGAAATGGCTAGCCTGACACCGTACTCAGGCAAGTTCGCCGGTCGCCGCATTGAATCCGGCACGCTGTCGGTCGATCTCGAATACAAGGTCAAGGCGCGCCGGCTGGCAGGCGAAAACAAGTTTGTCATCAACAAACTGAAGCTGGGTGAGCGGGTCGAAAGCCCGAGCGCGAAGAACCTGCCGCTCGACCTGGCCATCGCCCTGCTGGAAGACAGCAACGGCGTCATCGACCTCGACCTGCCGGTGTCCGGCAACCTCGACGACCCCCAGTTCAGCTACGGCAGTATCATCTGGAAAGCGATCGTCAATGTGCTGACCAAGCTGGTGACGGCGCCTTTCCGTGCGCTGGGAAAACTGCTCGGCGTCAGCTCGGAAAAGCTCGAATCCATCGACTTCGATCCCGGCAGCAGCGCGCTGCTGCCGCCCGAGCAGGAGAAACTCAAGATTCTCGCCGAGGCCCTGGCCAAGCGGCCCGCGCTGGACCTGACGCTGGAGCCGGGCTACGACCCCGAGGCCGACCGGCGCGCCCTGCAGGAACGGGCCATGCGCCACGAAGCGCTTGCCGTGGCCGGCATCAAGCTGGCTCCGGGCGAAGCGCCCGGCCCGGTGGATGTCAATCATTACAAAATTCAGACCTGGCTCGAAGACCGCTACGCCGAGCGCGCCGGCAAGGAAGACTACAAGCGACTGCGCGCCAGCTACCGGGACAAGGATGCGGGCGCCGCCACGCGCGTGTTGGACAGCGAGCTGATCGAGCGGTTGGGCCGCCGCTTCAAATCACGCGACGAGGGCCCTGCCTCGGCCTTCCACGCCGAGTTGCTCGAGCGGCTGACCCAGCAGACGAAAATCGACGACGACGCCCTGCTCAAACTCGCCGCGGCGCGTGGCCAGGTCATGCGCGACGCGCTTGCCCAATCGGGCCTCGACACCGGCCGCGTCGGCGTATCCGACCCCGTCAAACAGGCTGCCAGGGACAAGCGGGTAGCAAGCAAGATGAGTCTGGGGGCGGGTAAAAGGGTCGCCGTCGAACCTGCGCCTGCCGCTCAACCCACCCCGTCAGCACCGTGAGAGCCGGCTCGTCGCGGGTGGCCGGGGCAATCAGTTCTGGTTTTAGGTAGACGGCCCGGCGTTATTCAAGATATAAATGTCGATTGATTGTTTTTGTCGTGGTCAATCTGTAACAGCCTGGATGCCTCAGGCGATGCACTAGATTGAATCTGCCTTCCGCCCATACCGTTTGGTGATTACATGCATGCACAACCCGCCCAGGATGCCCAGCCAATGCGCGAGACTGGTGCGACTATCTTCGTAGTGGATGACGACGACGCCGTGCGTCGCAGTTTGACACGCCTGCTGCGTTCGGCGGGCTGGAACGCCGAAGCCTTTGCCTCGGCGGGCGATCTCCTGGAGCGTGCGCCCATCACTGGCCCGGGCTGCGTATTGCTCGACGTCAACATGCCGGGCATGAGCGGTCTCGAGTTGCAGGAACGCCTGTCCGATGCCGGCATCCCTCTGCCGGTGGTGTTTCTCACCGGAAAGGGCGACATCCCCATGAGCGTGCATGCAATGAAGCATGGCGCTGTCGATTTCCTGGTCAAACCCGTGGAAGAAAGTGTCCTGTTTCAGGCATTGGAGCAGGCCATCAGGCGCCAGGCTGCCGAGACCACGACCCGGCAGGGGCGCGACAGCATCCTGTTGCGGCTTGCCCTGCTCTCCATCCGTGAACGCGAGGTGCTGGAGCGGGTTCTGCAGGGGCGCCTCAACAAGCAGATCGCCTTCTTCGAACTGGGCATCGCGGAAAAAACCGTGAAAGCGCACCGCGGCCGGGTCATGGAAAAGATGGAAGCCCATACCATAGCCGAACTCGTCCACCTGTGCGATACGGTCGACATCCGGTTGTCGCAGCCTGTCGACTGATTCTGTTCGGTCTCGAACCAGGATGCCGGGGCGCGGCGCAGTCCTTTGCGCTAGTTCGTTCCGATCGGCGGGAACTCAGAACCGGATGCCCACGCGCACACCCGCAATGTAAGTGGTGTCCAGGTTCTGGAAGTTGCCGCTCGGGTCGAGCGTTTTGTTCAGCGCGGGCGAAATGATCTGCAGGCTGGGGCTGATGTTTAGCCAGGGCGTGACCGAGGCGTTGTAGTACATCTCGACCGCGTCTTCGTGGTCGAGTCCGAGATCAAACGTGTCGCGCAGGAAGGGAACGAAGTCGTCGCTGAATTCCGTGCGCGCCCAGCCGATCCCGAAATCGTCGCGCGGCCGTCCCGGCACCACACCCTTGCCAACCAGTCCCAGTGAGTAGCTGTATTTGATCGGATTCGCTTTTCCGTCACTCAAGCCTGCACTGAAAAACATCCCGATGCCGCGCTTGGGGTCGCCGGCGGGCTGCCAGACAAACTGTTCGAAACTGTAGACCGCCGCCCAGGTCTCGCTTTCCTGGTTCAACGGCGCGGCCGGGACGAGCAGACCGGGCGCATGCTTTTCAATGATTTCGACCAGGATCGGGCCAGGATCCCCGAGCCGCGGGAAACGCTCGGTCAGGAGCAGGCGCGCAATGTTCGACGGATCCTGGACGAGCGACGTGCGGTCCTTGTTGCTCCACGCGAAGGTCAGGTTCTGGTGGCCGGGAAGCCCGCCCGGCTTGACCTTCAGATCCGCGCTGACGAGCGCCATCACGCCATCGTTGAATGCGTCGCCCAGATCGTCGTTCATGATGGTGCCATTCGGGTCCAGCACCATGGCCGCCAGGGTGACGTCGTGAGAAGGCAGGTAGAGGGCGCCCGCGCCGTAGGCCGAAAGCGGCACCATGGCGAGTGCCAGCGGCATGTTGATCGAGGTGTTCAAAAAGCCGGTGGTGTAGTCGCCGTGGAGCACGTTGGTCGGTGCGATCGAGTTGATCTTGCCGAGGAACACGCCGAAATTCTGGCTGAGAAACTGCGTGTAGGTGAGTTCCTGCAGGCCGGTATCCGTTTCGGTGGGACTCGGCAGCATCCACGAGAGGTTGGCGGGCACCAAGGCACCGGTATCCCGCATGATGTTATCCCCGAAGCTGGTGACGGTCTGGACCTTGAAGAAGCCGCCCGGCCAGAAGCCCGCCTTTTGCGTATCCACGTTGAGCGTGGCGATGGCGTTGCCCCAGGACCCGCTTTCCTCGTCCTTGCCGCCGCTGATGATCCCCTGCGGCATCCAGTAGAGGTCGAGGTCGAGCACCACGCCCTTCCTGGCCATGTCGTCCCGTGCCCCGCCCCAGTCGCCGGTGAGCCGGGCGCGCGACGACAGGTCGCCGCCCCAGGTGTCGGGAGTGGCGTAGGGCATGGCATGGAGCGGGAGGGCGGTGCCGAGTGTGGACAGCAGGGCGGTCAGTCTGAACAGGTTTTTCATGGTCTCGATCTTTCTTTGAGTGTCGTCAATCGGGGGCCGGAGTTGAAGGTGTGCACCGGGCATTCCCCAGGGTTACAAGTCGTGGACGGCAGGGGTTGCCACCCAGCCGCCATCCACGCCGCCGGGCAGCATTTGTCCGACGTCCTCGCCCACCTCGTCATCGATCAGCTTGTTCAGCTTGGCATTCATGGCCATGAGCAGATCGGCGTTCTTCACCCGATCCAGCGCGAGGTTGTCGAGTTCGTGCGGGTCGTTCTGCAGGTCGAACAACTCGACGTCGTTCAGTTCGAACAATTCTTCGATCGACGTGGGCTGGTTGTGCTGCTTGGGGGAGTAGTAGCGCGTGAACTGGTAGCGGCCGTCGAACACGCTGCGGATGGCGCCGCGCTTGCGCATGTCCGGATGCAGGCCGGCCTCCTTGATCTTCGCCGCACCGCCGGGCTGGCTCATCAGGGCACTGGCTTTCTGCAGGAACTCGCCGTCCAGCGACGCGAACATGTTGAAGCAGTACAGCTGGCCGTCGCGCACCGCCTGGTGGCCAGCCTGGTCCGGGGCGGCAAGCACCGTCGAGAAATCCTTACCCGGCAGCGTCTCCATGATCGCCGCCTTCTTCTCCGGGCTGGCGTTGGTGAGCGACACCAGGGTCGGCGCGAGGTCGAGGTGCGTGGTGACGGCCTGACAGCGCTTGCCGCCAGCAAACGCGGGATGCGACACGATCAGCGGCACGTTGTTCTGTTCGCGGTAGGAGCTGGGGCCCTTGCCGGTCATCTGGTGCGCGCCGTCGAGCTCGCCGTGGTCGGAGGTCAGGATGACGATGGTGTTGTCGGCGAGGCCGCGGTCTTCGAGCTCCTGCAGCACCGTCATGATGTGGCGGTCCACATCGCGTAGCGCGTTGAGGTAGAAGTTGTGCCGCTTGCGCCAGCGCCAAGTGTCCTCCACGGGGACATGCCCGGTCATGACGGAATCGGCGATGACGAAATCGGTGTGTGCGGCCGGACGGCCGGGCGCATTGACAGGTTGTGAAAAACTGACCGGCAGCTCGAAGTCCCACTGCTTCGCGTACATCGCATGCGCCGGATCGCCGGCGAGGTGGGTCAGGGCGTTCTTGCTCTGCACCGGCTGTCCCGGCTCGTCCGTGTCGTAGAACATCACATCGTGCGGGTTGACGAGGTTCACCGCGAGGAACCAGGGTTTGTTCTCCTTCGCCAGCTCCGCGGCCTTGCCGCGCAGCCAGTTCGCCGCGGCGGCGGCGATCATGCCGTCGTGCAGGTAGCCGCCCTGGGTGTGCGCGATGATGTCGCCGACGCCGAGGTAGTCCGAGAAGCCGTAGGCCTCCATCTCCTTGGTGAAGATCTTCATCTCCGTCGGCTCGGACAGCTTGTTCTCGGTCTCGAACTCCTTGGTGAGGTGCCACTTGCCCTTGTAGGCAGTGTAGTAGCCGGCTTCGCGCAGCAGGTGGCCGAGCGTCTTGATGTCGGTGGGCAGGCTCCTCGACCAGGGGAAGTTCGCGTTGTCGAACATCCCTGTCTGCTGGATGTGAAGACCGGTATAGATCACCGAGCGCGAGGACGTGCACACGCAGGAGTTGATGCGGTGATTCTCGAACACGACGCCTTTCTTCGCCAGCCGCTCATGGGCCGGCAGGCGATAGTCCTTGGGGAGTTCGTCCGGGCGGAAATGGCGCTCCTGATCCGTCAGGATGAACACAATGTTGTAGGGCCCACCCGCTGCTTGATTGTCGTTTGCCATGACTTCTGTCTTCCTGATAGGGTCTCATGAGGTACGCATGGCAGGGCCAAGGCGCACTTGATTCCATGCCAAGGTAAGCCAGAAGCCGGGGAGGGGGAATTGGACTTTGGTCTTATTGGCGTCGATCCCTATCTGGCGTGTCAGGCGGGTTTCGCGCCGGGACATGCGGTTGGGGCGGCGACGGCGTGAGTGGGCGGGGGAATGAGACCAAAGTCTAATTGTTCCTTGAGCACCAAGCGCCTAACTTCGAGCTTCTCTACACACGAGCGGGGCGCGGGTTGTGCCACTCAAAGCCGGAACACTTCATGTAAGCATCGTCGACGACGACGACTCGGTACGAAAGGGCTTGTCGCGCCTGATGCGTTCGGCCGGAATCGAGAGCCAGGCCTACGAAAGCCCGGAAGACTTTCTGGCGGAAGTGCACAACCAAGACCATGCCTGCATCCTCATGGATATCACGATGCCGCGCATGAACGGTCTGGAACTGAGCGCGCGGCTCAGGGAGAAAGGCATTGCCCTGCCGGTGATCGCGATTTCGGCGCGTGACGACGACGACACGCGCCAGCTGGCCCGCGACCTGGGCGTGCGGTTTTTTCTGCGCAAGCCCGTGGACGATCAGGCTTTGCTGGATGCGATCTCATGGGTGGTACAGGAAGACGCCAGACCGTAGCGACGACGCATGGGCCATCGCGGCCCTGACGCTTACGCGCTGGCCGCCCCGTCCGGTGCGGCGACGTCCCCGGTAAGCGGCAGGGTGAAGTGGAACGTGGCGCCGCGGTCCGGGTTGGCTTCGGCCCGGATGGAGCCGTGGTGCGATTCCATGATCGAGCGGCACACTTCCAGGCCCACCCCCAGGCCCTGTGGCTTGGTCGTGTAGAAACCTTCGAATATCCGGTCCAGCATGTCTTCCGCAATGCCGACGCCGGTGTCCCTGATTGATACTGCGGCCTTGCTGTCGGTGTGTGTTACCTCGATTCGCAGCCTGCGTTCGCCTGCCGGTTGTTCCGCCATGGCGTCCAGGGCGTTGATCGTCAGGTTGAGGATCACCTGCTGGAGTTGCGTCTTGTTGGCCCGCACAGTCAGATTCGTTTCCAGCCTGCGCTCGACGTCCACGCCGTGCCGGATCACCTCGCTGTGCAGCAGTTCGAGGACCTCTTCGATGCACTGGCCCAGATCAACGTCGGCATAGGGGGTTTCCTGCTGCTGCAACATGGCGCGCAAGCCGTTGATGATGGTGCCGGCGCGTTTGTCATCGCGCACGACATCCTGAAAAATCTCGCGTATCTCCTCGAGGTCGACCCGATCATGATCGAGGAAGCGCAGGCCCGCCTGGGCATTGTTGAGGATGGCGGCCAGCGGCTGGCAGATCTCGTGGGCGAGCGAAGCGGAGATGGCGCCCGTGCTTGCCACACGGTCGGTGTGCCAGATTTGCCGGCGAAACTTGTGCAGCGCCTCATCCTTCTGCCGGGTTTCGGTGATGTCGATATACACGCCGCACACTGCGTAGGCGGTGCCGTCCTGGCGCAGCAGCGGAAACTGGTGGGTTTCATAGATGCGAGGCGCGCCGTCCCATTCCAGAACGTGCTCTCGTTCGACGTCCTTGCCGGTTTCGATAGCCTGCTTTTCATCGATACGGAAGCGCCGCGCCTGCTCCTGAGGGAGCGTGTCGAAAGCGGTCTTGCCCAGAATGGCACCGTCGTCGACATGGAAAAGCGTCTCGAATCCGCGGTTGATCAGCTGGAAGCGCCCGCGCAGATCCTTCAGGCAGATCGCCACGGGCAGGTGATCCAGCACGTCACGCATCCGCCGTTTGTCATTGCGCGATTCCCGCATCATCTCCAGGTCCATCATCACCAGCATGGCGAGGAAGCCGAACTCGCTCAGATGGATGAAATCGATGAGCCCCCAGTTGGCGGCCCAGTTGAACAAAATGAAACTGAAAAACAGGCCCAGCGCCCAGGCCAGCGAACGGGCCCGGCACTTCAGGCCGCGCCGGTACTGATCGATGCTCGCATGGACGCCGAAAGCGATGATGGCAAGAACGCCCACCAGTGCGATCTTGTGCGCGAGGCTGGGCTGGAAGACGCGCAGATCGACTACACGCTCGCCCCAGGGCAGGTCGAAATAGGTGAGCCTCGGCAAGTCGGCAAACTGGGCACCGTAGGGGAGGATCAGATTGACGGCAAAAATCAGGAACCAGAAAACGCTCAACGCGAGCAGAAACCGGCGCGGCCGGACGCCGGTGAACCCGGCGATGAACCAGGGGAAAATCATGAAAATAAAGCAGACCCCGACAACCTCCCACTTGCGCAGCGCAACCAGTGCCTCGACCGTTTGCGCCTGGTAGGCGCCCGCCCGGACCAGGATGTAGGCCATGACCACCGCGCACAGCGCGGCGAACAGCAGATGGACCTGGCTCACCCGCCGCTGCATCACGGCGAGGCCGTGGTGCAGCGCCGCATAGGCGCAGATGCCGCTCATGAGGTACAGGCTGGGGACGAGGAGGGTGCTCATTGGGTGGGTTTGGCGTGCGTGGGATGAAACCCGGCCAGTTTACCGAATAACGCCAGCGGCATGGTTTGCGGCCGGGTATGGGACCAAAGCCCAATAGACCCGGTTGTGCACAAACCCTACGCTTATTCCGTGTGGCCGAGTTTCGGCCCATCGTGCCCCGCCCGGGATATGCGCTTCACTTTCATTTGGAGATTCGAATCATGATCGAACATACCCCCATCCCCTTCCGCGCCTTTCTCACCGCACTGGTCCTGCCGTTCTTCCTGTCGCACGCAGGGGCGGCGCACGCCAAGGACACCCGGGACATCGATGCGAGTGTTGATGTTGCCTTGCAAAGCTTCAAAAAAGAGGTGAAGGGCGCCGAGGAATATCTCAAAGCAGCCACAGGCGTGCTCGTCATGCCCGACGTCAAGAAAGTCGGTTTCGTCGTCGGTGCGCAATGGGGCGAGGGCGCGCTGCGGGTCGGTGGAAAGAGCGTCGACTACTACAAGATGGAGGCTGGCTCGGCAGGCTTCCAGGCCGGCTACCAGAAGGCGAATTTCGTGTTCCTGTTCCTGACCCAGGAAGCGCTCGACAGCTTCCGCGCCAGCAGTGGCTGGGGCGCGGGGGTGGACGCGGGCGTGACGGTGGTGGATGCATCGACCCCCACGATGTCTGCGGACACCCTGAAAGCCAAATCCTCAGTCGTTGCCTTCGCCTTCGGCAAGGAAGGTCTGATGGGCGGCTGGTCGGGCAAGGGCACGAAATTCACCAAGCTGAAAAAGTGATCGCGCGGAGGCGAGCAGGGAGGCGTGCCCCCGCCGAGCCTGTGGGCCCAAGGTCCAATTTCCTGAAGCAGGCACGCGCATTGCCGTTCGCGCTATTTTGTTGAGTCACTACAGGAGTCATCATGAATAGAAGCCCTGTGTTTGCCCTTCGCCTGGCGGCCTTGTCGACCGGACTTGCGGTCCTGCCGGCCGCGGCAAGCGATGCCGAGCTTGCCAAGCAGGCACTGAATCCGATCGCCGCCCTCATCAGCCTGCCCATGCAGCTCAATTACGACGAGAACATCGGCCCGGCCGAGCAGGGCGAAAAGTGGCAGTTGAACGTCCAGCCGGTGATCCCGTTCTCGATCGGCGCGGACTGGAACCTGATCTCGCGCACCATCGTCCCGCTGGTCAGTCAGCAAGACGTCGTCCCCGGCGCCGGCACCGATTCCGGGGTCGGCGACATCACGCAAAGCCTGTTCTTCTCGCCCAAGAAGCCGACCGCGGGCGGATGGATCTGGGGCGTGGGACCGGTGCTGCTGCTGCCCACCGGCAGCGAAGACCGCCTGACCGCCGACAAGTGGGGCCTGGGTCCGACCGCCGTGGTGCTCAAGCAGCAGAACGGCTGGACCGTTGGCGCGCTGGCGAACCACATCTGGTCGGTGGCCGGCGATGACGACCGCCGCGACATCAGCGTTACCTTCCTGCAGCCCTTTCTGTCCTACACCACCAAGACGCTCACCAGTTTTACCGTGAATACGGAATCCACCTACGACTGGGAATCGGAGGAGTGGTCGGTGCCGGTCAACCTCATGGTCAGCCAGATGCTGAAGGTGGGCAACCAGCCGCTCACCCTTCAAGCCGGCGCGCGCTACTGGGCGGACAGTCCGGAAGGCGCCGGCCCGGAAGGCTGGGGATTCCGGCTGGCGGTGACCTTGCTGTTCCCGAAATGAGCGCAGTCACCCCGAATCGAACCGGCGAACGGCTGCACGAGCTGACAGCCCCAACTCATCGACCTCACCCAACGGAGTGTTAACGATGCGCAATTCCATTCGAGTCAGCCTCGGCATCGCGGCCTTGTGCGTGGCCGTCTCTGCCATGGCGCAGCAGCCCGTCGTCTATCCGGCGAAAGGGCAGAGCGCGAAACAGCAGGGCAAGGACGATAGCGCGTGTCATACCTGGGCCAAGCAGAACACGGGCATCGATCCTGCCGTCCTGGCACAGACGCCACCGCCGCAGAAAACGGGGCCGGCCGTCGGCGGTGGGGAACGCGTGGGCGGCGCCCTGATGGGCGCGGCGGGTGGCGCGCTTATCGGCGGCATCGCGGGCGATACGGGCAAGGGTGCGGCAATTGGCGCGGTCGTCGGAACCATGGGCGGCGGGCGCAAGGCCCGCCAGAGCCAGCAGGCCCAGAACCAGCAGGCCCAGGCCCAGCGCCAGCAGCAGATGGACACGTTCTACCGGGCCTATGGTGCCTGCATGGAAGGCCGTGGCTACACGATCAAATGAGGAGACGGACATGAGCAACCTGGCGCAAATGTCCATGGCGGCATTGATCTGGACGTTCGGCGCGACGGCGATCGCGGGTGATTTCGACGGTTCCAGGCCCCTGGTTTGCGCGCCGGTCGAGGCGATGGACTGTGTTTCCGGTGAGGGGTGCGAGAAGGGGATTCCGGAGGATGTCGGCGCCCCTGCCTTCATGCGCATCGATTTCGCCAGGAGGGTCATCATCGGGCCTAAGCGCAGTTCGCCGCTCAGTGCTATGGAGAAGGATCCACACCAGATCCTGCTTCAGGGAACCGAACTGGGCCTGGCCTGGAGCATGGCGATCAACACCGAGAACGGCAAGATGGTCACGACCTTCAGCAGCCGGGATGGGGCCTACGTGCTGTTTGGCTCGTGCACGCCGCTGTAACCATTTTTTCTTGCCTGCACGGGCAGGGGAACCGTTTCTAACCCGTTTCAACCCAATGGAGTATTACGCAATGAATGTGTCAATCAAGAAACTGGGCGTTGCCGTTGCCTGCGTCCTGTCTGGCAGCAGCGCCTTTGCTGACGGCATGATGGATGCGGTGATGCCTGAACATGTCCCGCTCGTCATCGGTGCGGCCGTCGGGGTGTTGCCGGATTACCTGGGTTCCGATGACACCACCGTGGGTGTGGCGCCCATGGTGCGTTATCAATTCAAGGACTCGAACCGCTTTGTTGCGCTGGTCGCCAATGAACTGGACGTGAATCTGCTGAACAGTTTGTCATGGCGTGCCGGCCCCGTGTTCAATTATTCGTTCGGGCGCGAGGACGTCGACGATCCTGTTGTCGACCGCATGATTGATCTGGATAGCTTCCTGGAATACGGGGCATTCATCCAGTACGTCGCTGCGGACCCGCAAAACCCACGCAACCGCTGGACCCTGGGTCTGACCGGTCTGATGAACTCACAAGACGGGAACGAAGGCACCCGCATGCGCCTGGCCGGCCAATACTTCCATCAGATCAGCAAGGCGGTGGACCTCAATATGGGCGCAGGCATGTGGTATGCCGACGAGGACTGGAACAACTACTTTTTCGGCGTGAATGCGGGCAACCGCGGTACCTCGGGCCTGCCTGACTTTACCGCCGGCAGTGGCGCGAACCAGTACTTCGCCAATGTCAGCGCGATCGTCTATCTGAGCAAGAGCTGGGCGCTGGCGGGTGGCGTGCGTTATGCCAACATCGCAGGGGATGCCGCAGACAGTCCATTGGTGGAAGGAGTGGCAGGCAGGGGTGCGCAGGACCAGTGGATCGTGGGTATGGGCGTGACCTACCTGAGCTGGTAATGCGGGGCAGTTCATTTGAGTGACGACATGAAAACGCGGGCTGATGCCCGCGTTTTCATGTCTGTTTCCTGCCTGTTTTGCAGGGGTTGCGTTGAACGGGGTCGCCGAGGAGCGGCTTCAAGCCGGGGCATGGGGCTGCCCGATGAGACCAAAGTCCAATTACGTATTTGCCCCGCTCTCGCTAGATTGACAACTGGATTTTCAAACAGGAAGCGACAGGATGAACGCGAACACGAAAATCGAAGGCGGCAAGCGCGGCGGCGTGCTGGTTGCCAGCGTGGCACTGGCGGTGGCGATTTTCTCGGTCGGGGCAAGCGCCCAAGCGCAAGGGAATGATGCCATGGCCATTCTCAAGGCCATGTCGGATTATGTCGGCAGCCAGAAGACGATCGAAGCCAGCTTCGACAGCGATATCGAAGTGATCACGCCGCAACTGGAGAAGATCCAGTTCACCAACTCCGGCGAGTTGCTGCTGAGCCGCCCGGACAAGCTGCGCGCCCACCGGATGGGCGGCTATGCAGACGTGGCGCTGGCCTTCGACGGCAAGACGGCCAGCATTTATGGCAAGAACATCAACGGCTACGTCCAGTTCAATGCACCCGGCAGCGTGGATCAATTGATCTCATCCTTGCGCATGGGGTATGGCGTTGCCTTGCCCGGCGCAGACTTGCTGCAGTCGAACGCCTATGACGTCCTCGTGGCCGGGGTGCTGGAAGCCAAGCATATCGGCCGCGGCGTCATCGATGGCCACGAATGCGAGCACCTCGCCTTCCGCAACGCAGATACGGACTGGCAACTCTGGGTCGAGGCGGGTGAGCGGCCCATCCCGCGAAAAATGGTCATCACCAGCAAGACCATGAACAGCGCGCCGCAATACACCCTGCGCATCAAGAGCTGGAAAACCGGCGTCAAGCCGGCAGCGAATGCCTTTGCATTCGTGCCGCCGCGCGGCGCAATACAGATCAAGCCGGAAGCGCTGATCGAACTCGACGAATTGCCGCAAGGCGCACCGACAGGAGTGGAACCATGAAACGCATCACACGCAAGTCCCTGCTTGTGTTCACGCTGGCTGCAGCCGGCTGGATCAGTAATGGTGAGATCGGGTCCGTTTTGAACGGCAGCCTGGTCGCCACTGCGGAAGCGGTCGTCGGTCGGCCGGCAACACCGGTCAGCTATGCCGGCGTCGCCCGCCGCTCCACCGTAGGAGCCGGGGCGCCCGGCGTGGGCGTGACGCCCGGAGTCGGGGTGGGCGCGCCCGGTCCCGGCGTCGCCCCCGGAGTCGGTGGGGTGGGCGGGCCCGCGTCAGGTGTCGGTGTGCTGCCGGGTGCGGGCGCCGGCCAGGCAGGCGTCGGCTACAGCGGCGGGGTCGGGGTGAATCTGGGCGGACCCGTCAACCGGGTCGGGCCCCGCTGATCGCCAGCGTGCAATGTATCCGAACGAAGAGGATGTGAAGATGAAAACGACCACTGTAATCAAGGGAGAACGTATGAAACATGAACCATTATTGAAGCGTGGCCTGCTGGCCGCATCGCTCGCGGCTGTGCTCGGCTTCCCGGCCGGATCGGCGATGGCTGCCGAGGGCATCAATTCGGATGCGGATGGGATTTTGCGGTCCATGTCCAACTACCTTGCGGGCACCAAAGCCTTCAGCGTGTCGGCGGATATCAGCAACGAGGTCATGACAACGACTGGACAAAAACTGCAATTGAACAGTCACTCGGATGTGCTGATGGAGCGGCCGTCACGCTTTCATGCCACGCGGCATGGCAAGTTTGCCGACGCGGAGCTGTTCTACGATGGCGCCATGCTGACCTTGTATGGCAAGACATTGAATGCTTATGTCCAGGAAGATTTAAAAGGCTCTACCGACGACGCCATCCGTGTGCTCGAACTGGGAACGGGTCTTGGCTTGCCGGGTGCCGATCTGCTGCTGTCCGATCCCTACACGGCGCTCACTTCGGGCGTCACCAGCAGCGGTTATTACGGCAAGGCTTACGTGGGCGGCGTCGAAACCCATCACCTTGCGTTCCGCACCCCCAAGGTCGACTGGCAGATCTGGGTGAAAGCCGGCGATGAACCGCTTCCCATGAAGTATGTGATCACCACCAAGTGGATGACCGGGGCGCCGCAATACAGCGTTCAGTTGAGTAACTGGAATACCAAACCGGTGATCGCTTCCAGCCGGTTCAAGTTTGTCGCACCGAAGGGTGCGGACAAGCTGGAGGCGCTCCCTGTTGACGAAACGGGCGAGATTACGGACAAGCAGGAGAGCAAATGATGAAAAAAGCGACATTTGGGATGTTGGCACTCGGGTTGGTGCTGGCCTTTGCCGATTACCAGCCGGGAACCGGCTTTGAGGGTGTGTCACTGGTCAAGGAAGCCCATGCCATCGTCGGCAGACCACTTACACCGGTGAGTGTGGCGGGCGTGGCCCGGCGCACTACGCGGCGCATGATTTACAGGACGACCATTTACGTTGCCACCCTGCCGCCTGCCTGCACGGTCGTCGTGGTCGAGGGCACCACCCTGCATATGTGCGGCGGGACCTACTATCAGTCCTCGGGTAACCAGTACGTGGTCGTCAATGTGAACTGACCGAACGCCGCGGTCGCCCGTGCGGGTGCCGGGGTGGAGCATCCGGCCACGTTGGCGACGCGCGGCGATCTTTTTGGGCTTGATCGTGGGATGACCCAACCATGCGCTGGATGGCAAGCCTGCTGCTGGCAAGTTGTGCGACATCTCCCGTAAACGACGATGTGCCGATGGCGTTTCGTGGTTACTGGGTGCCTCAAGCGCAAAGCTGTGACTCACAGTTGGGTCTGGTCGTCGAGCGCGATCGACTGGTGCTGAAGAACGGAACCGAGACGCGAACTTTCAAGGACATCGATGTCTGCCACTCCTGTGTGGGTGGCGCGAAGTCGGACGGCATCGAGATATGGCTGATCCCCGAGTTCGGCACAGCGCGGGCCTCGCCTTTTATCGTGCGCCTGAATGCCGACAGGGTCCTGGGCGAAACCAAGCTCAGCCTGAAGGAAGACAGCCTGAAGCAGCGTTTTCCTCTGGATGAGGTGCCGCTGCGGCGCTGCGTGAAGTAGGTCCGGACCGCATCATCCCTGGGAAGGCGTGTCGGTTCATTTGTCGGATCGCCCCTTAGCGGACAGACCTTCGTTATCGCTCTTTTCGTTCCTGAGGGGGGTGCCTTGCGGCGCCGGTTCGAAGGGTGCCGGCTGGGTAAGCGTTTTGACGAGACCGCCTTCAATCTGCCCGGATAGGTGATAGACCTCTGCCATCACCCCAGTGGCAGGGTCTTCCACCAACTCAAGCCACATATCGGCCAGCGCCAGGCGCAGGCTTTCCCGCAGCTGGGCTTCCATTTTCGGCCGATCCTTTTCATGCGCGATCGCGCTAAAGCCGGCCGTACCGAATGAAATGATTACGCCTGCGCCGCCACCGATCGCTGCTGCGGCCGCGCTTGCGCCACCGCTGGTGATGAGCCTGGCCGCCAGTATTTCGCTGGCCCGTTTCGCCACGGGCGATATCCTGGCGTCCGATGGCCCGTTCCCCGTGGTGCCCGAGTCCTTGCGGACCTGGATGCTCAGGGCCACATAGGCAGGCAGCGTGGCGATCGGCTCGGCGTGGACAACCTCATAGAGCGAAGCGCTGTGGGCAGGCTGATGCGTCAGCGCAATCGCGGGAATGGCCTTGATTCTCCGGTCGAATTGATCGACCGGCACGCCGTAGCGCCGCGGGATTTCCTGTAGTTGCGCGCTGAGGCGTTGAGCGTAGTGATTCGTCGCCAGCGCCCTGACCTTGTCAGGATCGATTTCCCTGGCGACGGGGTCCAGCACGCGCTCGCGATATTGCGTCTGCAAATAGGCGGACAGCCGTTTTATGGTCGGATCGGCCCCCTCTTCGGCGCTCAGTTTGTACCAGGCCACTTTCATGGCCAGCCACTGCTGGGTCCAGAAATCGGTGAACCAGGGGATGAAGTCGGTCTCGGTGCGCTTCTGGATACGGCGCTTCCAATTCGCCATGGCACCACGGGCCTCGTCCCGGGCAGATGCTTTCGCAGCTAGCGACGCCGCGCCGATGTCGCTATCGACCTCCCACCATGTGCTCTCCGGGACATGAACCGGCGGAGCCAGGTCTGGGGGATGATCGGGCAGACGCACTGGGGTGGCACATCCCGCCAGTGTCAGCATCAAGGCGACAAGCAGAGCGCGCAGACGGCAGCGCTTCGTTTCGTCAAATGAGTGTGGTAGCGGTCGCTCGCCCGCCGTCGCATCGGTTCGAATCGAGTACATCACACGGAGCATGCTGGCTTATGGACTCAATAGACGGGCATGTTTTTCCGGACAAGACGCATGCCGTACTTTTTGCAGCCTTGCCAGACGCACATCCGTACAGACCGCCCAGCGCATCCCTCACCTGTTCAGGATTCCTAGAAGCTGAACAGCGGGCCGAGGAACAGATACAGGCTGTCGTCTCCGCGATCGGTGTGCCCATAGCCAATATAAACCGGACCGATGGGGGTGTCCGCACCGATAAAGGCGCTGCCAGCGACGATCGAGTCATCAAAGATGTCTCCCGAATCCTGCCAGACGTTGCCCAGTTCCAGGCTTGCGCCCGCATAGGCCTTGAAAAACTGAATGTCGTTGATGCGGCGCAGGTAGACCAGCCGCGCCATGCCGGCTTGCTGGCCGGTCAGTTCGTCCTCGGCCAGGCCTGACAGCCGGAGGAAACCGCCCAGTCGATAGAGGCTCTGGATCGGGGCGTCCTCGTCCGGCGTGATATTCACCAGCACACCACCGAACAGGGTGTTGCGTCCCCAACTGAACGCGTGGTGGTAGCCCAGGGTGGCCTGGTCAAAATCGGTATCGGCGCCGAAATCTTTGCGCGACATGCGCCATTCCGCTTTGCCGACATGACCTTTGGTCGGGAAATACACGCTGTCCAGTTTGTCATCGGTCAAGCGCATAAAAAACTGCCCGGTATCGTAGTCCTGGCTCGGCGTCGGCGCGCCGATGCCGACATCGATTTCGCCGGTCTCGCGGCGATAGCCAAGCCGCGCTTCGCCCCAGGTGCCGAATTGCCGGCCCGCACCCAGTTCCAGTCCATATCCGCTCGCACGGGCCTGGGCGATGTTGTTGCCCGCGTTGTCGAACAAATTGATGTTTTTGGTCTGATAGCCGAGTTTGCCCGTGACGAAATAGCGCGCAGCGGGGTCGAGGGGCTGGAAAAACTCCCCGAAGAGTGCTGGCTCATCGCCGATCTGGCCGCCGATGCGCAATTCCCCGTTGAGCGCGTTGATTTGCGTCATGGTGTAGGTCAGGCCCAGGCGGAATGTCGCATCCCCCTTGAAATTGCTGGAAGTGATCAAGCCGGTCTGCAGATAGCCGGGCCCCCAGGGCTTCTCTCGGGCCTGGATGACTACTCCGGTCTGACCGTTTTCCTCAACCAGTTCGTAGCGCACGGACTCGAATATTTCCAGGCCGTAGATCTGCTGGATATCCTGTTCCAGCCGGGCGACGTCCAGGGGCTCGCCCGGCTTGGCGGCAATATGGCTGGAGATGACCTCGTCGCTGACCTTGGACTGGTTATCAATCCGGACAAACGCGACGACCCCGGCATCGGTTTTAGACCTTTCCCGAGCGGCCACGTGGCGCTTGTACGCTTCCTGGTTGAGCGAATACCGCCGCAGCGACTCTGTGGCCTGCCGTGCGGCCCTCTCGCCGATCGGCATGGCTTCGTCGATACGGTCGAAGCTGCCTGCGCCAATGTCGCCCAGCTTCGATGTGATGAGGACATCTTGCGGACCCAGGCTCTTCAGTTGTTCCTGGGAATTGAGTGCAAACAGAAAGTTGACCAGCTGCCCGGCCACGCTCAGGGCCGAAGTAATCTGGTCCCGCGTGAGCATGTCGCTGCCCAGATCCGACACGATCACGATGTCCGCGCCCATCGCCTTCACCACGCTGACCGGCACATTGTTGCTGATGCCGCCATCCACCAGCAGCCTGCCGTCGATGTCGACCGGATCAAAGGCCCCCGGCACGGCCATGCTCGCGCGTAAGGAGCGGGAGAGATTGCCGGATTTCAGGACCACTTCCCTGCCGGTTTCAAGATCCGTTGCGACCGCGCGAAAGGGGATGGGAAGCTGGTCAAAATCCTTGGTCTGGCTCACCCCCGCGGTCAGGCGGTTCAGTTGCAGATCGAACTTCTGGCCATGAACATAGGCCAGCGGCATTTCGATCTTGCCTTCGTTGAAGCCGGGCTTGGCCTTGAAGACATAGAGCACGTCATCCTGCTTGCGGCGGAAGGAGCGATCCTCCCGGTTCGGATTGTCGACAAAGACGTCCTTCCAGTCGATATTCTGGATTTCCCGCTCGATCTCCTGCGGGCTCATTCCGGAAGCGTAGAGCCCGCCGATGATGGACCCCATGCTGGTGCCTACCACGTAATCGATGGGGATGTTCATTTCCTCCAGCACCTTGAGCACGCC